>NZ_JBIPKH010000023.1:0-32051 GCF_044068625.1 Desulfurivibrio modestus
ATATTTCCAAATAGAGTCCTCGCTGAAGTGCCCCAAATGGGCAATTTTAGCACGTAGCAAAATGGCTACCTCTCGGTCTTCTCCTTGTTTTTCGAGTTTGTCCTCGGGGCATTTGATTGCAAGCATTTGAATCTCTTCGTGATGACTCTTAAGATCGGCAAGAAAATCGATGAATTCACCCAGATTCTTGTCAAACCAGAAATAAGGGTATATTGGGCCATCCTTCCCGTCTAACCATTCTCGCCTGACCCCAAAGCTATCACAGGTTCTATTGAGAACATCCTCAGTAAGGGCTAGGAGCAGTTTTTTATCGGTACTAACATCAGCCAGCGAAAGGTTGTTATCTGGTGCCAGGAAACGAGGCAACTGGGTGCGTTCGATGCCATGAGATTTGTAAATTAAAAGAAACCGTTTTACGAGATCAAGGGTTTCGTTCTTATTCTGCTGAACTTCCTGAGATTGCCCCTTGCGATATTTGCTCTTTAAATACCGCCACCCCCCATAAAGGCCACCAATGATTGTTACTAAAGCAGCGCCGCCTTCCAGTATCATGACGCCACCAAGACCCGCTTCAAGGCGGTGCTGAGCCGAGTGCGCGGGGCCATCAGGACATGGCCGGTCCAATTGAACACGTCGGCGGTCCGCATGCCATCCGGCTTGCCGTCGATGAAAAACATTTCCAGGGATTGGCCTTTGTTTATAGTCCGACCAACTCTAACACATTCCACAGGAGTCATTTAATTTCCAACTCGTCTACACCCATAGCCACCAATAGTGCTATGACCGCTAGATTTGGGGGCAATTTGAATTTGTACCGTTATGCGTTCCCTCAACGCCGGCACATGCGAAATTACGCCGATTAGTTTTCCTTCCTGCTGCAGACCTGCAAGGGTTTCTAGGGCAGTGTCAAGGGCGTCCTCGTCCAGCGTGCCAAAGCCTTCGTCCAGAAACAGCGAATCCACCCGGACATTCTTGCTGGCCATATGAGACAAACCCAGAGCCAAGGACAGACTGACGATAAAGCTTTCGCCGCCTGAAAGATTCTTCGTAGACCGGATTTCCCCCGCCTGGTAGTTGTCAACCACGTTGAGTTCCAGGGGCTGCGTGTCATCACGGACCAGCAAGTAGCGGTCGGTCATTTTCTGCAATTGCCGGTTAGCGTGACCAATCATCATTTCAAAGGTCAGCCCCTGGGCAAAATTGCGGTACTTCTTGCCGTCTGCGGAGCCGATCAGTTCGTGTAGATTCTCCCACCTGCGGCATTCTTTTTGCTGGGCTTCGATAGCCGTTTGCTTTTCCTTTATCCGCTCTTTTGCAGCCGTATTTTCACTCAGCTTGTGCTTGAGGCCGGCAATGATATCCCGCAACTCTTTCAGGGATTCTTCGCACTCTTTGAATTGGGGTTCGAGCTCATTCAGTGATTTATCGGTAACCTTTCTGGCCATTTCCGTGGCCACACGGGTTTCCCGATCCTTTCGCCTGGCATTGAGGTCTGCTTGGCGATCATCCAGCTCCTTGGCCTTTGTAGCCAACTCATTCCTCTGTTCAAGGGGCAGTCTGGCCTCTAAAAAATGTTCTTCATCTGAAAAGCTCACATGCACAAACGTTGCGGAAAATTCAACTTCCAACCTTTTCAGTTCCGGCTCTTGCTGGGCGATGCGCTTTTGCAGAGATTCAACATGGGCCTTTGCGGTATTCCATTTTTGTTGCAGTTCATTGTGCTGATCTCTGGCTTGCTTTTCAGCACTCTCGGCATCAGAAACAGCCTTGTTGAGGCGGAGTTCCTCATCGTCAGGGTTCTTTTCACCGTACAAAGCTTTTCTCTCGTCACTTCCGGCGGTGTACTCCTTGTTCAAGGTCTCCAAGCGTCCCCGTTTTTCGGCCAGGGCGGTGCTTTGAGTTTCGATAACCGCATCCAGTCGCTTCATCTCGCTGTCGAGATCGGCAATCTGTTTCTGGATTTCAGCTTTTTTCTTAATCTGGCCTTGCCATGCCTTCAGCCGCGCCCTGAGGGTCTCGGGCAGTGATGCAAGGTCCGTCTCGGGGATGTCCGTAACACCAAGCGGAAGGAGTTTTCTTGATACGGCCAGCTTGTGTTCGGTAAAACCAGAGCGGAGTTTTTCCAGGCCTTCCTTTATCTCGACAATGGCTCTCTCGGCAGCCTTCTTGTCATTCGCCGCTGCTGACTCCTGCTTTTCTGCATCCGTCAGGTTTTTACGGGCCAAAGCCTCCGCTTCTTCAAGTTTTTTGATAGCGGCTTCCTGATCCTCAGCCTCGCTGATCAGCTTGGTCAGCGCGTCGATCTTCTGTTCGGCTTCATCGGAAACGGGCACATTCCCTTCCGCGAAGGGGTGCTCGGTTGCACCACAGAGCGGACAAGGCTTGCCGTCTTCCAGTTTTGCCCGATGATCTTCAAGCTCAGCTATTTTCGTCAGGAAAGCCATTTCACGCAGCAGGGTTTCCTTCTCGGTGCGGTATTCTCGCAACAAGCGGTCCCCCAGTAGCCGGCTTAAAGCATCTTTGCCTGCCTGAAGCTGTTTTGATGCACCATCCAGCTCCTGCTTCCGAACGCCGAATCGCTTCTGACAGTCGTCGAGTGACTTTGTCGTCTGTTTCAAGACCTTCGCGGCCTTTTCTTGATCGGTCTCTTTCTGCTGGATCTCTTTTTGCCTGGAGAGCAGGCCGCTCAACTGTTCTTCAACGCCAGCCAGGCCGCTAATCAGCCATTCATCCTGTGCATGCTCCTTGAGATACCCGTCAACAATTTCAAGAGTCTCATGAGCCTTGGAGCGTTTTCCCTGCTCTTTGAGAATGGTTTGTCTGTCTGCATCAATCTTATCCACATCCTTCTTGCAGCCCTCTTCGCCTTCCGTAACAGCCTTTTTCTGATCAGCAAGTTTCTGATCGAGGGAGCGAACCTTCTGCAATGTAGGCGCGGCAGTTTTCAGCTCAGCTTTGACACGAGCGGTTTGTAGTTCAGCCGATTTCAGCGACTCGGCCTGTGCCTTGGCGGAGGACTCCAAGCCAGGAAGAGCCACTTCCTCAGCATTCAAAGCTTTTCCGTCATCCGCCTGCTGCTTGCGGGTGGCGGTGAGCGTTGCGTATGCGCCATCCAGAGAGGCTGCGCTCAAAGCCCGGTTGAGCTTTTCACGATCCGGCTTGAACTCATCGATATCGCTTTGCAGCCTGCTCGCCTCATCGGCCAGATTGACGATTTCCTTCTTCAGGCCATCGATGGTGGTAAGCCAGGCAATGGCCTTCTCGGTGTCAGCGGACTTGACGGTGAGGTCTGCCTCTTCCTTCTGCTTTGTCTCGAGTGCCTGCCCAATCTCTATTTCCTGCTCCGGCTCAAGAATCACGATTCCTGCCGTTTCAGCCAAGAGCAGGTCCAGTTTCCCCCGCTCTTCGCGCTGGCGCTCATGGACACGGATGGATATCTGGCTGTAGATCTCTGTACCCGTTATCTGCTCCAGGATCGGAGCCCGCTTATCCGCTTCAGCCTTGAGAAAGGTATCGAAACCACCTTGGGCCAGCAGCATGGACCGGGTGAAACGATCAAAATCCATGCCGGTAGCCGTCTCGATCTGGTCAGCGACTCCTCTGATCTTGGATTCGAAAATCTCACCGGAATCGGCATTGGCGATCTCATGCTTCGGGGCCTGGAGCTCGCCAGCCGGCTTCTTGCGCGCCCGGTGCTGGCTCCAGTGACACCGGTAACGCCCAGTCTGGGTTTCGAAGGTCACCTCGGCAAAGCATTCGCCGGTCTGGCGAGACATGATTTCATTTCCGCTCTTGGTGACCTTGTTAAGCCGAGGTGTCCGGCCGTAAAGAGCGAGGCAAATGGCATCGAGGATCGTGGTCTTCCCCGCCCCGGTGGGGCCGGTGATGGCAAAGATGCCGTCAGACGCAAAGGCCGGGTGCGTCAGATCAATCTCCCATTCTCCGACCAGTGAGTTCAGATTCTTGAAACGTACCTGCAGTATCCTCATCGACAGCCTCTCTACTCCGCCTGCGCATCGTCTTCATAGAGAGACGAGAGCGCTTCCTGGTAGGCCCGAAGCAGCTCCGGCCGCTGATTTTCGGGTACGTCATGAACGGCGAGGCATCGTTCGAACACATCATTCACGTTCAGGTCGTCAAGTGTTTCCTCTGCATGGATTTGTCCTAGCACCCGGTCGATGATCCGGTTGTTCTTTATCCGGAGGATTTCCATTTGGGTGCCGGAGATCGCAGCCTCCAGACGCTCACGCAAGTCGCCAATAAACTCAATGCCGTCGTAGATGACTTCGAGCCAGCCTTGGGAGCCAGTTGCCGACAGATCGAGGATGCGGCTTGAGATGCCGTCCCAGCCTCCCTTGACCCGCTCAAGCTTTTGAAACACCGGCACGTCGATCAGTTGTACGGATGCGGCCATGCTCCGAAATTCAACCTGGCAAACACTCTTCTGCAGTTTTGCCTCGCCAAACCCCATGGGCAGAGGAGAACCGCTATACCGGATGGTTTCGAAGCCGTTCACCCTCTGCGGGACGTGAAGGTGTCCAAGCGCCAAGTAGTTGAAGCATTCAGGGAAAATCCCGGCCGTCACATGAGCCAGGGAGCCAACATAGAGTTCACGCACGCCATCGTCGTCGACGGTTTGGCCGCCGGCAGTAAACAGGTGTCCCATAGCAACGACGGGAATATCAACACCGAGTTCATTGCGCTTCTGCTCGGCCAGGGCGGCGACGGTAGCATAATGATTGCGGATACCGTCAATCAGCTTCCGCTCCTTATCCTCGACACTCTCGCCAGCTTCCGCCACGCGGATATCTCTGTCCCGGAGGTAGGGCACGGCGCAGACAATCAGTTCCGGAACATCCTGCTCATTATGGAGCACCAGCACTTCGTCTTCCTGGTCTTCCGTGCTACTACCGACTACGTGGACATCAAGGGCTTTGAGCAGCTCCTTGGGGGCATTGAGAAAGGAAGGAGAATCGTGGTTGCCCGCGACAACGACAACATGCCGACAGGATGAGGCGGCCACCCGGCACAGGAAACGGTAATAGATCTCCTGGGCTCGGTTGCTCGGAGTGCTGGTGTCAAAGATGTCACCCGCCACCAGCAGGGCATCAATTGCATTCTGTTGAATCGTCTCCGTCAGCCAGGCCAGAAAGGCTTCGAACTCCTCATAGCGTTTTCGCCCGTATAGGGTGCGGCCGATGTGCCAGTCTGATGTGTGAAGAATTCTCATACTGTTACCCGGCCACCGCAGAGGCAGAGCGCTTCGCGTATTCTTCACGCCAATTTTTTAGTGAAGTCATATCGGCCAGAAGTTCGTCTGGCTTCGGCAGTTCTACTGGTGATTCTGTAGGTTGTGAGTGTTCAAACACTGAGTATTTGGTCATGAGGGAATCAAGGAGATTACAATCCGCGCCCTTCAGCTTGGCTAGATCCTTGAGCTTCAACGTATGGACCGGACGCTGGAATCTTTGAACCACCCCGCAAAGCAGATCATTTTCAATGGCTCTCTCTACAAGTATTCGAAAATCACTGCAGATGGATTTCAATTCTCGCTCCGCGCGGTCAAAATCTCCATCATCACTCGCCTTCTTTGCATCCTGGTAACGCTGATTCATAAGAGTGTTCAGGGCGGCTTTGATGTCACTCTGTGAAAGAGGAATGGGAGCTGGCTCTCCGGCACCCCAGCCCGCAGAGCGAATGCTAACCACATCGGGCTTGATGGCTTTCTTCTCGGCAAAATGCCTGACAGTTCCCAACAAGGACAGGCGGTGAGTAAAGACAATGACCTGCTTGTCCTGTGACAACTCGATCAGCCTTTGAACCACGGCCTCCTCATAGCTTTGGTCAAGCGAGGATATTGGATCGTCGAAGATAAACGGGGCCTGGTTGCTCTTGCCGGTAACGTCGGCTAAAAATGCCGCAATGGAAACGATCCGGTTTTCTCCCTCGCTCAAGACATCGGCAAGGCCATTATGAGAGGCACCTCGAAGCTGGAGCTTATGAAGGACTCGGCCCTTGGAGACTTTTGATTTCACGAGCTCAACCTTCACCTGAGACGCTCTGATGGTCTTGAGTTCCTCGTTGAATCTTTGCACAAATGCTTCTGTGATCAATGCTTCTGCCAGATCCCCTTTTTTCTGAGACAGGGCTTTGGTATTGGTCAACTTCTTGGCTACCTGAATCTGGTGCAGCAGCTTAAATCGGTTGACTTCTTCATCGATGGCGACGCGGTGCTCAGACAACCACTTTCTGGCCTGTAAACTGTTCAGCTTTTTTTTGACTTCGTCTCGATTGTCGCTTTTGGCGTCTTCGTCATATTTTGCCGCGAGTACACCGAGGCCATTCGAATGGGCGTTGGCTTCTTCGATCCATTTCGGCGACAGCAGAGGACCGGGAATGGCTTCTTCGGGAGCGATCCCAGGGAGCTGGTCTTTCCTAGCCTGCAATTGAGCAAAGAATTTCGTCACCTGGCTGGCGACCTCCTCCTGTGGAATGCCTGCCGCATCGATACGTGTCTTCAGCGTCTCCAATGTCGGCAACGCCTCGATAGTTTTACTGGCGGTCTCATATTCCTTGGCCGCATCTATTGCGGCTTTTTGCATTTCACCCTTCACGAAACTTTCGAAGGAGCTCAATCGATTCTTGGCCTCATGGGTCAAGGGCTGATGGCACAGGACACAACGCGAACCATCAGAAACATTCGGATACTCGGCTTCTTTGTAGGCAACCGATACGGAGTAGTTACGGGCCGCTTCCCAAAGCTCTTTCCAGACATCAGAACCGATTCCTTCCAACTCGCCGTCAGCGAATACCTTTTCTGCCACCGTATCTGCCGCTGTCTTCTTGAGGATGGAATTCTTCTTGGCAGCAAAGATCCGTCGGCAATTTTCGTCTGATAATTGCTTCAGATACTTTTGGGCATCTTGGACCAGCGTGTCTATATGTTGCTTCTGCTTCCTGAGCTGCTTCGCTTTTTCCGATGGTGCCTGTTCAGTTAGGCGCTGTTGCAGCGTTTGCATTTCAGTCTCGTCAGTGCTGCCAAAAGTGCAATGCTTGCCGATGTCTTGGGGTGTAGTCTTTGCACTGATGGATTCGTACCAGATACCTTCTAAGGTCGCTTTTTTATCGGCTGGGATATTCGGTTTTTTTGATTGGTGACTATAGGCCTCAGCGTCCAAAGCAGCTGCGACCTTTTCACATACCAGGATAAGCGAACTAAAAAATGATAATACCGGCGGCTCGTAACTTACCTCGTCTTCACTGTTGACAAAGACTTTGCCAAATGAGGTGTCAAAGATATCAACGCCGTTGAGATCATCGCAGACGCCATGTCCTGACCACGTATGGATCTTAGGAATGCCGTCCTTCTCAAATGAAATGCTGGCCTTCTGTACAACGGTGCCAGGCTTATAAACATTGCGGTGCAGGATACCCGGTTCGCGGGCACCGCATACATGCTTGAGAAGCCTGACATAACCAGATTTACCGGACCCATTATTGCCGTAAACAACCGTGATATTGCCTTTTCCAAACTCTAGAGGCTTTTTCGGAGCCAGAGCGTTTACTCCTTCGACCTCACTGATTGAACACAAACGTAAAGTGCCTGCAGCGCCTTGGGAAAACGCGGAAGCAGGCAAGGAACAAGCCGTTTTGGGCAGCTTCCCATCGGCTTCCTGCTGGCACAATGCAGCAATCTCAGCGATGTCCTTTTCCGAAAGATCAGCTTGTTTAAGGAGTCGCGTTGCCGCAATCTGGAGCCATTGGGGTCGTTCTGAAAACCACTTGGTCAGTAATGCCGAGGCTTCGCTCATGTTATTCTCCGGTCAGATTAAGCCCATTGAGCCTTAATAGCGGTTGTTGTGACTAACGAAGTTTTTGCGCATACCCCTTGCGAACAACGCGATTGATGAAGCTGTTGAGCCCGTGGCCTGCTACTGCAAGACCTTGCATCTCCGCAATGTTAGCCACGCCGGCACTTTGACTGGTGTAAAGATAGGTGGCCCCATCTCTAAATTGGACTGTGATTGACCCTTGACCAATCTCATACGCCGCAACACCGGAGTCACCACCAATATTTTTATACCTTTCCATAAGTCCCATCCCCCTTGCTTTTATTGGTTTTATTTATATTGCCAATTTTTCCTGCACGACAAGTTGCTCTGGATTTTGTGGAACGAGTTGACCGGAAAAGGCTTTTTTGAGGGTAGCTTGGCGTAGAATCTCGGATTTCCTTAGCCCAGTAAATATTTCCGAATCTAACGCTTCGATACTGGCCAGCTGCTTGTCTAGCAATGAGACAATCTCTTTTTGCTCCGCTATTGAGCAAAGAGGAAATTCTATCTTCTGCAAGCCAGTGCCAGTCAAATGCTTGATTGTTGTCCCGGTAAAGTACGTTGCAATGCGCTGTGTAGCGGCAGCATAAACGATATAGTAATAGGCAAAGTTAGGATCGTAGGATTCCGTGAAGCGAACCCTATGCAGAGCCTTTTGTATGAACATTTTGCCGGAGTCACCTTTCCAGATCGCACAACGTGCCGGTTCGCCTCCCTCGCAAATAACCAAGTCATCTTTATGTAAACCGTATCGTTTTTTTTCTGAATCCTCGATCTTCATTGATTTCAGATTGGCAAGATCAAATGCCCCCCAGCGCACATTGATATTGCCCAAATACGGACACATGGTACCGGTATTTTTTTCTTTGTCGAGCATCTTTCCAAGAACTGATTCCGCAGCCAAGTCACCCAACTTAATAGTTGTCCAACCGGCAGGCAGTGGATAATTGTCAGATCCGTCAGCAGTGAACAAGAGGGGCTTAGATGGCTTACCCGTCTGCTTGCCCTCTTTACCGTTTTTCTCCCATGCCTTGACCGCTACTTTCCACTCTTGCAGTTGTTGCTGGTAGCGGGTTTCGCGTTCTTGCTGGATGCGGGCGAGGAGTTGTTCGGGGGATTCGAGCTTGTCGGCGTTTTCCTCGCGCCAGCGGGCGGTGAGTTTGCCTTCGAAGGCGTGTTTGAGGACGGCCTGGCGGTAGATTTTCAGTTGTTCGCGGGCGGTTTTGAGGGATTCGACGCCCTTGTCCAGTTCAGAGAGCAGTCCTTCGATTTTGGCTATGATCCGGTTTTGCTCGTCCACGGGAGGCAAACCAAATTCCAGTTCCTCCACAAAGGACTTTGTCACTGCCTTGAACGTTGAGCCGGTTCCTTTATCGGAAATATCGGGCTCTATACTGCGAAAAAGATAGAAGATAAATTTGGGGTCAATATTTCCCTTCGGATGAATGGCCGCCAACCCTCGGCCAATGCACGATCTTTCCTTTGCCAGATTGGTTGGTCCCACCGGCGCCCGAACCGACAGCAAGGTGGCACCGGGCTCCGCTATTTTTTTCGGCTCAGAGCAATATTTGTCCACTTGCGGGTAAATATCGCCGAATTCCGCTTTTCCCTGAAAAAATGGCAATCCGATTTTGTTGTGGTTGTAAGTCTTGGAAGATGGAGACTGCCCCATAACAATGCGGGTGAACTCCGGCAATTTGCTAATCGTCCAGCCAGCGGGGAGTTCGCCGTTTTTTAAGTTGATCGCCTTACTCACGCCGCCAGCTCCCTGTTCAATTCCTCAATCACCTCGTCCATTCGGGTGCCGAAGAGTTGGTGCATCTTGCCCAGGCCGCCTTGGGCGTTGAAGGGGGCCATTTCCAGGTCGTCGCGGTCCAGGTGGAAAGAGCTGGTGATGTGGTCGCGGATCATGTGGAGCCAGGCCATCTGTTCTTCGTTGAATTTCTGGCCGGCGCCGCTGTGGTGCTGCATGATCCAGCGCTGGAAGTTTTTGCGGACGGTGGCGGCGTAGGGGGCCAGGGTCTGGTCCAGGCCGCAGACCCGGCGGACCAGGGCCACCAGGGCGGTCAGTTCGCTGAGCGGGCCTTCGCCCTGGTACTGGTCCAGGTGGGCGTAAGCCTGCCAGACCCGCAGGGGGGCCAGCTTGGGGCGGTCCTGGCGCAGGCGCTCCCGCAGTTGGCTGATCATCTCGTAAGTCACTTGAAAGCGGCGGGCGGGGTGGCGGAAGTAGATGGTCAGCGCCTCGATCTCGTCGCGGTGTTCCTCCAGGTAGGCGGCGAAATCCTGGACCAGGGCTTGGGCGTTGGCGGCGGTGTCGCCGGCCCATTCGGCCTTTTCCAGGTTATCCAGGTTGTCATGGTCGATGATCTGTTCCTTGTCGCGGCGGATGGAGTCCAGCAGTTCGATCAGCGGGCCGGTGAAGACCTTGGCGGCCTGGCCCACCAGTTGGGCGCGGGCCTGGTTGCGGGCCTCCTCGCCCGGTTCGCCGGTGGGCGGCAGGTCGGCCAGTTGGCAGGCGGTTTGTTCCACCGTGTCCGGGTCGATGGCCCGGATCAGTTGGCCGACCATGTTGGCCAGGGAAACGCCGCCGGCCTGGTCGCTGATCCGCCGGCGTTCGTGGTCGCCAAGCTGGCGGTCCAGGCGGGCCAGGCGGCCGGCCAGGGAGGAGACGGTGTCTTCGTCCCGCGCCCCCATCATAACCCCCATGGCCAGGTCTTTCAGCGACACCGAGGGTTTGGTGATCAGCGGCTGGCTGGCGGTTTTCAGCGATTTGGTCACCCCCACCGCATCGACGATCACGTAGTGGGTTTTGCCGCCGGGGGCGGACGGGGTCACCTTTTTCAGGCCGTCGGCGTCCAGGGTGCGGGTGCCCCGGCCCTTCATCTGCTCGAAGTAGTTGCGGCTTTTGACATCGCGCATGAAGAGCAGGCATTCCAGGGGTTTGACATCGGTGCCGGTGGCGATCATGTCCACGGTGACGGCGACCCGGGGGTAGAAGTCGTTGCGGAACTGGGCCAGCACCGATTTGGGGTCTTCGTCGGCCTGGTAGGTGATTTTTTTACAAAACTGGTTGCCCTCGCCGAACTCCCGGCGCACGGTGTGGATGATGTCGTCGGCGTGGCTGTCGGTCTTGGCGAAGATCAGGGTTTTGGGGACTTCCCGGCGGCCGGGGAAGATTTCCGGCAGCTTGTCCTTAAAGGCGCGGATCACGGTGGCGATCTGGTCCGGGTTGACGATGGCGCGGTCCAGTTGTTTGGCCGTGTAGGCCAGCTCTTCATCCTGGATTTCCCAGCGCCGGCGGCGGGTGAGGCGTTCGCGCTTCTCCACCTGGCGGGCGGCCCGGATGGTGCCGCCCTTGATGCCGCGCTCGGTTTCGATCACAAACACCTCGTTGCCCACGTTGACCCCGTCGGCCACCGCCTTTTCGTGGTCGTATTCGCTGACCACGTTTTTATGGAAGAAGCCGTAGGTGCGGCTGTCCGGGGTGGCGGTAAGGCCGATGAGGTAGGCGTCGAAATACTCGATCACCTGGCGCCAGAGGTTGTAGATGGAGCGGTGGCATTCGTCGATCACCACGAAATCGAAAAACTCCGGCGGGATCCTGGGGTTGTACACCACCGGCAGGGGTTGTTTGGGCTTGACCGTTTGCTCGGCGGGGTTGGCCTCTTCGGCGGCTTCGTCCAGGGGTTCGTCCTTGAGCAGGGAGTAGAGGCGCTGGATGGTGCTGATGCAGACCTGGCTGTCCGGCGCCACGTAGGAGGACTTGAGGCGCTGGACCGTGTAGAGTTCGGTGAACTTGCGGTTGTCGTCGTTGGGCAGGTAGCTCATGAACTCCTGCTCGGCCTGTTCGCCCAGGTTTTTGGTATCCACCAGGAAGAGGACGCGGCGGGCGCCGGCATGTTTGAGCAGCCGGTACACGGCGGTGATGGCCGTAAAAGTTTTGCCGGAGCCGGTGGCCATCTGGACCAGGGCCCGGGGGTGGTCCGCCTGGAAGGAGGCTTCCAGGTTGGTGATGGCGCTGATCTGGCAGGCCCGCAGGCCGGCGGGGTTGAGCGGCGGCAGGGTTTGCAGGCGGGCGCGGAGGGTGTCGGGTTGGGCCAGTTGTTCGGCCACCGTGGCCGGGGTGGGAAAGTTGAAGATTTCCCGGGCCCGGGGTTTGGGGTCGCGGTTGTCGGTGAGGCGGGTGATGATGCCGGTGGCCTCGCAGACCAGGGGCAGCGGGGTGTGGTTGTTGACCCACTTGAGCTTGGCGGCGGCGTAACCGGCGGCCTGATCTTCGGCGGCGGTGAGCTTGTGGCCCTGTTCTTCGGCCTTGGCCTCGATTACCCCGGCGGCCTGGCCGTGCACGAAGAGGACGTAATCGGCGGGGCCGACGTCGGTGCGGTATTCGCGCACCGCGATGCCGGGGCCGGCGTGGAAGTCGATGGCCCTGTTATCCTGCACCACCCAGCCCGCCTGGGCCAGTTGCCGGTCGATACGGTCGCGGGCGAGTTGTTCCGGGTTCTGGTTGGGCGGCAAGGTTTTGTTCCCTCCCTCGTCAGGCGGCCTTTTGCCGGCTATCGACATAGGCATCCAGCAACTGTCTGATCATCCGCTGATATTGAGTGTGATGCTTGCCGGCCTCCTCCTTGAAAAAGGATACGCTCTTTTTGCTCAGGGTAATCGTCACTTTCACCGACTCTTCCCGAAAGGCAAGTTCTTCCGGAGAGGGGAGAAAGTCCGGGATGACCCGCAAATCCCCAAGGGGTTCATCGCTGTACTTGATTTTCCTGCTCATAAATCACCTTTCCCTTGCGCCAGTACCCGGCTCCGATAATGCGGATCACTTGGTCGCGATAAGTAAATCTCACGGTGAGGATGCCGCCGCCAACCTTGCCAAAACAGTAATAGCGCTTTTCCTGGTCGCTGTGGTTCAAATCTTCCGCAATCACGCGGCGAGGATCGGCAAATGCATATTGTGCTTCGCTGAAACCGACCCCGTGTTTCCGCTGATTCTCCCGGTCTTTGTTGGGATCCCATTCAAAATCCGTTTTTGGCATATCGTCACTTTATCACAACCGGGGCCTAACGCCATATTTTTTTATGGCTGACCAGTGGGCTGCGGCTACCGCAGGTTACGGGGTCTTGAGGCCGGCCAGGACCTGGCGGAAGCTGTTCAGGCCCGCTTCCAGGTTTTCGATGATCTCTTCGGCCAGCTCATCGGGCTCCGGGAGGTTGTCCAGGTCGGTGAGGCTCTTGTCCTTGAGCCAGAAGAGGTCCAGGCTGGTTTTGTCGCGGGCGATCAGTTCCTGGTAACTGTAGCTGCGCCAGCGGCCTTCGGGGTTGTTGGCCGCGTCCCAGGTGGGGGTGCGCTGGTGGCGGTTGGCCGGGTGGTAGCACTGGACGAACTCGACCAGGTCGCCGTAGCCCAGGGGCTTTTTCTTCAAAGTGTGGTGGATGTTGGTGCGGTAGTCGTAGTACCAGACCTCTTTGGTCCAGGGGTGGGGGCTGGCCTCGCGGTTGTCGAAAAAGAGCACGTTGGCCTTGACCCCGTGGGCGTAGAAGATGCCGGTGGGCAGGCGCAGGATGGTGTGGAGATCGGTGTTTTCCAGAAGCTTGCGGCGGATGGTCTCCCCCGCCCCGCCTTCGAAGAGCACGTTGTCCGGCACCACCACCGCCGCCCGGCCGGTAATTTTGAGCATGGTGCGGATGTGCTGGACGAAGTTGAGCTGCTTGTTGGAGGTGGTGGCCCAGAAATCCTGGCGGTTGTAGGTGAGTTCGTCGGTTTCCTGCTCGCCCTCCTCGTTGGTGAAGCTCATGGAGCTTTTCTTGCCGAAGGGGGGATTGGCCAGGACGTAATCGAAGCTGCGGGGCGGCGGGGCCACCAGGGCGTCGTTGGGGGAGATGGGGCTTTCGCCGTCGATTTCGCCGATGTTGTGGAGGAACATGTTCATCAGGCAGAGGCGGCGGGCGCTGGCGACGATCTCGTTGCCGTGAAAGGTCTGGTTTTTGAGGAACGCCTTTTGGGCCTTGTCCAGCTTGTAGTTGGCTTGGTTGTTGATGAAGTCGTAGGCGGCCAGGAAGAAGCCGCCGGTGCCGCAGGCCGGGTCGGCGATGGTTTTCAGCGGCTCCGGCCGCACGCATTCCACCATGGCCCGAATCAGGGGCCGGGGGGTGAAGTACTGGCCGGCCCCGGACTTGGTGTCCTCGGCGTTGCGTTCCAGCAGCCCCTCGTAGATGTCGCCTTTCACGTCGGCGCCCATGGTGGCCCAGCGAGTGCTGTTCACCATGTCGATCAGGCGGTAGAGCTTGGCCGGGTCCTGGATCTTGTTCTGGGCCTTGGTGAAGATCTGGCCCAGCATCCCCCGGCGGGTGCCCAGTTTGCGCAGCAGTTCCACATAATGGACTTCCAGCTCGGCACCCCGTTTGGCCCTCAGGGTGGGCCAGCGGTATTCGGGCGGAATGCCGACATCGCGGTTATAGGGCGGCCCGGCGTATTCATCGGCCATCTTGAGAAAAATCAGGTAGGTGAGCTGTTCCAGGTAGTCGCCGTAGCTCACCCCGTCGTCGCGCAGGGTGGTGCAGAAACTCCAGACCTTGGAGATGATGGGAGCGGTGGGGTTCATTCAGCGGTTTCCTTCTGCGGAGCTGTTTCCGGTTTGGCGTTTCCGTTTATCCGAGTTCATGATTTTTCCCAAAGGAGTGAAACCGGCACCGCCGGCAGCCTTTCACCGAACGATGCGGTGCTCATGGCGGCCAAAGGCTAACCTGACTGGCGTCCGAATGAAAGTATTGTTTCGTCCAATTGAGATGTTTACCCCCATGTCGATTATGACCTTGGGGGGCTTAATGTAACGTACATGGCTGATCAGCAGCGGTGGCGCCAGCGGTTTACGGGTTTTTGAGGCCGGCCAGAACCTGGCGGAAGCTGGCCGGGGCAGGATACGGTTGTTTTTTTGAGCCCGGTCAGGTAAAAAACCGTGATCTTATGGGCCCGGCATTTTGCCCTCCAACCCGGCCAAGTGGACTTACGATCACATCGATTCTGGGGATTTTAAGGTTTGCACATGAGTTTTCTGCTCCGACATACGAGGACGAAATACTTCCTGGCGCCGACGCTGGTGGTGGCCTTCCTGTGCGTGTCGCTCTGGCAGTCTTCCCATGTGCATCATCAACATGGTTCTGCAGGCGCAGAACTTACTTTCGGACACAGCTCTTTTGTTTCCGGGCATGCAGACTGGCATCATGGCGAGGCCGAATCCCACGGGGAACACAGCCACGATGCGCCGGATAAAGTCCCGCATTTACATAAGAACAACACCGGCTGGAAGACTCTTCGCGGCAAGGCCGATGGTGACAATCAGTTAAAGATGCCCGCGGTATTCTCTACCCGGGAAATCGCAATTCCCAACCCGGAAGCCGGCACCAGCCAAACTCCATATGTCATGGTCGACAGCGGTGCTTGGGTTGGCGGCCGTCCCCCCGCCCGCGCCCCGCCCGCCATCTCCCGTTTCGCCTGATCTTTTCGTTTACTCATCCAAACAACCGTTCTTCAAAGGGATCGCTATGAAAATGTTCAAGATCCACCCGGTCGGGAGTGGCCTGACGTGGTGTTTTGTCCTGTTGGCGCTGGTCCTTCTCGGCGCGCTCGACGCGCTCGCCCACGGCGTGACATCAGGTGACAAAGGATATATCCAGGAAATCAGCGGCGTCATGACCCTGCCGTTTATCTATCTGGGGGCCAAGCACATGGTCACCGGGTATGACCACATACTTTTTCTCTTCGGAGTTATCTTCTTCTTATACCGCCTCAAGGACATTGGCATCTACGTCACCCTGTTTGCCGTCGGGCACTCGGTGACGCTGATCGCCGGGGTTCTGATGAATGTCAGCGTCAGCGCCTATCTGATAGACGCCATCATCGGTCTCTCCATCGTTTACAAAGCACTGGACAACATGGGGGCGTACCAGCGGTGGTTCGGCTTTCAGCCCAACACCAAGTTGGCCACCCTGATTTTCGGGCTCTTCCACGGGTTCGGCCTGGCCACCAAGATTCTGGAATACGAGGTGGCCGCCGAGGGGCTGCTAACAAATTTGATCGCCTTCAATGTGGGGGTGGAGTTGGGGCAGCTCATGGCCCTGGGCCTGATCCTTATTGCCATGGGGTACTGGCGGCGCACCAAAGGATTCATGCGCCACGCCTATGGCGCCAACGTACTGCTCATGACGGGAGGTTTTCTGCTCGTGGGATACCAGTTGACCGGCTTCTTCGTCTCCTAGACCAATCAAATAATTACATTCAAAAAAGGATATAAAACCATGCAGCATATACCAAATCCGGCAGATTTGCCGTCAAGCGCCAAGCTCATCAAGTCCACCTTCGTGGCCGCCGTGGTGGCCGCTTTTCTTCTGGTTGTCGCCATTCTACCCGCCGAGTATGGCATCGACCCGACCGGGTTCGGCAAGGTTCTGGGGTTGACCAAGATGGGGGCAATCAAGACCTCCCTGGCGCGGGAAGCGGCGGCGCAGGGCACCATTGAACCCGCCGCCATACAGCCCGTGCAACCAATTCAGGAAGAGGTACCGACAGCGGTCGAGCCGGTCACCGAGCTTCGGAAGGACAGCATGGAATTCTCCCTGGCCCCCAACGAGGGCAAAGAGATCAAACTGACATTGAACAAAGGGGAGCGGGCGCGCTATGCCTGGTACACCGATGGGGCCGCCGCCAACTTCGACGGTCACTCCGATTCCGTCAAGCACAAGATCGACTACAGGAGCTGGCAGAAAGGGCGCTCCCCGCGTGAAGAGGGGGAACTGGTTGCGGAATTTGACGGAAAACACGGCTGGTTCTGGCGCAACCGCACCTCAAAGCCGATGAAGATCACCCTGCTGGTGGAGGGGGAATACTCCGAGATCGAAACGGTCCTCTAAGCCTTATCCCGGTCGAATCAAATCCCCCGCAACAAACTGCGGGCGATTTGATTCGGTTTTTTGTAAAAGGACTTCTTGACACCGATTTTCTTCATCTCACCGGGAACAAAATCAATTTCGCAAGGTCGGGTGACCGTGAAAAAAACCTTCGTTTATCTTGCCCTGTTCTGTCTCTTCCTGCTTATCGCCGGTTGCGACCGCGCCCCCCGGGGGGCCCAAATCGACAGTCCGGCCCCGGATTTCACCTTGGTTGACCTCCAGGGTAAGACCTGGACCCTGGCCGAAACCAAGGGCAAGGTGGTGTTCCTCCATTTCTGGGCCACCTGGTGCCCCTCCTGCCGGGATGAGCTCGCCCCCATTCAGAGGCTTTACGCGCAGTTGCCGCGGGAGCAATTTATTACCCTGACCGTGCTCTATAGCGACGATCCCAATCTGGCCCAATCGATGCTGGCCCAAATCGGCGCCAACTTCCCCGTCGCCGTCGATCCCGACGGTAAAGCGGCCAGGGATTACGGGCTGACCGGGGTGCCGGAAACCTACATCATCGACCGCCAGGGGGTACTCCGCCAGAAACTGGTGGGAGCGATTCATTGGGACTCCCCCGGAGCCCGGCAGATGCTGGGGCAATATCTCACCGGCAAAAATAACAGTTAGCGAGAAGAGTTTTCCCATCAACGATTACCCCGCCGGGAGTTTAAGCTATGTCACAATCCGACAGAACAACGAATACCAACTGGGCACTGCTGTTCTTGTGTTGGCTTTTAGTCAGTGGTGCAACGCTGACAAGCATCTTTTTCAGTTCCGTTCTAGAGTATCAACCCTGTGTCCTCTGCTGGTATCAGCGGATCTGCCTGTTTCCTTTAATCTTTATTTTCGCTGCTGGTCTTTTCCCGACTTTTGACAAAAGCGTCGTTAAATATGCCCTGCCACTGACGATCTTCGGTGGATTGATTGCCCTTTACCATACCTTGCTATACGCAGGAATCATTCCGGAAAACATTCAGCCCTGCACACAGGGTGTTTCCTGCACGGAACAATATTTTGAGCTGCTCGGATTTATATCAATTCCGATGCTTTCATTTTTCACATTTGCAACCCTTGCCACCCTATTAATCATCCTGCAAAGGAGAACATCAAAATGAAGTATGTAATTGTTGGGGTAACCAGTTTGGTGTTGGTTTTAGCTTTCGTGATTGGCAGTAATTATTATAAAGAACAGCAAATACAAAAGTATGGCTTTATGGCGGCAGATAATGCCGAGCTTTTTGTCAGAGATCATTCGAAGACCCTGGGTAGCGATGATGCCAAGGTTTACCTGGTTGAGTTTATGGACCCGGCCTGTGAAACCTGCGCGGCCTTTGCCCCCTTTGTCAAACAAATCATGGATAAATACCCCGGCAAAATCAAGCTGGTGCTCCGTTACGCCCCGTTCCATGATGGTGCCGACGATTTTGTCAAAATTCTTGAAGCCGCCGGGATGCAGGGCAAATACTGGGAAACCTTGAATCTCATGTTTGAAACCCAGAATATCTGGGCCAATCACCATAATTATCAACCGCAAAGATTATGGGACATCCTTCCCGGGGCGGGGGTGGATATCGAACAAATCAAAAAAGATATGCATGACCCTGCCATTGCAAAAATCATCGAGCAGGACATGGCCGACGTGAAGACGCTCAATGTGCAAAAAACTCCCGGTTATTTCGTCAACGGCAAACCACTGCAAACTTTTGGATACAGGCAGTTGTACGAATTGATCCAATCAGAGTTGAACGCGCAATACCCCAACTGAATCAAAGGGGTTCAAAACGAAGGCCGGACGCCTGTTTGACGTCCGGTCGATTCTCGCAATTCCAGAAAAACGGGGACATCCGTGGATCTCCCCGTTTTTCTATTCCCTTCCTGTTTTCCCCGGACAACCGGGCCACCTCTCATTTTGATCAACCAGTAATCAGGATGGACAGCCGGCCACCGATAAAGTATAATGGCCGGTTCCCTCTTCCGACCGGCGGGCTTTAATTTTTGCCGCCGCTCTACCCCATCTACTGGAGCCCCTCTTTATGATTTCTGCCTTTCAGACCGTCCGACGGGACTGGTTTGCCAATTTGCGTGGTGACACCCTTGCCGGGCTGGTGGTTGCGCTGGCCCTGATTCCCGAAGCGATTGCCTTTTCGATTATCGCCGGAGTCGACCCCAAAGTGGGGCTTTATGCCTCCTTTTGCATCGCCGCGGTCACCGCCTTTGTCGGGGGCCGGCCGGGCATGATCTCGGGGGCCACCGGGGCCATGGCCTTGCTGATGGTGGTCCTGGTGAAGGTGCATGGCCTGGAATATTTGCTGGCGGCGACTTTGCTCACCGGCCTGCTGCAAATCCTGGCCGGCACCCTGCGGCTCGGATCATTGATGCGCTTTGTCTCGCGCTCGGTGGTAATCGGCTTTGTCAATGCCCTGGCCATCCTGATCTTTCTGGCCCAAATTCCAGAACTTACCAATGCCGGCTGGCAGACCTACGCCCTGCTGGCAGCCGGTCTCGGACTGATTTACCTTTTCCCCTATCTGACCCGGGCGATCCCCTCGCCGCTGGTCTGCATCGTGGCGCTCACCTCCTTTACCATGATCTTCGGGGTGGATGTGCGCGTCGTGGGTGATATGGGTGCTCTCCCGGACAGTCTGCCCATCTTTCTGTTGCCCGACATTCCGCTGAACTTTACCACCCTGACCATCATCTTTCCCTTTGCCGTAACCTTGGCCGTGGTCGGGCTGCTCGAATCCATGATGACCGCCACCATTGTCGACGATCTGACCGATTCGCCCAGCAGCAAGAATCGCGAATGCGTCGGCCAGGGCGTGGCCAATATCGCTTCGGGTTTCTTAGGCGGCATGGCAGGCTGCGCGATGATCGGCCAATCGGTGATCAACATCAAATCGGGCGGCCGGGGCCGGCTCTCAACCCTGCTCTCCGGGGTCTTTCTCCTGCTGATGGTGGTCTTCCTCGGGGAGTGGGTGGCCCAAATTCCCATGGCGGCGCTGGTGGCGGTGATGATCATGGTATCAATCGGAACCTTCAATTGGGAATCGATTCGCAACCTGCGCAAGACCCCCAAATCTTCCACCATTGTAATGACCGCCACCGTGGTGGTGGTGGTGGCGACCCACAATCTCGCCCTGGGGGTGCTGGTGGGGGTGCTGCTCAGCTCCCTGTTCTTTGCTTACAAGATCAGCAGAATCATGTATGTTGGCTCCAACTTAAGCGATGACGGCCTCACCCGGCAATACACCGTAATCGGCCAGGTATTTTTCACCTCGGCCGACAATTTCATAGCCTCATTCGACCTCAAGGAGGCGGTAAAAAGAGTGCAAATTGACGTCAACCGCGCCCATTTCTGGGATATCACCGCCATTGCCGCCCTCGATAAGGTTGTCCTCAAGTTCCGCCGGGAAGGGACGGAAGTCGAGATTATCGGTCTGAATAAAGCCAGCGAAACCATGGTGGATCGCTTTGCGATCCACGACAAACCCGATGCGGTAGAACGGCTGATGGGTCACTAAAGGAGCCACACCATGAAAGATCTTGTCCTCGCCTGCATCGATGGGTCCACTTATAACCCGGCCGTGTGTGACGCCGCCGTTTGGGCAACGCGCCGCCTGGATGCGTCCTTAACCTTTCTCCATGTACTCAGCAAGGGACAACAGCCCCCGCGCACCGACCTGAGCGGCAACATCGGTCTGGGCACCCAGGAGTCCCTGCTTGAAGAGTTGGCCGCCATTGATGCGCAACGGGGCAAACTGATCCAGGAGCGGGGGCGCCAGATCCTGGCCGCCACCAAAAAGCGGGCGATTACCGCCGGTATTGCGGCGCCCGAGGTGCTGCAGCGGCATGGCGGCCTGGTGGAAACCCTGACCGAACTGGAAGAGGGTATCGCTCTGCTGGTCCTTGGCAAACGAGGGGAAGCGGCGGAATACGCCTCGGAGCACCTGGGGAGCCACCTGGAACGAGTGGTCCGCGCCATACGGCGGCCCATCCTGGTGACCCCAGTGGAATTTTATGCTCCGCACCGCATCATGCTCGCCTTTGACGGCAGCGCCACCACCCGCAAGGTGGTCGAGATGGTGGCGCGCAGCCCGCTGTTCCAAGGCTTGCCCTGTCACCTGGTGATGGCCGGCGCCGATACCGCCGAAAATCGCGACCAACTGGCCGCGGCCCGGCAGATTTTGGAGCAGGCCGGTTTGGAAGCGCCGGCCGTGATTCGGCCGGGCGAAGCGGAAGAGGTACTGGCGCAATACCAGCAGGAGCATAATATCGGGATGATCGTCCTCGGCGCCTACGGCAAGTCGCGCATTCGCCATCTGTTGATCGGCAGCACTACCACCGCCATGCTGCGGAAATCAACGATTCCCCTGCTCCTGTTGCGCTGAATGCGCTTGGGGGAATAAGCGACCCAGAACGAAGGGGGGCGGGGCGGAAACGTTTGCTTCAGCGTCCGGGGCCTGTACCCCTGGCGGCCCGGCGGTCGGCGACTCGTCCCTCGATGTCGGCATAAAGTCCATTATCCAGGCACCTCGTCACCATGGCTTCTGCAAGCCCCCCCAAGTCAGGATTGACAGAACCGCCTTCTTCGATCTGGCTTACGGTTTCTGCCAATTGTTCAATTATGGCCGCCAGAACAGCCTCCCGGCGCGCCAGACGTTCATCAAGATCCCCACTATCGAGCACCGGACCCAAGCCGTTTTTCAGGCCGTTCATGGTTCTGGTCACCACTCCGGCGATATTGCGCATTCTCTCACTCGGTATTGATTGCACAGGCGCTTATCGAGCATCCCACAGTCGCAGATAAAAATATAGGTTGAATTTTTTTTATTATATAGTAATTATTACTATAAGAAAATAGATGCCCAACCTCAAAGGAGCAAGCCATGGAAATTAAAATTGCTAAGAATCTGGTTGAACTTAAGCCAAACAGCCCCCAAGAAACAGCAGGCATGGAAACTTTGTGGCGTTTGCTGGTCGATTGTGTGCGGGAAAACCGCAAAATGGTGCCGGTGGGTGAGTACGTGCCCAGCAAAGAGAATCTAGCCCGTTTTTATATCGAAGATATGCCAGGGGGCAAAACCGAGTGGTCCGAAGAAAAAGCTGCCGGCGACGGAGCCTATTACTGCGCCACTTGCAACAAGTACATGAATGTAAAAAAAGGTGCCGACGTTCCCAAGTGTTGTGGGCGTGACATGGAAGCCATGGATTGATTACAGCAAAG
This sequence comes from Desulfurivibrio modestus, assembly GCF_044068625.1. Classification (NCBI taxonomy): domain Bacteria; kingdom Pseudomonadati; phylum Thermodesulfobacteriota; class Desulfobulbia; order Desulfobulbales; family Desulfobulbaceae; genus Desulfurivibrio; species Desulfurivibrio modestus. The sequence goes on from NZ_JBIPKH010000023.1 coordinate 21,994, forward strand.
CACAGGAGGTAAGCTTATGGACAAGTATGAATGCCCTTGCGGTTACGTGTACGATCCTGCGGTAGGAGATCCGGATAACGGGATCGAGGAAGGGACCCCCTTTGCCGACCTGCCGGACGACTGGGTTTGCCCAAAGTGCCAGGCCGAGAAGGAACACTTTTACAAAATTTAAAACTATCCCCATCTAAAACAGAAAGCCCCCGCACCACAGGATTTCCTGGTGCGGGGGCTTTTTGTTGTTGTCCGCTTCCCTGAACCCTAGTCAGCTTACCGGCAGGTTTGCCGGATCCTGAAATCTTGGTTCCGATCAGACAAAGTCGAAGCGGTCCAGGTTCATGACCTTGTTCCAGGCGGCGACGAAGTCGCGCACGAACTTCTCCCGCGCGTCATCCTGAGCATAGGCCTCGACCAGGGCCCGCAACCGGGAGTTGGAGCCAAAAGCCAGATCAACGCGGGTACCGGTCCACTTGAGCTCCCCGGTTTGGCGATCGCGACCCTCAAAGGTGTCCCGGGCCTCGGAGGTGGGCTTCCAGGTGGTGTTCATGTCCAGCAGGTTAACGAAGAAGTCGTTGGTCAGCTTCCCCGGCTGTTTGGTGAAGACGCCGTGCGGCGAGTTCCGGTAATTGGCCCCCAGCACCCGCAGGCCGCCGAGCAGCACCGTCATCTGCGGGGCGCTCAGGGTCAGGAGGTGAGCCTTGTCCACCAGCATCTCCTCGGCCGAAACGGTGTAGGCCTGCTTCTGGTAATTGCGGAAACCGTCGGCCTCGGGCTCCATGATCGAGAATGATTTCAGATCGGTCTGCTCCTGGGAGGCATCGGTGCGACCCGGGGTGAAGGGTACCTCGACGGCGTGTCCGGCCGCCTTGGCCCCCGCTTCAACCGCCGCGCAACCGGCCAGCACGATCAGATCCGCCAGCGATACTTTCCTGCCGCCTTGCTGGGCGCCGTTGAACTCCTGCCGGATGGTTTCCAGCACCCCCAGCACCCTGGCCAGTTGCGCCGGCTGGTTAACCTCCCACTCTTTCTGCGGCGCCAGGCGGACACGGGCGCCGTTGGCGCCGCCCCGGTAGTCAGAACCACGGAAGGTTGAGGCCGAGGCCCGGGCGAAGGCATCGGCGAACTCCTCCGGGTTCTGCTGGTAGCGCCGGGCGATGGGCTCGTAGATCGGGTCGTAACGCATTGAGAGGTCGGCGGTGGTCATCATCGGCCGGTGCTTCTTGGACGGGTCATGGGCGTCGGGAATCATATCCTCTTCGGCCACGTCCTTGGCCAGCCACTGGTTGGCCCCGGCCGGGCTTTTGACCAGCTCCCACTCGTACTTGAACAGCGTATTGAGGTAGCCCATGTCCCATTTGGTGGGGTTGGGTTTCCAGGCCCCTTCGATGCCGCTGGTGATGGCATCACCGCCTTTGCCGGTGCCCAGTGCGTTCTTCCAGCCCAGTCCCTGCTCTTCCAGCGGCGCGGCTTCGGGCTCCGGGCCCACCAGCTTCGCGTCCCCGGCGCCATGGCACTTGCCGAAGGTGTGGCCGCCGGCGGTCATGGCCACCGTTTCCTCATCATTCATCCCCATGCGGGCGAAGGTTTCCCGCACATCCCGGCCCGAGGCCACCGGATCGGGGTTGCCGTTGGGGTCCTCGGGATTGACGTAGATCAGCCCCATCTGCACGGCGGCCAGCTAAGCCTTATTTTCCGATTGAATCAAAACGTCCGCAACAAACTGCGGGCGTTTTGATTTATACCCTAAAAAACACGGCTGCGAAATTTCCGGTCCTTTAACTGAAACCTGCCCATCCGGGGGCACACTTTTTCGTCTGTTGACATCGGGATTATCCATCTCTACGATGGGGTATAAATGGCAGCCGTCACAGCCCGCCGCAACCGGGGTTCTCGTGCCTGCAAAAAGGGAGTTGACCCAAGTCATGCCAGCAGTCGACACCGAGCGGGGCCACCGCCGAGCGCCCCATGTCATCCTCTCCTCCGGCGCCACGGAAAATCTCCAGCCGATCAAACGAATGAACCGCTTTTTCGGCCGTTCGGTCTTCACCTGTGTGGATTGCGACGGTTACCGCACCACCGGCCGGAAGCTTGTCATCCTGGGCCGTTCCCTGGAGACCGTGCGGCTGGCCCTGGCCATGGGCCAGATGTTCACCCCGGATATCACCCTGGCGATGCCGGCCGGGCGGCTGCCCGATGACCATGCCGAACTGCTGGCCGAAGACGGGATCAAATTCAGCGCCGGAACGCCGGAGGAGTTTCTCGGCGATCCGGAGTTGACCGGGGTGCGGCTGGAAGACGGACTGGAGATCCCCTGCCAGGTGGTCATGCTCAGCTATGGTTATCTGCTCAACGACGCCTTTCTGGCCGGGCTCGCCCTGCAACGGGAGGCCGACGGCAAGAAACTGGCCACCAATCATCTCTGCGAAACTTCATGTAAAAACCTTTTTGCCCTGGGCGCCCTCAGAGCGGGCAACGCCCAGGCCATTATCGCCGCCGGCCAGGGAGCCATGGTGGGCATCGAGATCAACCGGCGCCTGCTGGAGTTGTGACCGAGTCGGCAGCGGCAATCTTCCAAACCGAGGGTCCGGAACATGGCACAGGACATCAATCTTCTGATTGGCGGCGAGGCCGGCCAGGGTCTGGTGACCATCGGTCAGTTGCTGGGCAAGGCCCTGCTCCGGACCGGCCACGAGTTTTTTGCCAGTCAGAGCTATCACTCCCGGATTCGCGGGGGACACAACACCTTCGCCATCCGGGCGGGTGGTGCCGGGCCTTTTTTTGCGGCCCGGGAGAGTATCGACATCCTGGTGGCGCTCAATGCCGAAACGGTGGAGCTGCACCGCGGACAACTGACCGACCGGGCCCTGCTGATTGTCGATGCCGCCCACGCCCCCAAGCTGCCCGGCGTCATCCCGGTGCCCTTTGCCGAGCTGGGCCCGGAAAAGCTCTGGAATACCGCCGCCCTGGCCCTGCTGGGGCAAATTCTGGGCCTGCCCCCGACATCCCTCTACCGGGTGGTGGAGGAGATGTTCGGGGCAAAGCACCCGGAGGTGCTGGCCGAAAACCGGGAGATCATGGAGAAAAGCCGAGAGTGGGCCAAGACCGGCGTTCCGGCCCACGATTTCACCCTGACCGCCCCCACCCCCCATTCCCGCCAACGACTGTTGCTCAACGGCAACGAAGCCGTCGCCCTGGGCGCCCTGGCCGGCGGCCTCAAATTCTGCGCCTTCTACCCCATGACCCCGGCCACCTCCATCGTGGTCGAACTGATTACCCACGCCGAGGTCATGGGCTGCGTGATCGAACAGGCCGAGGACGAGATCGCCGCCATCAACATGGCCATCGGCGCCTCCTTTGCCGGAGCGCCGGCCATGGTGGCCACCTCGGGGGGCGGTTTTGCCCTGATGGCCGAGGGGGTCAGCCTGGCGGCGATGACCGAAACCCCGGTGCTGATCGTGGTGGGCCAGCGCCCCGGCCCGGCCACCGGCATGCCCACCCGCACCGAGCAGGCGGACCTGGAGTTCGTCCTCCACGCCGGTCACGGCGAGTTTCCCCGGGCGATCCTGGCTCCCGGCAGCATCGAAGAGTGCTTTACCTTGAGCGCCCGGGCCCTGGACCTGGCCGAACGCTCCCAGTCGCCGATCTTCCTGCTGACCGACCAGTTCCTGGCCGACTCGGCCCGGCCGGTGGCCCCTTTCGATCCAACGGCCGTCACTCCGGTCAAAATCGGGACCGACCCCCAAAGCGTGGCCACCCCCTACCGACGCTACCTCCTCACCCCCGACGGGATCTCGCCGAGATTACTGCCGGGCCTCTCCAAGCATCTGGTGGTGGCCGACAGCGATGAACATGACGAGGAGGGCCATATCAGCGAAGAGCACGACCTGCGCATCGCCATGGTGGAAAAACGGCTGCGCAAATTGGAACTGCTCCGGCGGGAAACAGTGGCTCCAACCCTGGAGGGCGAAAAGGGGGCGGAACTGCTCCTGGTCTGCTGGGGCTCCAGCCTGGGACCGGTGCGGGAAGCCGCCGCCACCCTCCGCGCCCAGGGCCGCCGGGTCGCCACTCTCCACTTTTCCCAGGTGTGGCCCCTGCTCCCGGAGCAGTTTCTGGCCACTCTCCAGGCCGCCGAAAAAGTTGTCTGCGTGGAGGGCAACGCCACCGGCCAGTTTGCCCGGCTGATCCGGCGGGAAACCGGCTTTGTCATGACCGAACGGATCGGACGTTATGACGGCCTGCCCTTTACCGCCCGCTTCATCCTGGAGCGTCTGCAAAACCCGGAAAAGGCATAAGGTGAGAAGATGACTACCCTGGAAGATTACGGCAAGTTCGAGACCGCCTGGTGCCCCGGCTGCGGCAATTTCGGCATTCTCAACGCCCTGAAACAGGCCCTGGTGGCCTGTGATCTGGCGCCCCACCAGATCCTGCTGGTTTCCGGGATCGGCCAGGCCGCCAAGGCTCCCCATTATCTGCGGGCCAACGTCTTCAACGGTCTCCATGGCCGCAGCCTGCCCGCCGCCCTCGGGGCCAAGCTGGCCAACCCGGAACTGACCGTGATCGCTGAAAGCGGTGACGGCTGCCTGTACGGCGAAGGGGGTAACCATTTTCTCGCCGCCCTGCGCCGCAATCTCGATCTCACCATCCTGGCCCACGACAACCGGGTTTACGGACTGACCAAGGGCCAGGCCAGCCCCACTTCCCAGCAGGGGATGGTGACCAAGACCCAACCCCACGGGGCCTTTGCCGCCCCCTTTAACCCGGTGGCGGTGGCGGTGACCATGGGCGCCTCCTTTGTGGCCCGGGGCTACGCCGGCAGACCGGAACAGCTGGCCGGCCTGATCGCCGAAGCGATCAAACACCGGGGAACGGCCCTGGTCGATATCCTCCAACCCTGCGTGTCCTTCAACAAGCTCAACACCTACCAGTGGTACAAGGAACACTGCTACGATTTAGCAGCGGAACATGACCCCACCGACCAGGCCGCGGCCTGGCGCCTGGCCCTGGAGTTCGGCCAGCGGATTCCCCTGGGAATCATCTATAAAACAACCCAGCCGCTGTTTGAAGAGCAGTTCGCGACCCTCAAAAAAGGGCCGTTGGCCCGCCAGGAGGTGCCGCCGGCGGAGTTGCAGCAGATAATCCAGCATTATTCCTAAACACGGGGAGGTCAACATGGACATCTATCAGTTCGCCATGCAGATGGAGAAGGATGGAGAAAACTACTACCGCCAACTGGCCAAGGAGGTCACCGGCTCCGGGCTGGCAAAAATTTTCACCATGCTGGCCGACGAGGAGGTCAGGCACTACCAGGTGGTGGAAGAGTTGCGCCGCCGGGAGAGCAAACCCCAACTGGGGGACGCCACGATCCTGAAAGATGTCAAAAATGTCTTCAGCGCCATGCGGGATGAAAAGGAGCAACTGTTCGTCGATACCACCGCGGCCAGCAACAGCTACCGCAAGGCCTGCACCATCGAGGCGGACAGTGAGAAGTTTTACCGGGAGAATGCCGCCCAGGCCACCGATTCCCACGAACAAAAGGTGTTTGCGCGCCTGGCCCAAGAGGAGGCCAACCATCTGCGGATCATGGAAACTATCCTGGAGTTCGTTTCCCGGCCGGAACCGGGCAACTGGCTCGAAGACGCGGAGTGGGTCCACCTGGATCAGTACTGATCGCGCTTCTCAGGAGCAGTAGTTGGGGTGCCGGAACTGAAAACCGCAGGCGCAGTGAGAGCCATGGGAGTAGTCCTGCCAGCCGACTGCCTGCACCTCCCCGATCTGGGCGGCCATGTCCACCACCTTATCGAAGGCGAACATGATCCCCGCGGCCTTGAGGTCGGGGCCGATGGTCTTCAATTTGGTCACCCCTTCGTAGACCACGGCCCCGACCACCTTGGCGCCGCCTATGCTGTGACCGGCGATCTTGGTGTTGAGGGCGTGATCGATAACATCGCCGGCATAAGTCAGCATCTCAAGCAGGGGTCCACTCCAGGCCCGTCCGCCCACATAATAGGAGACCACGGCGCGCACCACATAGGCCCCCGCCTTGATGGCGGTCTGGGTGGCCGCCTTGCCCGCACTCTGGTACCAATGGATGTTCCAGTAATCGCCCACCTGGTTGTGGATAACCCATTCACTCAGGCATACCCGATTGCCGCGACCGAAGCGGCCGGAGCAGACGGCATGACTGTTGGTGCAGGTCCAGGTGAAGTTACCCACATGCACGTGCATCGGCTGCAGAACGCCGTCGAAGCCCATGGTCTCGGCGGCGATGCGCCGCTGAATCCGCTGGTACGGCGTAACCGCCTGGTAGCCCTGGGCGCTCCCCAGAAAGAGGGCTATCGCCGGTCCGGCGGCCTCAAAGGTGACCGGCCCCGATGACGCGGCACAGGCCAGGTTGTCCGCCACCTGCACGATATTGCCGGCGGCATCATGGAGACAGGAGATCCCGGTTTCCCCGGCAATGCCCACGGCCGCGTCGAAGGCCGGATTATAGGTGTGCAGGAGAAAGGCCGGCGGCTCGGCGCCTTGCAACTGCGCGGACGAGAGTCCCGGATGGATGATGGCGGGCTCGGCATCCCAGGCATCGACGGCGAGCAAACATTCAACATCGTTCTCGTTGCGCGCCATGCCGGCGATGATGCCAATGGTCTGCTGCCGCAGGGCCGGGGCGGCGCTGAACGACACCATCAGGTCGGAAGAGGGAATATCCAGGGTCTGGATATTGGTGAGCAGATGGCTGAAGAAGCCGAGATTCCGGGCCGCAGCCAGCACCTGGTCCGTCGTCAGATAACCCTTGGCGGGGTCGATCAGCCCGGCATGCTCCTCGGCCCGGTCGGCCAGATAAAAATGGGCGGCCAGCTTGAGCTGATACTGCCATTGCGCGGCACCCGGCGCGATGAAGCTCAAGCCGAAATCCTCCGCGTACTGGATGATGGCCGCCGTATCGGCCAGCAGCGGGGCGCAGCCCGGCAGCGGGTCCGACGGGGTGATGGTAATGGCCGGCAGGGACATAATCACCGTGACCAGCGTCTGCGGGGTTTCGAACTCACCATCCTGGTTGTCATCGGTGGCGGCACCACTTACCAGTGCCACCGACTCGATGCGCAACTGCCCCAAGTCCTGGGCGCTGTCCGTGTCGACCCCGGCCCAGTGGGGAAAGCGTTGCACCGCTTCGCGCAGGGCCGAATCGGTGTCGGAATGGCCGAAGAGTCCCGCGTAATATGCCGCAAGATTTTGCTCTGCCTGGATCATGGCCGCGCTGCCCAGCTTGGCTGCCAGCTCCTCACGCCCCAGGCCGAAAGACCAGGTGGGGTTGCCCGGCTCGTTTTTCAGGGTGGCGGCCGGCTCCAGCCGCACCGCTGGCACCGCGGTGAGATCGGCGGCCAGCGCCGAGTCATGGAGTGCGTAATGCTTGCTCTCGCTGAACTGAAGATTACTTGCGGGGATCGGATCAGGCACCAGGCCCTGCAGGGTGGCATCGGGGGGAATGTGCCGGTCGGAAACTTCTGAATTGGAGGAAAAGCAGCCGGCCAGCAACAGTGCGGCGGCCACGAAGATGACAGGCTGGAGAGGCATTTTCATGGGCATCCTTTTCGCCGTTTGGCGCACTGGCACATGGCATGTTTAGAAGCATCAGCGACTACCCGCACAAACTATCAATAAATACGGATATCATTTAGCGATATAGCGGTTGCCGGTTGCCCCGTCAACTAAAAAAGGGAAAACGGCCAACCGCCGCGCTGGCCTGACCAACTTCCAGCCTATGGTCGCTCCAGACGCAGGATACGCCCGGCGGTTTCATCGAGCAGATAGAGCCGCCCGTCGGGCCCCTGGCGAACATCACGGATTCGATGGCCGAGCTCACCCAGCAGCCGCTCCTCCCCTACCACCTTCTCACCCTCCAACTCCAAACGGACCAGCACGCTGCCCCGCAGGGCCCCCACCAGGAGATTCCCCCGCCACAGGGGAAACTCCTCCCCGGTATGGAAGGCCATCCCCGAGGGAGCGATGGAGGGGGTCCAGACATGGATGGGGGCTGTTACGTCCCCGCGCTCCGTCCCCTCACCGATGCGGAAGCCGGTGCCATATTCCCGGCCATGGGTAATCACCGGCCAGCCATAGTTACGGCCCGGACGAATAACATTGACCTCGTCACCCCCCTGGGGCCCGTGTTCGTGGCTCCAGAACTCGCCGGTTTCGGGATGCAGGGCCGCCCCCTGGACATTACGGTGACCGTAGGACCAGATCTCGGGCAGGGCCTGTGCCTGTTCCAGAAAAGGGTTGTCCTCCGGCACCGAGCCATCCGGGCGAATGCGTACGATCTTACCCAGATGACTGTCCAGATCCTGGGCCCGATCCCGATGAAAAAAACGTTCACCCAGGGTAACAAAGAGGTTGCCCCGGCGGTCGAATACCAGCCGTGAGCCCCAGTGATGCTGGCCGGGCGGGGCCTCGTTCTGGGCAAAGATTCGGGTTACTTCCCGCAACCGCATCTGCTCCAGGTCCAGCCGGGCCCGGGCCACCGCGGTCCGAGCCCCCCGCGCAACCGGTTCCGCGTAGGAAAAATAGATCAGGTTGTCATCGGCAAAATCGGGACTGAGTACCAGATCCAGCAGGCCGCCCTGCCCCCGGGCGTGAACCGCCGGCAAACCAGCCAGGGGCGGGGAAATCTCTCCATTGGACGCGACGATCCGCAGGCGACCGGGCCGCTCCGTCACCAGCATCCGGCCGTCGGGCAAAAAGGCCAGGGACCAGGGTGTTGCCAAACCGGTAGCCACCTCCACCACCCGGACAGGGCCGACCTCGCTGTTCACGGTGACCACGTCCTCCCCCGCCCCACCGCCGCCGGGAGCGCCCAGCAACAGCAGGAGGATAAGCATGACCCCGAGAACCCCAACGCGATAATGATTCATGGCCATCTCCCCACCTCGCTGGAAAAACCCATTACCAGACGATCAACCCCTCGGGACTCGCGCAAAACTTATTTTTTATGTTGTACATGATCACCGCGTGAGAAGGCAATGACGACAAGAGGGCCCAAGGGGTTGCTTTTATACGTTGACAAGCTGATTGCCATCACCACACGATGGAGAAACTTCATCTTGTCAACGCCTCAAAGCCGATGAAGATCACCCCGCAGGTGGAAAGGGAATACTCCGAGATCGAAAGGGTCCACTAAGCCTTATTTTCCCGTCGAATCAAAGAGCCCGCAGCCAAATGCGGGCTCTTTTTTAAGTTATAGCAGCCCCGATGAGCGTTTCTTCTTCGAGCGTTGGCCAATGATCAAGCCGAGCAACAGAACCCCCGCCCCGGCTAGAAACCACTTGATGGAGGAAGACAGAAACTCATCCGCGATTCGTCCTTCCAGCTCCTTGATGTGTTGGACTTTTTCCGCCATCTGGTTGGTTAGCTTTTCATGTTCTTCCCGGATGATCAGGAAATTCCTGGAGTCCGTCTGTAGTTTCTCGTAGTCGGCAGTTGCCCTTTGCAGCCGGCCTTCCGTTTGCCGCAAGCTTTCTTCAAGCTCCCGATTGAGCCGGTTAAGTCGGTCGTTTTCCTTCCTTTGCGAGTCTCTTTCCGCTTCCGTTGACTTCAGGCGGTCCGTCGTCGCCTGGAGCGCCTGCCGGGCCGGAGGTTCGGGCTGTAGATACTGTGTGCGGACCCAGCCATCCTGCCTGCCGGGGATTTCCACCCGGCTCCATTCTCCGTCGGTTTCCATAAGTTCCAGCCGCTGGCCGGTGCTTATCATCCCTATAATCCGGTATTGATTACCAGGACCGGATCGGAAGGTAGCTTCGAGTTGGTCGGTTACGTACCGGGTCTCGGCGAAAGCGGTGAGCGCCGTAGCCAGCACCAGGACTACTGCCAGAAGGATTGGTTTTTTCATTATTTCATACTCTACAAGATGATCTTAGGCTGCAGCCGCCGTTTTTCGTATTTTAACCCGTACTATCTATGCCAAAAAATAGCATCCATTTCAATCTTTCAATTTATTGGGATGGTGGCGTCCATGGCGGTTGGCCAACTCGGCCATGCGATGCTGACTTCTCCCTGTTAGGATCCAT
>NZ_JBIPKH010000024.1:0-29282 GCF_044068625.1 Desulfurivibrio modestus
ATAAAACACCTATTCCGCCTTAGCTCCCGCCCCTCCGGGCACATCATTTGCACGGACAGCTCCGCAACCAGCCGGAACAGCATCATTGCAACCACAACCCAGGTGGGGGGAGATGCGAGTCATATTCTATGCCATGGAGAATTATCCCCAGTTGGATGCTTGCCTGCGGGCCATCCGGCGGGTCTCGATCGGCCGGACCCTGGAATTTTGCCGGAATCTGCAGGAACTGACCGACGCCCTCTCCCGAAGCTGGAACGGTGAAACCGTGGCCATTCTGGCCTTTAGCGACCAACAGGAGCTAAAGGCGATCATGAACCACCGGGAGCTGCTGACCGACCTGCCGCTGATTCTGGTGCTGCCCGCCACCGATCGGGAGACCGTGCGGCTCGGCCACCAATTGCGACCTCGGTTCATCAATTTCCAGGGTAATAACTTCGCCGAGGTCACCGCGGTACTGGAAAAGTTGCTGATCCGTTTCGGCAACGGCCCGATTCAGGGTTTTTAAATTTGTGGCATTTTACGACATTATGGTAGTATGCCCCAAACCAAACAAAAAAGTAATGATATCATCGCAAAACAACCAGAGAGAAAGAGCCGAAGCAACGTACCAATTTGACAAGGAGTGAAAAATGGAATTCATCAACCGCCTCACCGTCCAAAAGCGCCTTGCCCTGCTGCTGGCCGTGCCCCTGCTCTTTCTCTCCCTGATCCTGCTTAAAGAGTCCTTCGACAACTACCAAAATCTCCAACGGGCCCACGCCACCGTAGAGATCGCCTCCCTGGCCAGCATGGCCGCCGAGATCGCCCACGAGCTCCAAGAGGAGCGCAGCCTGACCGACGCCTTTCTGGGAAGTGGCGGTCGCCTGATGCGCACGGAACTCGCCACCCGCCGCGGTGACACCGATCGTAAGATCAACACCTTTCGTCAGTTCATCGCCGCCAACCATCCCGAACGGGAAACCCCGGCCTTGACCAGCCAAGTCCAGAAAACCCTCAGCGCCCTGGCCGGCTTGGCCGATACCCGCCGCCAGGTGGACTCCCTGAACATCGGCGGCGGCGCCTCCTTTGTCGCCTACGCCGAAGTCCTGGCTGAAGTGCGGACCACCGTCCGCCTGGTCTCCCAGGATATCCCCAGCCCGGAGTTGATGCGGCTGATCGCCGGCCACTATAACTTCCTGGAGTTCGTCATGCGTCTCCATGGTGAACGCCTGTTGATGAACAACACCTTCGCCGCCAACGAGTTTGCCCCCCTGGCCTTCATGCGTTTTGCCGAAAGCCTGGCCGAACAAAAGGTTTACCTGGAAAGTTTCCAGACCCTGGCCGATCCCGAAGTCCGAGCCTTTTATCAGACCAAAATGAGCGATTCCCAGGTCCGGCAGGTGGCCGACCTGCGGCAGGTCGCCATCGACCACCGCTTCGGCGGCGGTTTCAATATCGACCCCGCCCGCTGGGACACGGCAATCCGGGGCAAGATCAAAGCGATGAACGAGGTGGAGAGCAGACTGGCCCAGGATTACCAGGAAGCCGGCCAGCAATATCTCAGTGACAGCCGGACGGCCCTCTTCACCAAGCTTGGCTTAGGAATCCTGATCTGGTGGCTGTCGGCCATGGCCGCCATCTACGTCTCCATCGGCCTGGTCCGCTCCCTTACCGGCATCTCCAACGAGATCAACGACGGCACCAACCAGGTCACCACCGCCTCCCACCAGCTCTCCGCCACCAGCCAGGCGGTGGCCGACAGCTCCTCCCGCCAGGCCGCCGCCATCGAGCAGACCTCCGCCTCGGTGGAGGAGATGAGCGCCATGATCAACCGGGATGCCGACAACGCCCTGCAGGCCGACGCCTTGATGCGGGAAGCCAACCAGGTGCTGACCCACGCCGACGAATCGATGAAGAAGCTCATCGTCTCGATGAACGAGATCAATGCCGCCTCGGTGGAGACTCAAAAGATCGTCAAGACCATCGACGAGATCGCCTTCCAGACCAACCTGCTGGCCCTGAACGCGGCGGTGGAAGCGGCCCGGGCCGGTGAGGCCGGGGCCGGTTTCGCGGTGGTGGCCGACGAAGTCCGCAATCTGGCCATGCGGGCCGCCGACGCGGCCCGGAACACCTCGGGCCTGATTGAAGGGACGGTACAGAAGGTTAAGGGCGGCGCCGGCCTGGTGGACGAAACCGGAGGCTCGTTCTCCAAGGCCCGCAGCGCGGTGGAGAAGATCGCCATCCTGCTGGCCGAAATCGCCACCGCTTCCCGGGAGGAGGCCGACGCGGTGAAGCAGGTCAACGAGGCGATCACTCACATCGATCAGGCCACCCAGGACAATGCCGCCTCCGCCGAAGAGACCGCCGCCGCCGCCTCGGAACTCTCCAGCCAGGCCGAGGCCATTCAGCAACGGGTGGCCGGCCTGCTGGCCATGGTGGGCAAAAAGAGCCTGGCCCCAATGCCCCAGGATAACGCCCCGACCGCGCCGCCGCCAGCCCCGGCCGGGGCGAAAGCGAAGCCGAAACCGAAACCGGCCCTGCCGGCCGGAAAGGCCGCCGCCGACCGCAAGAAAACCGAGGCGGCCAAGGTGATCCCCTTTGACGATGAAACCTTTGAGGACTTCTAAAAACTGCGGATCAGTTCCACCAGGGTGCGAACCCCGAAACCGGAGGGCCCTTTGGGCACGTAGGACTTTTCAGTAAAATTCCAGGCCGTGCCGGCGATATCCAGGTGCACCCACGGGGTATCGCCCACAAACTCCTGGAGAAAGGCCGCCGCCAGGATGGTGCCGGCATCACGTTTGTCGACATTTTTCAGGTCGGCCACCCTGGATTTAAGCTGTTTACGGTATTCCGGCCCCAAGGGCAGGCGCCATGAGGGTTCCCCCGCCCGGGCCCCCGCCGCCAGCACCCGGTCGCACCACTGATCGTCATTGCCCAACAGACCGGCCCGGTGGTGCCCCAGGGCGATAATCACCGCCCCGGTCAAGGTGGCCAGGTCCACCACCAGATCGGGCCGGAACTTTTCCACCCCGTAGGCCAGGGCGTCGGCCATGATCAAGCGCCCCTCGGCATCGGTATTGATCACCTCCACGGTTTTCCCGCCGTATTGTTTAATGATATCGCCGGGCTTAAGCGCCGCCGGGCCCGGCAGGTTCTCGGTGGCGGGCACCATGGCCACCACGTTGACCCCCCGGGGCTTTTCCTGCCCCACCACCTCCATGGCCGCCAGAACCGCCGCCCCGCCGCACATGTCATATTTCATCTCCTCCATGCCGCTGCCCGGCTTCAGCGAGATCCCGCCGGAATCGAAGGTCAACCCCTTGCCCACCAGCAGCAGGGTGGGAGCCTTTTGGGCCGCGGCCCGGTATTCAAGAATCACCAGCCGGGGGGGCTGAGCCGACCCCTGGTTGACCCCGACGAGCCCGCCCATGCCCAGCCTGCGCATCGCCTTCAGGTCCAGAACCTTCAGCCGCAGACCATGCTCTGCCGCCAGCTCCCGGGCTCGGCGGGCAAACTCTTCCGGGGTCCAGCCATTGCCGGGTTCGTTGGCCATATCCCGGGCCCCCGCCACCGCCCGGGCCACCACCACCGCCCGGCGCACCGCCGGCCCGATCCCCCGGGGCCCGCTGACCTCCAGGGCGGCCAGGGCGGGAGCCGGCTCCTCGGGGTCCGGCCCACCTTGATATTTGGTGAAACGATAGCAGCCCAGCAGCAACCCTTCGCTCAAGGCGGCCGCCGCCACCGCCGGCTCAGCCACGAAAGGGGGCAGCAGGGCGGTCACCTTGACCGCCCCGGTCTTCAGCAGGGCCGCCGCCGCCGATCCCCCGGCCAGGCGCCAATCCTCTCCAACGGGCTCATCCGGGCCCAATCCCACCAGAACAATCCGCCGGGGTTCTGGAGCATAAGCCACGTAAACCTGGCCCTTGCGGGCCTTGAAATCCCCGCTCTCCCCGGCCTGCCGCAGACACTTATCCACGGCCGGGGGGCAACCGGGAGCCTCCAGGCCCCCTTCTCCGGCCCGAATAAAGCAGAGCAGGGTTTCCCCGCTGATTTTGCCCGAACTGGTGGTACTGACCGCGATCATCTTCCTTCCTCCTCTCAATTCCTCTGGCTGTCAATTACGCCGGAGTATGGTAAATAGCTCCTTAATGCTGCCCATATCTTCTTTTCCACTTCTCAACCTGGAGGGTTTACGTGCTTACCCAGCTTATCCTGGCAGTCGGCTTCGCCCTGGTGGTTTCAGCTCTCTGCAGTATCTTTGAAGCGGTTCTCTACTCGGTGCCCCAAAGCCGGGTGGAACTGCTGGCCCAGCGCGGCTATTCCGGCAAGATCCTGAAGCGGCTGAAAAAGGAGATCCACAAGCCGATCACCGCCATCCTCACCCTGAACACCATTGCCAATACCGCCGGAGCGGCGGTGGCCGGTGCCGCCGCCGCCGTGGTCTTCGGCGAGCAGCACCTGGTCTGGTTTTTCGCCGCCTTCACCGCCAGCATCCTGCTCTTCTCGGAAATTCTGCCCAAAACCCTGGGCGTCAGCTACGCCAAATTTCTGGCCCCCCTGATCGCCCTGCCCCTGGATCTGCTGGTCAAGCTGCTGGCCCCGGCGGTCTGGCTGATCCACGGGATCACCCACTGGCTGGGACGGGGCAAAGATGAAGAGATGCTGGTCTCGGCCAAGGAGGTGGCGGCTTTTGCCGCCATCAGCCAGAAAGCCGGAGCCATCGACGCCCAGGAGGCCAGCGTAATCACCAACATTCTGGAGCTGCGCCACAAACGGGTACGGGAAGCGATGACCCCCCGCACCGTCACCTTTACCCTGGACGCCAACCTCACCGTGAGCCAGGCCCGGGAATTTGAGAAAAAATGGAACTTCCACAGTCGGGTCCCGGTTTACGATCAGGAGCCGGACAACATCGTGGGCATCGTGCTGCGTAAGGACGTGCTGCTCAGCGCCGCCGCCGACCGGGATCAGGTCCGGCTCAAGGAGCTGATGCACCCGATCCATTTCGTGCCCGAATCGGCCCGCCTGACCAAGGTACTGCTCAATTTTTTCGAAATGCGCCGCCATCTCTTCGCGGTGGTGGACGAGTATGGCGGTTTCACCGGGGTGATCAGCCTGGAAGACGTGATCGAAGAGATCGTCGGCCGCGAAATCATCGACGAGTCGGACCAGATCAAGGATATGCGGGAACTGGCCAAAAAAAAGCGGGCGGACTTTCTCAGCCAGCTCAGCCGTCTGAAGTAATTTAAAAAATTACCACCAGATAGGCAATCAACAGGGTGATGATCAGCAGGTTGATCCCCAGAAAGTTGCGAAACCCCACCAGCCCGGAGAAATCGCGCAGACAGTATTGCCAGAGGATGTAACAGCCGGCGATGGTGCCGTTGAGCATGAAGACGGCGGCCAGGATCTGGACCGGAAACTCGGGCACCGTGAACTGCAGTTTCTCCAAAAACTGCAAACCGAACTGGCGGCCGGCGGTGGGCAGAAAGTCCCCCAGGCCGCCGGTGAAGTAGTACATCCGATAGACCAGCTCCCCGCAAAAGGCCAGGGGGATCAGAATCGGGACCATGGGCGCGAACCTGCCGACCATGGGGTCTTCGGTTATTCCGAACAGCCGGGAGCCATAGCTGATCACCCCCAGCACCACCCCGAAACCCAGGAGCAGCAGAACACTGAACAGCACCGCGTCGGAAAGCCCCAACAGGGCCTGGAGATGGCCGTAGCCGTTGGTTTCCCGAAAAAAACGGGCCAGCTGGGAGCCGATCAGAAAGGGCACGATATAGGTGCAGGTGATATAGCGCCCCTTGTTGCGAATCAGCTCCGAATAGGGGTTGCGCAACAGCAACTGGGGGGAGTCGCGATCGCAGGCCGGCAGGCAGTGGCCGCAGACCAGGCAGTGGAGGTTGTTCTGGACGTTGAAGGCCCCCAGATAGACCGGGCAGCCCCGCTTGCCGGGAGCCCCCTTCTTGCAGGCAAAGGTGGTGCAGCCCCGGCACTTATCGTGGTCGGGGCGGAATTCGGTGATCGACAGGGTGGCGGCGGCGCCGCTGATCCGGCCCAGGGGACAGAGGTGGCGACACCAGGCCTGGCCGGGGAAAAGGACGGAGAGCAGAAAGGCGCCGAAGGTGATGGAGAGCAGAAAGATGGCGGTGCCCACCGGTGAGCGGTCCAGGCCCACCACCACTTCGGTCCAGATGATCAGGGCCAGCAGAAAAACCGAGGTATAAACCCCGTATTTTTGCAAAAAGCGCGGGACCGGCAAATTAAGGGTGAGCCCCTTGTTCTGGAGAAACACGCCCAGGCCGGGGAAAGGACAAACCCCGCACCACATCCGGCCGACAAAGAACCAGCTCAGCACGATGGCCGGCCAGATCACTCCCCAGCTTAGAAACACCACGATATTGCGTTCGGGATCACGGGGGCCGAAAATACCGAAGATCAGCACCAGCATAAAAAGCAGGTCGCTGGCGATCCGCATGTAGGCGTAGTTGTGGCGGGCCGCCAGAAAGCGCCGGATGCTGGGAAAAATCCGAAAAAGATCCAGCCGATCCTGCGGATCGGGGGAGACCAGACTTTTCAGGGCTTTGGTCCACCAGTTCACGCTCAGCCCACCTCTTCCAGCACAACCCAAAGCGAACGGGGCCGGCCCCCGCGGATAATCGTCAGCTCCACCTCATCCCCCACCCGGTAACGGTCAAAGATATTGCGCAGATCATCAAAGGTGCGCACCCGGCTGCCGGCCACCTCGGTGATTATATCCCCCAGCACCAGATCGCCGGCCGCCTGCCTGGTTCCACGCAGCCCGGCGGCCTCGGCGGTGCTACCCGGGCGAATATTGACAATCAGGATCCCCTCCGCCACCCCCAGGCGGCGGGTCAGCTGCTCATGGGCCACCGTCACCCCCAGACCGGGCTGGATCAGGCGACCATGGGTGATAATCTCCGGCACCGCCCGGTTGACCACGTCCACCGGGACCGCGAACCCGATCCCGGCACTTCCCCCGGAGGGACTGTAGATGGCGGTATTAACCCCGATCAGCCGACCGGCGCTGTCCAGCAGGGGGCCGCCCGAGTTGCCGGGGTTGATGGCGGCATCGGTCTGGATCACCCCCTGGATGGTGCGACCGGTTACCGCCCTGATCTCCCGTCCCAGGGCGGAAACAATCCCCGAGGTCATGGTCTGATCCAGACCGAAGGGGTTGCCGATGGCGTAAACCTGCTGGCCGACCAGCAGGTTGGCCGATTGCCCCACCGGCAGGGGAGGAAGTTTTTCCACCGGCGCGTCAATCCGCAGCACGGCCAGATCCTTGTCCGGGGCCACCCCGACCACCCGCCCCGGCCAGGAACTCTGATCGGCCAGGGTCACCTCCACCCGGTTGGCGTCCTCGATCACATGGAAGTTGGTCACGATATGCCCCTGCTGATCCCAGATAAAGCCGGAACCGGTTCCCCGGGGCAACTCATAGACGTTGAGGGTAAACAGGCTGCGCCGCAGCTCGATGGTGGTGATAAAGACCACGGCGGGGGAAGCGGCGCGGAAAATTTCAATGGTGGTCTTTTCCGCCTCGGCCAGATCGCCCCGGGCCACAACCGGCCGGGGTTCGACCAGGGGGGGCTGGCCTCGATCCTGAAAAAACCACCACCAGCCGCCGAAGATGGCCAGCAGCAGCAACAGGATTGGAACCCGCCGGGCGGGGCGGGCAAGGCGCGGGGCGGTCATGGCTACAGCCCCAGCAGAAATTTGGCGATAACAAAGTAACCGGTCACCCCGACAATATCCATGGTGGTGGTGATAAAGGGGCCGGTGGCCACGGCGGCATCCACGTTGAGCCGGCGAAGAATCAGAGGAATAAAGGCGCCGATGGTGGCGGCCAGGGTCATCACCAGCAGGACCGACACCCCCACCACCACCCCCAGCAAACCCGGCTCAACGTAGCCCAGCCGAGCCAGCAGCCCGAGAAAAACTCCGTAGAACAGACCCAGCAGCAGCCCCACCCGCATCTCTTTGAAGACCACCTTGAAGAGGGCGTCCATATTGACCCGGCCGGTGGCGATCCCCCGGACCACGATGGTGCTGGACTGGGTACCGATATTGCCTCCCATGCCGGCCACCACCGGCATGAAAGCGGCCAGGGCCAGCACCTGGGCCAGTTCCGCCTCGAACATGGTGATAATGAAGGCGGCGGCCACCCCGCCCAGCAGGGTGGCAAACAGCCAGGGGGCCCGAGTCCTGGCGTTCTCCAGCACCGGCTTGAGCAGAATCTCCTGGTCCTTACCGGCCCCGGCCATCCGCAGGAAATCCTCGGTGGCCTCCTCCCGGATAACGTCGATCACGTCGTCAACGGTGACGATCCCCACCAGTTTGTAGGATGAATCAACCACCGGTACGGCCAGGAAGTTGTACTGGGAGACGATATGGGCCACTTCGGCCTGGGGGGTGGTGGTGGAAACGGTGATGACGTTGGGGTTCATCACGTTTTTAAGCTGGCGATAGGGGGGGTGCAGCAGCAGCTCGCGCAGGGAGAGGATCCCGGCCAACTGCCCTTCATCGCCATGGGTGATATAAAGGTAAAAGGAGGTTTCCGACTCCTCGCTGCGCTCCTGGACGTTCCTGATCGCCTCCCCCACCGACATCTCTTCATCGAAGGCCATGAAGTCGGGGGACATCAGGCCGCCGGCGGTCTCCGGGTCATAGCGGAGCAGGGCATCCACCTCCTCCCGGTCGGCCTTGCCCATGAGCTTGCGAATCTCGTTGGCCATCTCCTCGGGGAGGGCCTCCAGAAGATCGGCGGCGTCGTCCTTGTCCATCTCCTTGACGATGGCCGACATGTACTGGGGGGTCAGGTCGCTGACCAACTCGAGCATGATCGATTCGTCAAGCTCGCTCAGGAACTCGCCGACCATTTCGGTCTGGGCGATGATGTTGAAGATGCTGCGGCGTTCGGTGGGGCTGAGATGGCGGAAGGTCCAGGCGATATCGGCGGGATGGGTCTTTTTGAGCATCTTCAGGAGATGATCGACGGCATGCCTCCGGTTCAGACGCCGGATGGTATCCAGGATCATCTTCCCCTCGTTGCCGATCAGTTCCCGCTTCTGCCCTTTCCGCATATATTCCCGCCCTTTGGCTTAACCCGTCCGCGAACCTTTTCTGTTATATCGTGCCGACCAGGCGGCGTCAATCGGCATCAACCGTCTGCAGCCAGCGACCAAGCACCTGGACGATCTTGCCGGCCTGATCCGGACTGGAGATATTGAACTTGGACTGGGGTACGTACTGGCCGCTGATCTTGCGGTAACGACGGATGGTGTACTGATCCGGCCCATGGGCTTCCTTCTTCTTGTCCCACTGCCGGAAGCGAAAAATGATGGTGGCCCAGGCCCCCTTGCTGAGGATCTCCTTGTCCAGCTCCTGGACCAGCAGAATCCCATCCTCCTCATAATTGATGGTAATCTCGTTCACATCAGATGCCATCCGCCACCCTCCTTCTCAACTGAAAGCAAAAAAGGGTTCAGCCATAAAAATCCGCCAAACCCCGTAATCTAACCGTGACACAAACCTGTAACCTAAGTCTAACCCATCCAAAAGTCAAACATTTTAACCAATGACAAACGACGGCAAGCCGCTTGCCTATTCAAAATCGGGTCGGCTCCGCGTCCGCTTGACCGCCCCCCGGGACTGCTTGGCGGCCAACCGGCGGCGGCGGGAGGCCGCCGTGGGCCGGGTGGGGCGGCGGCGGGGCCGCACCCGGATCGCCTCGCGGATCATCGCCAGCAGGCGCTCCCGGGCATCGACCCGGTTACGCTCCTGGGAGCGGTGGCTCCGGGCGGTGATGATCAGCACCCCCTCTCCGGTCAAACGTCGACCGGCCAGCCGAAGCAGGCGGCTCTTCACCGCTTCGGACAACGAAGGGGAATTGACCACATCAAACCGTAACTGGACCGCCGTTTCCACCTTGTTGACATGCTGCCCCCCCGGGCCGGAAGCCCGCAGGAACTGCTCCTGCAGCTCCCAATCCTGGAGGGTGATATGTTCGGTGACGGGAATCATGGCGATAACGGCCCCGGCGGCGGGCCGGCCTGGGGAGATGAATTGAAAAGGGGCCGCAACCCTGTCGAGCTGCAGCCCCTCTTTATTTTAAATGGTAGCGGGGGGAGGATTCGAACCTCCGACCTTCGGGTTATGAGCCCGACGAGCTACCGGACTGCTCCACCCCGCGTCGCGTGCCGGGCATAATACCCCGTTGATCCCAAATGTCAAGGCGGATAATCAGATTGACCATTACGACCTGAAACATTAGGATGTCGCGAACAATCAACTTATAAGGTTACGGCCACCGGAGAACCGGCCGGCAGATTCCGCATTCGAGGCAGGACCGTCGTTAATGGTTGCCAGCAAACAGCAAAAAGCCAACTCCGTTTCAACCGACCGGACCCAACCCCCATCCCATCCCGGAATCTCGCTGCTGCTGGGGATCTGCCGCGAGGAGTACGGCCGGATAATCCCCCGGATCAAACGGCTGCTCACCGACGTGGAGGCGCTTTATGCCGGGGAGTGGCCCGACTATGAGGCCTGCGAGGTTGGCTACCACGATTTCGCCCACGCCCTGGATGCCGCGGTGGCGGTGGCCCGGATGGCGGCGGGCTGGAACCGGGCCCAGCCGGGGAAAAAGCTGGATGCCGACCTCTTCTCCTGCGCGGTGGCGGCGGGGATTTTCCATGATGCCGGCTACATCAAGGATAAGGGCGATCATGAGGGCCAGGGCGGCAAATTCACCACCACCCATGTCCAACGGGGAATGGCGATGGCGGCCGGCTATCTGAAGCGGTCCCGTTGGCCCCATCGAGCCGTCGAGTTTGTGCCGGCCACCATCGCCATTACCGATTACCACCGCAACCCGGAGATCGACGGCCAGCTCTTCCGCACCGAACAGGAGATCACGGTGGCCCGGATGATCCCCACCGCCGACCTGATCGCCCAGATTGCCGACAACCGTTATATCGCAAAACTCGACCGCCTGTTCGATGAATTCAAGGAGCTGTACGAGTTCCAGGAGCAGCGGCGGTTGGCGCCGGGGGAAACGCCGGTTTTCCGCTCGGCCCAGGAGATTAGGGATGGGGTGATCGATTTTTACGAGCAGTTCGTGGTCCCAAGAATGGTCAAATTCGGTCGGATGGATAAGTACCTCGCCGTCTATTTTGGCGAAAACCGCAACCCCTACCATGAAAATATCGCGGCCAATCTCTCCAGCCACCTGCTCAGCCCCGGCACTGGCTGGCAACGGCTGGGTGATGCCCTGAAAGGCCTGGGGCTGATCGATGACCGGCAACTGGAAACCGCCCTGGCCCGTCAGCGCCAACTGCGCCGCGCCACCCGGCAGCCCTCCCCCGAGCAGACCAAGGAGGTGCTGCTTAGCTGGATGGACTCCCGCAGCAACAGTACCGGTGACAATCTCGGCAATATCCTGGTGGAGATGGGGGCGCTGCCCCCTTCCGCCCTGGCCGACGGCCTGGCCCACCAGAGCCTGCCCGACCAGTTGCTGGCCAGCCTGAGTGCCGACGACCTGCGGCTCCTGTTGCGGATCTCGGCCCTGATCCAACATCTCAACAAGGGACCCTGGCTGCTGGCCAGCATCATGGAACTGCTCAACCGGCTGCTGGCTTGCGAAACCAGCTCCCTGCTGCTGGCCGGACCGGGCAAAGATGAGACTCTGGTCAGCCTGCCCACCGCCCCCGGACCAACCGGCAAGGAGGGGCGCCGGGTCCCCATGGATAAGGGTCTGGCCGGCTGGGTCTTCCGTAACGGCAAACCGGCCCTGGCACCCAACATGCCGGACGGTAAGAACAGTGGCAAAAACCACCAGCAAGACCTGAGCATCTCTCCTCGTTCCCTGCTGGCCGTGCCCCTGTTCATCAACGGCGCCTGCCTGGGGGTTCTGGAGGCGGCCAACAAAAACTCCGGCCTCTTCAATCAACAGGATCTGCAAAAAATGACCATCCTGGCCAACATGCTGGCCGGGACCCTGGGGGCGATCATGTCGGAAGAATCTCCTCTCACCATGACCTCGCCCGCCTTGAGCAACCGATGAAAAAAAACGCCGCCCCCACCGCCAACTTCCCCGGCAAGGATCTACTCCTGCCGGTGGTTTTTTCCCTGCTGTTGGGTGTCCTGGCGGCAACCGGCACCGCCGGCGCCGGCGAGACGAAACCGGAACTCCCACCCGCTCAGCCCACCCACGGCATCAGTATCGATGGTATCCTGAAATATCCCGAGGGGTTCGAGCATTTCGCCTATGCCTCCCCGACCGCCAGGAGCGGCGGCGAGCTGGTGCTCCACGATCTGGGCGGCTTCGACAAGATGAACCCCTTCACCCTCAAGGGGGCGGCCCCGGCCGGGCTGGACTCCCTGGTGTTCGAACCCCTGGCGGTGGCCAGCCTGGATGAGCCCTTCGCCGCCTACGGCCTGATCGCCCAGGCCATCGAGCTGGCCGATGATCGCCTCTCGGTCACCTTCACCCTCAATCCCTTGGCTCGCTTTTCCGACGGCACTCCGGTGCGGGTGGAAGACGTGAAATTTTCGCTGGAGACCCTGAAAAGCAGCCAGGCCCATCCTTTCTACCAACACTATCTCCAGGATATCAGCCGGGCCGAGATTCTGGATGAGCGGCGGATCCGCTTCCACTTCGCCCGGGTCAACCGGGAACTGCACCTGATCGCCGCCCAGATTCCGGTGCTCTCGGAACAGTTTTACCGCCGCCACCCCTTCGATGCCGAGGGACTGACTCCACCCACGGGCTCCGGCCCCTATCGGGTGGAACGGGTGGTGCCGGGGCGGACCATCACCTACCGGCGCAACCCCGATTACTGGGCCCGGGACCTCAACGTCCGCCGGGGGATGTTCAACTTTGAAACCATCACCTTCAAATATTTCAAGGATCAGATCGTCTCCCTGGAGGCCTTCAAAGCCGGCGAGTTCGATTTCATGGCGATCAATATCGCCAAGCAGTGGGCCCGGGATCTGGATGGAGCCCGCTTCGAGCGGGGCGAGCTGGTCAAGGAGGAGGTTCCCCACCGCAACAACGCCGGCATGCAGGGGTTTGTGATCAACACCCGCCGCCCCATCTTCCAGGATCGCCGGGTCCGCCAGGCCCTCAACCTGGCTTTTGATTTCGAGTGGACCAACCGCACCATGTTCTACGACCAGTACACCCCCTGCGACTCCTACTTCAGCAACTCCTACCTGGCGGCCCGCCAATTACCCGCCGGACTGGAGCTGGAGTATCTGGAAAAGTTCCAGCAGGAGCTGCCGCTCGAGGTTTTCACCACTCCCCTCACCCCGGTGAGCACCGATCCGCCCCACAGCCTGCGCGGCAATCTCCTGCGGGCGGTGGAACTGCTGGCCCAGGCCGGCTGGACCGTGCAGAACGGGGTACTGCGCAACGGCCAGGGGGAGGTTTTCAGTTTTGAGATCCTGCTTGACTCCCCATCCTTTGAGCGGGTGATGGCCCCCTATGTCAAAAACCTGCAACGGCTGGGGATGCGGGTAACCTACCGCCAGATCGATGCCGCCCTCTACATGCGGCGCCTCAACAGTTTCGATTTCGACATGGTGGTGACGGTGTTCAGCCAGTCGCAATCACCGGGCAACGAACAGCGCAACTACTGGCACTCCACCGCCGCCGACCGGCCCGGCAGCCGCAATCTGGCCGGGATCAAAGACCCGGTGGTGGACCGGCTGGTGGACAAGATTATCTACGCCGAAACCCAGGAGGAGTTGATCGCCGCCACCCGGGCCCTTGACCGAACCCTGTGGCACGGCTACTATGTAGTACCCAACTGGTACCTGGACAGTTGGCGGCTGACCTATCGCGACACCTTCGCCCGGCCGGAGACCCTGCCCCTTTACTACCGGCCCTTTCAACTGTTGATGACCTGGTGGATGAAATAGATGGCCGCCTATATTCTCCGTCGCATTCTGCTGATGATTCCCACCCTTTTCGGGGTGATGCTGGTGACCTTCGTCGTTACCCAGTTCGTGCCGGGCGGCCCGGTGGAGCGGATGCTGGCCCAGATCGAAGGCCACGGCGGGGTCGGCGAGGTGCGGACCGGCGGCGCCGGCGACCTTTACCAGGGGGCCCAGGGAATGGACGAAGAGCGAATCGAACAGCTCCGGGCCCTCTACGGTTTCGATCGCCCCCCGGCCGAACGGTTCATCACCATGATGAAAAGCTACCTGGTCTTCGATTTCGGCCAGAGCTACTACCATCACACCTCGGTGGCCGGCCTGGTGATCTCCAAGCTGCCGGTATCCATGTCCTTGGGGTTGTGGACCTTTGTCATCGTTTACGGGGTTTGCATTCCCCTGGGCATCAAGAAGGCGATGAGCGACGGCTCCCGCTTCGATGTGGTGAGCAGCACCATTATTCTCATCGGCTACGCCATCCCCGGTTTCGTCCTGGCCATCGTCCTGATCGTCCTCTTTGGCGGGGGCAGCTTCTGGAACATCTTCCCCCTGCGGGGGATCGTCTCCGATAACTGGCATGAACTGGGAATGATCGCCAAGGTGCTTGATTACCTCTGGCATATGGTCCTGCCGGTGACCGCCAGCGCCGTGGGCAGCCTGGCGGTGATGACCCTGTTGACCAAAAACAGTTTTCTCGAGGAGA
Source organism: Desulfurivibrio modestus (assembly GCF_044068625.1). NCBI lineage: Bacteria > Pseudomonadati > Thermodesulfobacteriota > Desulfobulbia > Desulfobulbales > Desulfobulbaceae > Desulfurivibrio > Desulfurivibrio modestus. The sequence continues at coordinate 14,648 of NZ_JBIPKH010000024.1, forward strand.
TTCGCAAACAGTATGTGCTCACCGCCCGGGCCAAGGGCTTGAGCGAAAAGCGGGTGCTCTACCGCCACGTTTTCCGTAACGCCATCATCCCGATCATCACCGGCTTTCCCGGCTCCTTCATCGCCGCCTTCTTCACCGGCAGCCTGCTGATCGAGACCATCTTTTCCCTGGACGGCATGGGGCTGCTGGCCTACGAATCGATCATGAACCGGGACTATCCGGTGGTGTTGGGCACCCTCTACTTCTTCACCATCATCGGCCTGATCTCGCGGCTGCTCACCGATATCAGCTACGTGGTGGTGGACCCGCGGATCACCTTCGAGAGTGTCAAGTAAGATGACGATCCCGCAACAGGCCCCTGATATTGCCGCCGCCAACGCCGGCAAAAAACCGCTCTCCCGGCGCTGGCGGCGTTTCCGGGCCAACCGGCGGGGCTACTACAGCCTGCTGATCTTTGCCCTGCTCTTCGGCCTCTCTCTTTTTGCCGAACTGTTGAGCAACGACAAACCCCTGGTGGTCCACTACCAGCAGGGCTGGTATTTCCCCCTGCTGGTCAGCTACCCCGAGACCACCTTCGGGGGTGATTTCCGCACCGAAACCGATTACCGCGACCCCTTCTTCCGGGCCCGGATGGCGGAGCCCGGCAACTGGGCCCTCTTCCCCCCCAACCCCCACAGCTACGATTCGATCAATCTGGAGCTGACCCGGCCGGTACCGGCCCCACCCTCGGCCGATAATTTTCTGGGCACCGACGACCGGGGCCGGGATGTCCTGGCCCGCCTGATCTACGGTTTCCGTCTCTCGGTCCTCTTCGGCCTGGGCCTGACCATCGTCGGCACCGGCATCGGGATCATGGCCGGGGCCATCCAGGGATATCTGGGGGGACGCACCGATCTCTTCATGCAGCGGTTCATCGAGATCTGGAGCGCCATGCCCGAGCTTTATCTGTTGATTATCTTCGCCGCCATCTTCAAGCCCAGCATCGCCCTGCTGCTGATCCTGCTCTCCCTTTTCGGCTGGATGGGCCTCTCCGATTATGTCCGGGCCGAGTTTCTCAAGGGGCGGAACATGGAGTATGTCAAGGCCGCCAAAGCCCTGGGGGTGGGCAATATCAAGATCATGTTCCGCCACCTGCTGCCCAACGGCATGACCCCGGTGATCACCTTTCTCCCCTTCCGAATGAGCGGCGCCATCCTGGCCCTGACCAGCCTGGACTTTCTCGGCCTGGGCGTGCCGCCGCCCACCCCCAGCCTGGGGGAGCTGCTGGCCCAGGGCAAGGCCAATATCGTGGCCTGGTGGCTCTCGCTGGGCACCTTTCTGGTGCTGGTGGGGACCCTGGCCCTGCTGATCTTTATCGGCGAGGCCCTCCGTGAAGCCTTTGACCCCAGGAAAACCGGTGACTGACCAAAAACTGCTCGATATCCATGATCTGGAACTGGACTTCAAGACCGACGAGGGTTGGTCCCGGGTGCTGGAGGGGGTAAACCTGACGGTCAAACCGGGGGAGACCGTGGCCCTGGTGGGGGAATCCGGTTCCGGCAAGACGGTCACCGCCCTGGCCATCCTCCAGTTGCTGGAGCGTTCCGCCACCCGGATGGCCGGCAGGGTCGAGTTCGAGGGGCTCAACCTGCCGGAGCTGCCCGAACGCGCCCTCCGGCGGGTGCGGGGCAATCGGATCGCCATGATCTTCCAGGAGCCGATGAGTTCGCTCAACCCGGTTTACACCATCGGCGACCAGCTGGTGGAACCCCTGATGATCCATCGCCGGATGAACCGCGCCAACGCCCGGGATTTCGCCGTCGATCTCCTGGAGCGCACCGGCATTCCCAATCCGGCCAGTCGGGTGGACAGCTTTCCCCATCAGCTTTCCGGCGGCCAGCGCCAACGAGTGATGATCGCCATGGCCCTGGCCTGCCAGCCCGCCCTGCTCATCGCCGACGAGCCCACCACCGCCCTGGACGTAACTATCCAGGCCCAGATCCTGCAACTGATCCTGGACATTCAGCGGGAGATGGAGATGGCGGTGCTGCTGATCACCCACGATCTCAACATGGTCAAAAAGTGCGCCGAGCGGATCTACATCATGCACCGGGGCCGAGTGGTGGAGGAGGGTCAAACCCGGACCATCTTCAGCAACCCGCAAGACCCCTACACCATCCATCTCCTGAACAGCGTGCCCAAGGGGGAAGCGGTGGCCAGAACCAGCGGCCCGCCCCTGCTCACGGTGCGCAATCTGCGGTGCCATTTTCCCGTCAAAAAGGGGTTTTTCCGCCGCACGGTGGGGCTGGTGAAGGCGGTGGACAATGTCACTCTGACCATCCGCGAGGGCTCCACCTTCGGGCTGGTGGGGGAATCGGGTTCGGGCAAGACCACCCTGGGGATGTGCCTGCTCCGGCTGGAGCAGAGCAAGGGCAGCATCGAGTACCGGGGACGGGAGCTGCTGAACCTGAACAACCGGCGGCTGCGGCCATTGCGCCGCGAGCTGCAGGTGGTTTTCCAGGACCCCTTCGCCTCGCTCTCCCCCCGGCTCAACGTGGCCCAGATCATCGGAGAGGGGCTGGCGGCCCATAAAATCGGCGGCAACAGAGCCCAGCGGCTGGCCATGGTCCAGGAGGTCCTGCGGGAGGTGGGGTTGCCGCCGGAAGCGGCCGACCGCTATCCCCACGAATTTTCCGGCGGCCAGCGCCAACGAATCGCCATCGCCCGGGCGGTGGTCCTTAATCCCCGGCTGCTGATCCTGGACGAGCCCACCAGCGCCCTGGACATGACCATCCAGGCCCAGATCATCGAGCTGTTGAAAAAGCTACAGCAGCGCCACAACATGACCTATATCTTCATCTCCCACGACCTGCGCACCATCCGGGCCCTGGCCGATGAGGTGGCGGTGATGCAGAACGGCCGGGTGGTGGAAGCCGGCCCCAGCCACAAACTGTTCAGCGACCCCAAACACCCTTACACCCGGGCCCTCTTCGCCGCCGCCTTCCTCGACCCCGAAAGCGCCGCCAACGACCCGCCGGGAGGCCCCCAGTGAACGCCGCCAAGCCCCGGCGCCGACGGGTCCGCCGCCCCGGTTTTATCCTGGGCAACGGCCTGATCATGCTGCTGCTGCTGGCGGCGGTGGCCTACGGCTATTTTGGGGCGGTGCTCCAGCAGGCCCAGCAGGCCCAGCGGGGAATCCAGGGCCTTAACCATCTTGAACATATTCGGGCCATCATCGAACCCATGCAGGAATCCCGGGGATTGCTGACCATGGGCCAACAAGCCGACCCGGCTCTCACCGGTCCCCGGCTGGCAGGGCGGTTGGCGGCGGTGGACCAGGCTTTTGCCCTTTTTCTGGAATATCTGGCCGAAGAGCAGGACCCCCTGGGCCTGGCCCAGGAGAGCGGGGTCCGGCTCCAGGAGTGGCGGCGCCTCCGGACCACTCAGGACTATTCCGCCCCCGAGCAGGTGTTTGCCGCCTTCACCGCCCAGATCGGCCCGCTGCTGGCCCTCCATCGCCGGGCAATCACCACCTCCGGCCTTGATCTCGATCCGGTGGCCGATACCTACAATCTGGTCCAGATTCTCGATCTGCTGCTGGAGCTGGCCTTGGAACCCAACGGGCAGATCCGGGCCCTCTACGCCACCCTGCTCTCCACCCCCGCCGGCAACCAGCATCTGGGTGACCGGATCTTCGGCCGGGCCCTGCTCCTTGATATCGTCAGCACCCGCCTGGAGCACCATGCCGCCATGGTCCTCCAGGCCCGGCCCGATCTGACCGGATCCCTGGCAGAACTCTCCCTTACCATCCGGCCCACCATCGTTCAGATCCGCGATCTGCTCGCTGCCTACTCTCCGACGGGGGCCACCACCCCGGCGGATGCCCAGAATTTTTTCACCGCGGCCACCGAGGTGATCACCGCCGGTTACCAACTCTACGACAACGCCCTGGCCGCCGCCAGGGACAGCCTGGAGCAACGCCGGGCCCAAGCCCAAACCACCTTGCGCCGCGCCGTTCCCCTCTTCCTGTTGCTCGGCCTGGGGACCCTGGCCCTGGTGGGCTGGGGGCTGACCGCCTGGCGCCAGCACCAGCGGGACACCGAGGATCTCCACCGGCAAAGCCGTTTCCAGGCATTGGTGGCCGAAACTTCAACCCGGTTTCTCCAGACCGGTGCTGGATCAATCGATGGAGCCATCAGCGAGATGCTGCGGGCCGTCGGCGAATTTTTCGCCGTGGACCGCGCCTATCTCTTCCGTTACACCTCCGACGGCCAACAACTGAACAATACCCATGAGTGGTGCGCCCCCGGAGTCCCCCCCCAGCGCGAGCTGCTGCAAGAAATTCCCACGGCGGAGTTTCCCTGGTGGCAACAAAGAATGCGGGAACAGTTCCAGGCCGGACGGATCTTCTCCATCCCCGATGTCGACCAATTGCCCGAGGAGGCGGCGGCCGAACGCAAAATGCTCAGTGAGCAGGGCATTCGCTCCCTCTGCACCATGCCGGTGGCCGTCAACCAACAGTTAGTGGGTTTTGTCGGCCTGGATTACCTGCGCCTGCACGCCTGTGATGAAGAACAGACGGGCCACCGGCTGATCATGATCGCCAACCTGATCTCGGCGGGCCTGGAGCGGGAGGCCCTGGAACGGGAACTGACGGTCAACGCCATCACCGACGGGCTGACCGGTCTCTACAACCGGCGCCACTTCTTCACCAGCCTGACCACCCAGATCAAGGAGTACCGCCGGACCCACAAACCCTTTGCCCTGGCCATCTTCGATCTCGACCATTTCAAAGAGCTCAACGATACCCACGGCCATCTGGTGGGCGACTGCGTGCTGAAAGAGTTCGCCACTCTCCTGCGGGAGGGCTTCCGGGCCTTCGATATCGTGGCCCGCTACGGCGGGGAGGAGTTCATCGTGATGTTGATCGACAGCGACCGCGAAGCGGCGGCGGCCATCGCCCAACGGATGCTGGACACCACCCGCCGCCACCATTTTGAGTGCCACGGGGAGTCGCTAAGGATCACCATCAGCGGCGGGGTGGTTGATGTGACTGAAATTACTGCGGAAAAACTGACCCCGGAGGCCTTGGTGGACCAGGCGGACCAGCGGCTCTACCAAGCCAAGGAAGCCGGCCGGGATCAGGTAATCTGGCAGGAGGCAAGGTAGAGGCCGTTAAAAACTGGCCGCAAACCCGACCCGGAGGTTATCGTCGATGGTCTGCTTGCCCAGCCGATCGAAATCCGCCCTGATATTCTGGTATTCGGCGAAGACCTCCAGGGTGGGACTGACCGCGTAACCGACCCGGGCGCCCGTCTCAAGCAGCCGATCCAAGTCGGAAAAGGCGGTGATCTGGGGAACGTAGTAAAGTTTGGCCTGAAAGCCCCAGCCGGCCAACTCCGCCGGATAGTAGTAGAGGCGGGCCCCCACCGAAAGGCCATAGATATCCTGGTTGGCCCTGGTGTCCTTTTTCCGGCCGGCCAGGGCCTCGACACCCAGTCCCAGGCCCAGGCCGGAGGCCAAAGGCTGGGTGATGAACTCCACCCCGGCCGAGGCCAGGGTGAGCCGTTTGCGATCGTTGTAAAGCAGCCGGGCGTTGAACTCGGTGGAGCCGTGGTCATCCTCGATCACCGGCGCCGCCAGTCTGCTCTGGATGGAGGTATCGCTCAAACTAAGCTCGAAGGTCGCGGCCTGGGTCGATTCCACCGCGGCCAGGGCCAAAAGGGCGGTGGCCGCCGCCAATATCTTCTTCATTCTGGTCTCCTTGTTTGGCAAGTTAATTACTGCTGACGCAGCCGGTTGGTTACGGCGGCAACGGTCTGCTCATTTACTTTACGGGTGCTGTAGTGCCAGTCCCGGCTGGACCCCACCCCAAACTCCTCGGTCAGCAAGGTTTAATCTTTATGGCCGGTCGCAACCGTAAACTTAGGGAAGATAACCGAGCCCTTGCCGGGGCGCAAGGTTACATTGTACAATCTGACCAGCCGGCCCCAAGCCAACCCTCGCCCCAGGAGATTGCCATGTTTGCCTTATTCAACCTTTTTCCCCCGGTGAAAGCGTGAGGGAGCAACAGCCGGCAGCCCCGGCCATACCGGCGCGGATCCTGATCCTGCTCGGCACAGTGCTGCTCCTGGCTTGGACCGCCCCGGCCCACCCCTTTGCCCCCTACCCCTCCCACTACCGCTGGCGGACCCTGACCACCGACAACTTCGCGATCCATTTCCCCCATCATCTGGCCCCCCAGGCCGAGCATACCGCCAGGATCGCCGAGGAGGTCCACGCCAAGATCAACTCCCGCCTGGCCTGGACCCCCCGGGGCCGGACCCGGGTTATTATCTCCGACCACCTGGATTACGCCAACGCGGCGGCCACCTCCTTCCCTTACAACACGGTCTACCTGCTGCTGCGCCCCGCCGCCCCCGGCGAGGAGCTGGCCGATTATGAAGAGTGGTTAACTCTCCTTTTTGTCCATGAATATCTCCATATCGCCCATCTCGATCAGGTCCGGGGCGGCAACCGGGTGGCCCGGGCCCTCTTCGGCCGGATCGCCACCCCCTGGACCTTTCCCAACTGGTTCTCACCCCAGTGGCTGGTGGAGGGGCTGGCCACCTACGAAGAGAGCGCCCTCACCGGTCGGGGCCGCACCGGCTCGGCCTACTTCGAGATGATTGTGCGGATGGCGGCCCTGGAGGATCAATTCCCCACCCTGGGCCGGATGCAGGGGTTCCAGGCCAGTTGGCCGGGAGGCTACAGCCGTTACGTTTTCGGGGCCGCCTTCCTCGAATACCTTACCGAAACCTACGGTGAGGAGAGGCTTTTTGCCCAGGCCGCCGATTATGCCGGTCGCGCCCTGCCCTTCCGGCTCCACGCCTCCTTCACCAGCACCATGGGCAAAGGCCCCAAAGAGCTCTGGCGGCAGTGGCGGCAAGTGGAGACCGAGCGGGCGGCGGCGTTCAAGCAGCGGGTGGTGGAAGAGGGTGAAACCGCGGGTCAACCCCTTACCCGGCGGGGTTACCGGATCGGAGCCCCCCGCTTTTCCCCCGACGGTCGCTTCCTGGCTTACAGCGAAGCCGGGGCCCGCCAATGGCCGGCGCTCTGGCTGCTGGATCTCGCCAGCGGCAAGGAGCGGCAGCTCACCGACGCCCTGGGTTCCACCGGGCTCTCCTTCTCCCCCGATGGCCGTTACCTGGCCTTTGCCCGTTGGGAGCGCCGCCGTTCCTTTCAGCTCTATGCCGATCTCTATCTCTACGACCTCAAGGAACAGCGGCTTACCCGCCTGACCACGGGCGCCCGCTTGCGCGACCCCGATTTTCATCCCGACGGCAGCCGGCTGATCGCGGTGCGGGAGGGGGAAGGGACCACCACCCTGGTGCTGGTCGACCCGCAAGAGGGCCGGATCACTCCCCTGCGCCAAGAGGAGCAACCGGTGGTTTACGGCCGCCCCCGCTGGTCCCCCGACGGGGAGCGCCTGGTGGTGGATCGCTGGCGCCGGGGCCGGACCGGCTTGGAGATCCTGGCCGCCGACGGGGGTGAAAGCCGGGTGCTGCTGGAGAGGGCCGACTCCACCCCCGCCTGGCCGGTCTGGAGTGGCGATGGCCGACAACTCTACTTTACCCTGGCAGCGGCCAAGGTTCACAATATCCACCGCCTGGACCCGGCCACCGGGGAGCTGGCCCGGGTGACCAACGTGGTGGGAGGCGCCTTTGAACCGGCCCTCTGCCCCCGGACCGGGCGGCTGGTGTTTGCCGATTACTCCGCCCGGGGCTTTGACCTGCAGTTGCTGGAAAACCACGGGACGATAAGCACCGCCCCGGCCCAGCAGGAGACCGCTTCGCGGGAGCGGGGTCAGAGGTCAACACCATCTGCCGGCAAGCCGGCAGCCAGCGACGATGCCCAGCTCCCGGCCCACCGGCCCTACCTGGCCGGCGCCACCCTGCTGCCCCGGGGCTGGCTGCCCCTGTTTTCCGTGGATGAGGAGGGTGGCAATTACGGTTTCAGCACCTGGGGGGCCGACGCCCTGCACCGCCATCGCTTTGAAGCCGCAGCCCTCTACGGCAGCGCCAGCGATCGCTGGTCCTGGGCGATCAGCTACCGCAACCACTGGTTTTTCCCCATCCTGGAGCTGAGCGCCTCCGACCTGGCCGTTAACCACGGCAATCTCTGGACCCCGCCCGAAAAGGAGCCGGGCCATCGTCCCCTGCCCGATTACTGGGAACGGCGGCGCGACCTGCGGGCCACCCTGCTGGTGCCCCTGCTCCAGATGCGCTGGGGTCTGACCGGCCGCCTGGGCGTGATCGAGCAACGGCTGACCACCCTGAGTACCCTGCCGACGGGGGAGGAGGCCCCGGCCACCGGAGTCCTGCGGGGCACCACCCTGGGGCTGACTTTCGCCAACCGGGAGTGGCCCCGGCTGGCAATCGCTCCCACCCGGGGCGGCATGGTCCAAGCCCGCTGGAACCATTTCAGTTCCTCCCTGGAGAGTGATTTTGAGCTGGATGAGTTCCTGGGGGATCTGCGGGGGTATGGCCGAGTGCCCTTCCTGCGGGGCCATCTTTGGGGCTGGTGGCTCAAGGGGGGGCTGGCTGAGGGTGATCGCCTGCTGCAGCGGCGGTTTCAGCTCGGCGGCTTCTGGACCCCGGAGGAACTGCTGGGCCAGTCGGAGGGGGTTTTTGCCCTGCGCGGCTACCCCCGGGCGGTGCAACGGGGCGACCGGATCCTGCGCGGCACCGTGGAATATCGCCTGCCCCTGGCCTATCACGAAAACGGCCCGGCGATCTTTCCCCTCTTCTTCGACCGCTCTCACCTGACCATCTTCGCCGAGGGCGGCGCGGCCTGGGACGGTTCCTGGCATGGGGCCGAAAACGACCAGGAGATCAAGAGTTCATTGGGGGTGGAATACAAGCTGGATCTGGTGTTCGCCCATCTGCTGCCGCTGAACCTGCGGGTGGGGATGGCCTATCGGCTGGACAGCGACGTGGAGGCCGAGGATCGCTCCTTCTTCTACCTGGGCTTCATCGGACATCAGTTCTGAGGCGGGCTCTCCCCGTCGGGCCGGGTCTTCCAGCGCCGATGCATCCAGAGCCAGTAATCGGGTTGGGCCCGAATCTGCTCCTCCAGTACGGCGGTGCAGGCCTGGGTGTAGGCCAGAATATCCTGGTCCCGATCGCCGCTCCGGCTGATCTCCACCTCGGGGAGGTAGGTGAAGCGGTAACGGTTGCCCGGCAGGGGCAGGGAGATCACCGGAATCAGGGCGGCGTCGGTTTTGATCTTCAACAGGGCCACCGCCGGGGTGGTGGCGGCCGGACGGCCAAAAAAATCGACAAAGAGCCGGTTTTTAGAACTTTCATTCTGGTCGATCATGATCGCCAGCCCCTTGTTTTCCCGCATCGCCTTCAACATGGGCCGAAACGCCTGGGTCTTCTCGATGATAAAGTTGCCGGTCAGGGTCCGGAAGCGCTGGAGCAGGGCCTCCAGGTGGGGATTGTCAAGTTCGCGGACCACCACTCCCATGGGATGGCCCTGCCAGCCATGGGCCAGGGCCATCATCTCCCAGGGCCCGTAGTGGCCGGAAAAGAAGATCGCCCCTTTGCCCCTGGCGTAGGCCGCCTCCCGATGTTCCACCCCGGCAAATTCGAAATCAGCGAAGCGGGCGGACTCCAACCCCCGGTTCAAAAGGGAGAGCATATCCAGGATATAGGCCCCGAAAAACTGGAAAGAGCGGCGGACAATGGCCTTGGCCTCCCCCGGCGCGGCGCGGGGAAAGGCGATGGCGACATTGGCCAGGGCCACCCGACGATGGCGACCATCCAAATGGTACACCAGCCACCCCAGCCCCCGGCCCCAGGCCAGGGCCCATCGCCGAGGCAACATCTGCACCAGCTTGAGCAGCAGGTTGATCAAAGTTTTTTCCGCCCCAAAACGCATCGGCCCATAACCGCTCATGTTTTATAATCAAGAAATCAACAATTTACACCGTAAAACCCAAATCTGGAAAACGGGGACAGTTTACGGCGACGGCAGGCTTCCGGCAAGAAGATTTGGCAATCGAGGGCAAAAAACGACATCCAAATGAAGGAGGAACCACCGGCAATTGTCGTCCAACCGGGGGTTTTCTGTCGACTTTTTCTGTCAACCGGCTATATAAAAGTTCCATGAAACCCGCAATCAGCTCGTTGCACTTCGCCGCTTTTGTTCTCTGGCTGGTGGTCTTTCCCATGAGCGGCAGCCTGCTGCCCCCGGCCAAGGCCCCCAGCCTGATGCTCTACTTTCTGGCCGGGCACATTGTTGCCATCCTGCTGCTGGCCGGGCTTCGGGATGAAAGGGCGCAGCTCATACTATTCCGAGCTTCCGGCGGGCTTACCTCCCTGCTTACCGCGTCATTTCCCCACTTTCCTGAACACCCGGAATTGATAATGGGAACTTTGGGGGTGGCGGCGGCTCCCCTGGCGGTGGGAGTAATAGTCAACCTGAAACGCTCGCCGGCCCCACCCTGGGCGGCGGCGGTTGGCTTACTGACCGGGAATTTGCTGGCGGCCCTCTTTTCGCAGGTAGCGGCCACCCCATCCTGGCTGTTTCTGCTGATCGCCCTGCCTCCGGTTCTACTGATGCCATTTCCCATCGACAACCAGGCCCCAACCCGACCCGATTCGGTTTCCCCCCCCTTTTTTGCCGGCCTGACCCCCTACCTGCCCTTCATCTTTCTCTTCTACCTGATCGGGGGTTTGATGTTCGGCTTTATCTCTCCCCAATACGCCAAGGTCAGCCCTCTAGCCGGCATCGAGCTACTGGCTTACGGAATCGCCACCCTGGGGGGAGCCTGGCTGGTTGGCCGCAACCGTGATCTACTGCTGGTTCTGGGCCTTCTTTGCGCCATGCTCTCCCTCACCTTACTGGAGTGGGAACCGGTCATCGCCACCATTATCAGCATGTACGCCAACCACCTGGCCTTCGGTCTGATCGATCTTTTTCTGATCTGCCTGCTGCTGAACCAGGCCCAGAACCAGCGGGCGGTGGCCATCGGCCTGGCGGTAATGCTGCTGGCCATCTTCAGCGGCACCCTGGTCGCCGGCAACTTCGCGGCCATGGGGCAACTGCTGACCTCGGCCGGCACCCTGATCCTGACCATGGCGATCCTGGCTCTTTACTTTCTCGGCTGGTGGCGGCCCCAAACCAGGGCCAACCAGCCAATCCCGCAAAACCCGGAGAACGCTGCCGCCACCACCGACGCCTCGCTCCGATCTGCGCCGGTGGCGGCGGTCAACCCGGAGCAACTGGTCGAGAACTGGAACGCCGGCCGGGCCACCCATCAAAAACAGTTGTCGGAGCAGGAGAAACTGGTGGTTGCCCTGGTTCTGGCCGGCCATACCTACAAGGAGGCCGCCCGGGAGCTGGGGATCTCCCAGTCCTCGATCAAGACCTACATGAAAAGGGTTTTCGATAAGGCCGGGGTCAACAACAAGCATGATCTGCTGCGGGAAATAAACAAGGGGGAGGATGCCGCTTGACATCCTCCCCCTTGATCTTGATCTGATCGTTTTTGATTTAGTTGGGGTTAACGGCGCAACAGCCCCATGATCCCATCACCGGGCTTTTTCCGGCTTCCTTGCGGTTGCTCCAGAGTTTCGGACCCGGAGGCTGACAGGGCCTGGGGTGTTGTTCCCTCCCCTTCCCAATCTTCCTCCAGCCAGGAGAAGGCCCACATAATCCGGTTGCTGATCAGTTCCGGGTGATCCCCCTGAACATAGGTGGCAGCAAGGTGATCGTAGCCGCTGACGGTATCAAAATCACCGGCTTCAATCCCGGCATGGTGGGGCGGCACGGTGAAGTCGACCCAATCGGCGATCGCTGTCGGCAGATCGGGGACGCTAAAACTGCCCGCGGCGGCCGGGGCCATGGCGGCGGTCCAGCTCCACTCATAGGCGTATACCGAGACTTCCACATAATCCACCGCGGCGGCCTCTCCCAGCAGCTGCCAGGTGAAGCGCTTATTGTCCAGATCATAACTCAGGTCGGCCAGATTGAACCCGGCCACCGGGATATTAAGGCTGGCGGGAATCGCCGACTGGTTCAGAACGGTCAGCCAGTCGTTGGCGCCCTCGCCCATGGTGCCGCTGGCTTTGATGGAATAGGAGTCGGTGGGAAAACCATCGGCCCAGGCCAGGGTCCCCGTCTCCGAGGACAGGTTAAAATTGCGGCCAATCCCCACCTCGGCGTTAGCCCGCCAGCCGAAGATAAACAGGCTGTTGAGAGTTCTGTCGGCTGTCCAGTCCAGCAGGGCGGGGGTACGATCCACCGTAATCGTAAAGGGCGAGTCAGCAGGATTCTGGTCCAGCAGGTAACCGTAGCGGACCATCTGGGAGGCGGTATCGAAACCGGCCGCCACCAGGCTGATCGTGCCGTCTTCCTGGAGCTGATCGTCATAAAAAAAGCCGCTGATCAGGTCTCCTCCAGCCGACCAGCCATAGGGATGGACGAGGCCAATGGAGTTAACGCTAGCCGGGCGGCCAGCAGTTCCCCAGTCAAGATTGCCATCGAAATAAGTCATTTCAAAATCATCGGAGCCGACATAGTAGACCATATCGGCCACCGGCATATCCACCATGGTATCCAGCACCCGATTGGTCCACTCGCCGGCGAACTCGTAAGCGATGGTAACGGTGGCCCGATCACGACCGATATCACCGAAATCCGCCACCCCGTCGGTGCCGGTGGTGAGATATTCGTCAACCGCGATGCCGTCGGTGGCATGGAGAATAACGTAAGCGTCGCTCACGGGATTGTCGAGACTGGGTTCATCCTTGACGGTTATCTTGAGGGAGGTGCCCGCCACTTCGCCGCCGTAAATTACCTGCCGGCTGGCCTGGGCCTCTCTTCCCTTGTCATCACTGACGGTGAGGGTGATGGTGGCGGTGCCGGTGCCGCTGGGAGCCCGCCAGTTGAAGGTGGCCCCGCTGCCGCTGGTGGGAGTCCCTACATTGGCCTGCCACTGATAGGTGATGGGGTCGCCATCCGGGTCATGGGCCACGGCCTGGAAAACCACAAGAGTACCGGCATCCACCATCAGACCTGGATCGGCCTGGATATCGTCGATCACCGGAGCCTGGTTGGGAATGATAAAATCAGCCGTGACTGCCTCCGCACCCACCGCGACTTCCCGGCTGGAGGCCCCTACCACCGCCACCAGCACCGTGCCCTGGGGAACTTTCAGCTCATAATCTCCAACGGCATCGGTAAGGGCGGTTACCCCCAGGTTGGTCCGGACCCGAATTCCAACCGCCGGCAACCCCGAATCCTCGTAGGTGACCGAACCCTGAATCCGGCCGTCATAGGCCATGACCAGCTTATTGCTCAGAACCAGCCAGTTCTCCGGGTTGGTGTTGCGAATGGTGCTGCCGTCGGCGGTGGGGACGTAAATCTCGTCGGTTACGGGATCCCCTTCCTCCGCGTCGGTCACATCATAGGTTCTGCCGAAGGAACCCAGACGGCCATGGACCGTGATCGTTTCGGGGTTACTTTCATCCGTCGAACGCTTCACGGTCATGCAGGCCCTGCCGTCACTGGCGGTGGTGGCATAGGTGGAGCTCTGAAAAGTAACCCCCCGGGCCTCCACCTGGACATTGGCCAGGGGTTCATCATCCTCATCAACCACGTCAACGCAAACCACCGCGTGCTGATCCACCGGCACATCCACGTTCCACCAGCTCAGATGGCGGGCGTAGGCCCGGGCGTAAAGAGCGTTTTCGGTCTCGTGGTTGAAAATAAGGGCGTGGGAAAAGCCATCCGCCTCAATCACCCTGCCAGAATGGCCTTCGGGGAAGGCGTGCTCCTGGACCCAGATCCCTTTCTCCTCGTCGAAGGACCACCACTCAATGTAGTCGCCGGCCTGGTAACGGTTCTGCAATTCGTCGGGCAGGCGCATCTCCACCAGCAGCCACTCACCGTTAAAGGTTTCGATCTGCTGACCGTTGCCGTTGGTGATGCTGATATCGGTAAAAACCACGCTTTCCAGCAGAATGTCGGCATCACCGGCATCCACCTGCCCGCTCTCCTCGGGGTCATCGGAACGGGCCGCCATGAAATCACCGGGGAAGGACTGGCGCCCCTCCTCGCTGGTGGGATCTCCATAGTAGGCGCTCACCTCGATGGTGCCCTCATCACCGATGGCCTGCTGCAGATTGCCGATGGTCATCTTGTGCTGCCCACCGTTGCCGTTATCCGTCACCTCCAGCGCATCAACGTCCGCCAGGTTCACGGTTGCGGCGGCGGTGGGCACCCTGAGCGAGAGGGCCAGGGCGTAATCGGAAACTCCTTCGGTGTAGTTAACCACCCTGGTGGCGGGAACCCGTCCCGACTTGGAGAAACTCAGCACCACCCGATTATCCTCGGGAACCTCCACCTCCAGAGTGAAAAAGCCGTTGGTGTCGGTGTGGGTTTGATTGCCGCCGCCGGCCACCAGCACATCGGCCAGACCACCGCTGCCGGTGACCTGGCCGGAGATGGTGGCGGTCACCGCCGGATCTTCCGGAGTGGGCGTGGGCGGGGGCGGACTGCTGCTACCACTGCTGCAAGCGGTCAAAAATGCCGCCAAGAGCAGCGCCACAATGGCGATCATTGCAACTTTGCCTTTGTACATGTCGCGGTTACCTCCTCTTTACAT
>NZ_JBIPKH010000025.1:0-27693 GCF_044068625.1 Desulfurivibrio modestus
TGGATTTTCAGGAAACTCCAGCGTTGTTGCCAGTTTTAACGTCAATTTTTTCGGATGGGTTTTTCTCGGCATGTCGGCAATTCGGTTGACCCCCGGGCCAAGATTAGCTATATAGCTGAGGTGATGAGCTGTTGTTGCTCCCCCATGTTGAACGCCCTGGAATTAATCAGGTTTGGCACCACGGTTTCAGTTTTATATCGAAGGCTTAAACAGTCAAAAAATTAGATGGGAGATGATGATGGGAAAACATGACCAGGCCCTTATTCTGTGGTTCGACGACATCCTGATCGACGATGTACCCTTGGTCGGCGGCAAGAACGCCTCCCTGGGCGAGATGCATCAGAAGCTGATGTCCAAGGGGGTTAGTGTGCCCAATGGTTACGCGATCACCGCCTATGCCTACCGCTACCTGCTGGAAGAAGCGGGCATTGAGCAGGCGATCCGCGACGCCCTGGCCGGGTTGGATACCCATGATCTGCGCAACCTCCAGGAGCGGGGTAAGAAGGCTCGGGATATCATCCGCACCGCCGAATTTCCCCAACCTCTCTATGACGCCATCATCGAGGCCTATCGCAAAATGGAGCAGGATTACGGCCCCAACTGCGCGGTGGCGGTACGCTCTTCGGCCACCGCCGAGGATCTGCCCGACGCCTCCTTTGCCGGCCAGCAGGAGACCTATCTCAACATCTGTGGCCCCGAGGCCCTGATTGCCGCCTGCAAGAAATGCTTCGCCTCCCTCTTCACCGATCGGGCCATCTCCTATCGCCATGACAAGGGGTTCGGCCAGTTCGACGTCTATCTCTCCATCGTGGTCCAGAAGATGGTGCGCAGTGACTCCTCCTCCTCGGGGGTAATCTTCTCCATCGACACCGAAAGCGGCTTCAAGGACGCGGTGTTCCTCACTGGGGCCTGGGGTTTGGGGGAAAACGTGGTCCAGGGGGCGGTCAACCCCGATGAATTTTACGTTTTCAAGCCCACCCTCCATGAGGGCAAGCGGCCGGTGGTGGGCAAGCGCCTGGGCAGCAAAGAGATCAAGATGATCTACAACACCGATCCCGGGGCCGACGAGCCGGTTAAAAATGTCGATACCACCCCGGAGGAGCGGGGCAGCTACGTGCTCAGCGACGACGAGATCCTCACCCTGTCCCGTTGGGCCTGCATCATCGAGGATCACTACGGCAAAGCCATGGATATCGAGTGGGCCAAGGATGGTGACGGCAAGGAGGTGGGGACCGGTGAGCTTTTCATCGTCCAGGCCCGGCCCGAGACCGTTCACTCCCAGACCAGCAAGAAGGAGATCGAGACCTATGTGCTGAAGGAGCAGGGCAAGGTGCTGGCTTCAGGTCAGGCGGTGGGGGCCAAGATCGGCCAGGGCAAGGCCGCAGTGATCCACAACGTGGCCGACATCCACGATTTCAAGAAGGGGGAGGTGCTGGTCACCGACATGACCGATCCCGACTGGGAACCGATCATGAAGATCGCCGCCGCCATCGTGACCAACCGGGGCGGCCGGACCTGTCACGCGGCCATCATCTCCCGCGAGTTGGGAATTCCCTGCGTGATCGGCACCGGTGACGGCTCCGAGCTGATCCCCAACGGCGCCGAGGTTACCGTCTCCTGCGCCGACGGCGAGACCGGCAACATCTACGAGGGTTTACTCAAATATGAGGTGGAGCGCCTTGATCTCGACTCGGTGCCCACCACCCGCACCAAGATCATGATGAACGTCGGTATTCCCGAAAAGGCCTTCTCCGAAGGGCAGATTCCCAACGACGGCGTGGGGTTGGCCCGGGAGGAGTTCATCATCAACTCCCACATCGGCATCCACCCCCTGGCCCTCTACTACTTTGACGAGCTCAAAGAGAAGGCGGCCTCCGACCCCAAGGTGGCGGCCATCGTCAAGGAGATCGAAAGCCGGACCACCGCCTATCCCGATGACAAGAAACAGTTCTTCATCGACAAGCTGGCCGAAGGGGTGGGCCGGATCGGGGCCGGCTTCTATCCCCGGGACGTCATCGTTCGCCTCTCCGACTTCAAGAGTAACGAGTATGCCAACCTGGTGGGCGGCAAGCTTTACGAGCCGGTGGAATCCAATCCGATGATCGGCTGGCGGGGGGCTTCCCGCTACTACGATCCCAAATACAAGCCCGCCTTCGAGCTGGAGTGCATGGCCCTGCTCAAGGCCCGTAACGATATGGGCCTGACCAATATCAAGTTGATGGTCCCCTTCTGCCGGACCCCGGAGGAGGGGCGCAAGGTAATTGAGGTGATGCGGGAGTTCGGTCTGGTCCAGGGGGAGAACGGCCTGGAGGTTTACGTGATGTGCGAGATCCCCTCCAACGTGATCGCCGCCGACGCCTTCGCCGATGTCTTTGACGGCTTCTCCATCGGTTCCAACGATCTTACCCAGCTTACCCTGGGGCTGGATCGCGATTCCGACCTGGTGGCCCATATCTATGACGAGCGGGACCCGGCGGTGAAGACCATGATCAAAATGGTGATCGACACCGCCAAGCGCCGGGGTCGGAAGATCGGGATCTGTGGTCAGGCCCCCAGCGACTTTCCGGAATTCGCCACCTTCCTGGTGGAGTGCGGCATCGATTCCATGAGTCTGATCTCCGATACCGCCATCAAGACCCGCCTGGCGGTGGCCGCCAAGGAGAAAGAGCTGGGCATCACCAGTTAACGGATCTTCTGCAATCTTTCCCGGGCCTGCTTCGCCTGGTTGCTGTTGGGGAACTCTCCGGCCAGTCGCTCGTAGATAATGGCGGCGGTGGAGGGTTCCCGCAGCTCTTCAAAAGCCATCCCCTGGCGGAGCAGGGCCTCGGGGATCCGGGCGTTACCGGGAAAGTCGGCGATCAACTTCTGGTACTCCAGGATCGCCAGTTCAAATTCCTTGAGGTGATAGAGGCTTTCCCCCAGCAGAAAACGGGCTTCTGCCGCCGTTTCGCCGCGGGGGGTCTGCTCCAGAAAGCGAGCCAGGGCCGCGTAGGCATCCTGGTATTTTTTATCCCGCAGATGGTTGCGGCCCTGCTCATAGAGGTTTTGGCCGGCAGCCGGGGCGGGGGTCGCTTCAGCCCGGGTTTCCGGCCGGCTGGCCGGAGCCGTGGGAGTGGGGGCGCTCTCGGCTGAGTCCACCTTCTGCTTCATATTTTCCGGCACGATCTCCTTGGGACCGCCGGCCGGAGCGCGGGCCGGGGCGCTGGCGGTCCTGGCCCGCTCCCGTTCCGCCGCTTCACGCCGGGCCCGCTCTTCGGCCTCCCGTTTGGCCGCTTCCGCCGCCCGGGCCGCCGCTGCCGCCCGTTCCGCCGCCTCCCTGGCCCGCTGCTCCCTGAGCTCCTGAATCTGCTGGCTGTTTTCCCGTTGCTGCCTGGTCATTTCATCCAGAGCCGCGGTCAGGTTGCGGTCGCGGGCCTCCAGGAGTTCCGCGACCTCCTTGAGCTTGATATCGATATTATCCAGCCGGATGCTGGTGTTTCGCTGGGCCGCCTCCTGCTGTTCCCTGGCGCGGGCCAGCTGGTGGTCGGTCTCCTCCATCCGCCCCTGGTGCTGCAACAGGCGGTCGTTGATGCTCCCCAGGTCGCTGCCCAGGCGGGCCTGGGCGGCGGCCTGGCTGCGCACCGTTTCCGTCAGCCGCTCCACTTCGCTCAAGCGATTGTCCAGGGTGCGGGTACGCAGATCAACTCCCCGGAGATCCTGCTCCGTGGCCACGCACTGGACCATAAAAGGGGTAAGGCCAGCTAAGAGGGCGAAGCTGAGCATGCTCTTTTTCATCTTTATTCTCCCTTGTTCGTCAATTCTTTATC
Organism: Desulfurivibrio modestus; assembly: GCF_044068625.1. NCBI lineage: Bacteria > Pseudomonadati > Thermodesulfobacteriota > Desulfobulbia > Desulfobulbales > Desulfobulbaceae > Desulfurivibrio > Desulfurivibrio modestus. The sequence continues at coordinate 3,807 of NZ_JBIPKH010000025.1, forward strand.
TTTCCAGGCGGGGTGACCACTGGGGCATGGAATGGTTGCCCGGTTCGTGGCGAAACAGCACGCGTAAGCCGCTGCCGTTGGTGAAAATAGCGCAAATCTCCTCCCGGTCGTTACGTTTACGGGCAAAAACCAGCTGGCGGCTGTCCGGCGACCAGCTCGGGGTTTCATGGTCGCCCCAGGTGCGGGTAACCTGGATCGGCGGCCCCCCTTCGGGGCGGATCATGAAAATATGCAGTGCTCCATCCACCCGGCCGGTGTAGGCGATCCATTTACCGTCCGGCGACCAGCTCGGGGTGGTGTTGTCGTTGCCCTGGAAGGTCAAGCGCTGGATCGCCAAGGTTCGCATATCCATAACATAGATCTGGGGGGTGCCGCTACGGTCGGAGACAAAGGCCAGGCGGCGGCCGTCCGGGGAGAAGCTGGGGGAGACATTGACTCCTTCACCGTTGGTCAGGCGCCGCATGACCCGGCCGTTGTTGTCGGCCAGGTAGAGGTCGGGGTTGCCGTCCCGGCTTAAAGTCAGCACCATCCGGTCGCCGGTGGGCGGCCAGGATGGGGTGATGTTCAGCCCCTCCCAGCGGGAGATGGCCCGGGTGGTTTTCAGCTCCCGGGTATCGGTCTGGTAGAGGTTGGCGTTGCCCCGATGATAGGAGGTGTAGGCCAGGCCATAGCCGTCACGGGTGAAACGGGGGGCCAGGGCCAGATACTGGTGCCTGGTGACCCGGCGAATATCATCTCCCAGGATGTCGGCCAGATAGATCTCTTTGTAATTATCCAGGTCGGAGACGAAGGCGATCTGGCTCTGGCTGATCCCCTTGACGCCGCTGAGCACCTCCACCACCTCATCACAGAAACGGAGCAGCACCTGGCGCACCAGCTCCCGGGGGGCCTGGTAGCGGCGACCGTGGATCATCCTGCCCTCGGCGATATCCAGCAGCCTGAGTTCCAGGTTGAAGCCATCCGGGCTTTCGCTGTAGCGGCCCAGAACCACAAATTCGGCCCCCTGTCTGCTCCAGTCGGCCTCCTGGCTCTCGCCGTAAAGTTTGGGGTCGATCAATTGGACAAAGCCGTGGAACTCCAGGGCCCGGCCCAGGATATCGGCCATCCGACGGCCCTCGGCGATGGGTTGTCCCGGCCGGTTCTCGTCCAGCAGTGGGGGGATCGCCATGGAGATCTTGCGCGACTCCGGGGAGGTGATATCAAGATAGACCCGGGCCTGGCCCGACCCGACCAGGGGGGAAGACAACAGCAGCACGGCCAGCAGGGGAAGCAGCAGCCGGAGTTTTGTCAGCGACAAATAAAGTTTGGTGGTCATCTTTTCTCCTGAATATGTTCAAAAAACCTCGCCGGGCCGAAAATGGAGGCCGATCTCCATTTCGTTTTGGCGCAGGGCTTCCGGAAAGGGGGGCAGGGGGGTGGCGTCCTGGATCGCTTTTTGGACCAGTTGATTGAAGTAAGTGTTCTCCGCCCGCTTTTCAAAGGTCGTGCTGCGGACGCTGCCGTCCCGGCGCACGGTGACGATGATGGTGGCCAGCAGCTGCTCATCCCAGGTCGGCAGGTTGGGCAGCGACCAGTGGGCTTGGATATGGCTGTGGAGACGGCTCAGATATTCACGGGTTGCGGCATCCACCGCGACCGTTCCGCCGGTGGGGGGGGCGGTCGGCCCGGCTGCCGCGGCGGGCTGGGGCGGCGGCGGGGCCGGGGTCGGAGTTTCGCTTCGGGCCGGCTGGGTGTAAAGATCGCGCACCGAGTCCAGGGCCTGCCTTCTGGCGACCTCCGCCTGCTGGGCCAGCGCCCGGCTCTCCGCCTCCCGACGCTGGGCTTCCCGCAACTGTTCCAGTTGCTCCCGGGCGTCACGGGTGAGCTGCGGCCTTAGAGAGATGGGCGGAGCCTGCTTGGGGGCGACCTGGGGGGCCACCTCGGGGATTGGTGCCGGGGTGGCGGCGGGAGCCGGCGTCGGTTGGGGCGCCGGGACCGGTATCGCCGCGGGAGCCGGGGCCGGCGCCGGAGCTGGAGCTGGCGCCGGGGGCGGGGTTGGCGGCGGCGTGGGCCTGGGTGGCGTCGGCTGGGGCTGGGGCGGGGCCGCCGGGGGGCGCGGGACCGGCAGGTCGGCCACGCTGATCAGGCTGACGGTTTGGAAGTCCGGCATCCGCTGGCGGTGGAAAAAGCTCAGGTGGGGAGCGACCATGGCCGGCAAAAGGGCCAGCAGGTGGATTGCCGCCGCCAGGGCCAGCGGAATGCCCCACGGTTGCTCCTGGCTTCCGGCTCTGTACGGTTGATGGTTCACCTGACTCCCGCGCGAAATAAAGTGTTGGTTCTCATTCACCGTTGTGGGGGCTGGGTGATCATCCCCAATTGGTCGAAACCGGCCTCCTTGACGTCGGCCATCACCGCCACCACCAGACCATAGGGCACCTCCCGGTCGGCCCGCAGCAGAATGGTCTGCTCGGTTCCCCGGCGCTGGGCCAGGTTCTGCAACTGCTGCCCTAAAAGCAGGCGGCTCACCGCCACATCGTCGAAATGGAGTTCACCGTTCTTGGCAATGGTGATGATCACCGGCGCTTCGGCCTGGCGCAGGGGGCGGGCGGTGGTTTCCGGCAGGTCAACGTCCACACCCTGGGTCATCATGGGGGCGGCGATCATGAAGATGATCAGCAGCACCAGCATTACATCCACCAGGGGGGTCACGTTGATGCCCGACACCAGCTGGCGGCCCTTGCCGGAGGGGGAAAGATCAAAAGCCATCGCGCGATTCTCCCACGATTATTGCTCGAGGGTGGTGGAGCGGCGGGAGAGGAAATCCCGCTCGATCAGATTGAGGAAGTCGGTGGCAAAGGCCTGACATCCCCCTTCGATATCATTTAGCTGGTTGGTGTAATGGTTGTAAAACACCACCGCCGGAATCGCCACCGCCAGGCCGGCGGCGGTGACCACCAGGGCCTCGGAGACCCCGGGGGCCACCACGGCCAGGGAGGCGGAACCCCGCACCCCGATCTCATGGAAGGAGGTCATGATCCCCCAGACCGTGCCGAACAGCCCGATAAAGGGGCTGGCACTGCCGGTGGAGGCCAGGAAGGGCAGGGAGCGGCCCAGGCGGGCGATCTCCATGCTCAGACTTTTGTTGACCGCCCGTTTCAACGGTTCCATGCCGGCCAGCCGATTTTCCAGGCGGGTCTCGCCGCTCCGGGACTTGTTGAGTTTCTGCAACTCCTGGTAGGCCGTCTGAAAGATCAACGCCTCCGGGGCCAGGTCGTTCTCCTTGGCGTTCTTGTGGGCCTCGGCCAGATCCTTGCTTTTCCAGAACCTTTCGGTGAACTCCGCCGATTCCCGGCGCACCTTGCGGTAAAGGGTCTCTTTCTGGAAGATGATGAACCAGGAGTAAAGGGAGAAAAAGAGCAGCAGCAGGATAACGGCCTTGATGGTTATGCCTGCTTCCATGAACATGCTGAAGACGTTTAATTCCACGGCGGCTGATTCCTTGTGTTTAACCAGGGGTTGGGGCGGGACTGCCGGAAGGGAAGGAGCCCCGGTTCCGGTCAAGAAGTGTAAAACCAGGGTATTCTAACATCTTTCAAGGCAAAGTCAACCTGGTCCGTTGGGTAACTGGATAACAAAGAGAGTGCCCTGACCGGGGCTGCTTTCGGCGCTGATGCCGCCGCCATGGCCGCTGATGATCTGGTGGACGATGGCCAGGCCCAGGCCGGTTCCATCCTGGCGGGTGGTGAAATAGGGGTCGAAAATCTTGCGCCGGATGGCCGGGGCCAGCCCCGGCCCGTCGTCCCGCAGACGGATGAGCAGTACCTGCTGGCCGTCCCGCCAGGCCTGGCTGGCATTGCAACTGATGGTGCCGCCGTCGGGCATCGCCTGGCAGGCGTTGCTCAGAAGATTGAGCAACACCTGCTTGAGCTGATCGGGATCGGCCCAGACCCTGGTCTGGCCGGGGAAATCCAACTCCAGGCGGTGTCGCGGCCCCCAGGTTGGGGTTTGCCCCAGCAGGGCCACACTTTCATTGATCACCTCCCTGAGTTGGAGCCATTCCTGTTTGGGTCGGGCCGGTCGGGAGAAAAGGAGAAAGTTTCTCACCGCCGCCTCCAGGCGGTCGCACTCCCGGCTGATGATCCGCAACAGCTTCTCCTGGGCCGGTTGGTCCCTTAAGCGTTGTTCCAGCAGTTGGGCCGAGCCGGAGATGGCGGCCAGGGGGTTGCGGAATTCATGGGCGATGCCGGCGGCCATCTCGCCCACCGCCGCCATCTTTTCACTCTGGCGGACCTTGGCCTCCATTTCGCGAATCCGGCTGAGGTCCTGGAGGGAGAGGATGAAGTTGTTCTCCTCGGGTTTGGCGCTGTAAAGCCGGCTCCAGGAGTAGCCCACCGGCACCTGTTCGCCGTCCTTGCGGACCAGCTCGGTTTCGGCCCGGCCGGTGGCGGCAAGCTCCTCGGCCGGCTTGATGCCGGGGAAAATCCGGTCCACCCGCCTTCCCACCGCCTCCCCTGCCGCGTAGCCGGTGATCTTCTCCGCGGCCCGGTTGAACGAGCTGATCACCCAGTTCTGGTCCACGGTGATGATGCCGGTGGTGATATCGTCGAAGATCTGCTTATAGAGTAGGGTGAGGCGGTCGAACTGGTTGGTGGTGCGGGAGAGCGCCTCTTCGGTGCGGGAGAGGCGGGCGGCCAGCAGGGTGGCCAGGGCGGCCACCAGAAAGAAGGAGATGCCGTTGATGGCCAGGAGGTTGAGCAGCCGCTCCAGGCCGGCGGCCGGGCGGGGGGCGCTGATCAGGATGTCGAAGCTGTACTGGCTGAACTCCAGCAAAAGCATGGCGCCGTAGGTGATGGTGCTGATTGCCGCCATCAGCAGGGCGCAGCGGCGGAACAGCATGAAACCGGCCACGATGATCGGTGGGAAGTAGGCCACGGTGAACAGGGAGTGGCTGGTGCCGCTGAAAAAGACCAGGGTGGAGATCAGCAGAATATCGAAAATGATCTGCAGGGTGGCAAACCGGCGTGGCTCCTTGATGCGGGCGGCCAGCACCGCCGAGGCGATGGTGAAGAGATAGACTCCGCCGATGAAGAGCAGGGGGTAGTGCAGCTTGTCGCTGGGCAGGCGGTGGCCCCTGGCCTCCAGTACGGCGGTGATCCCCAGAATCAGGGTCAGGAAGATAACCCGGAGCAGAAAATACCAGGAAAGCTGTTTTTTCAGCAGCTGGGTGGCGCCGGCGCTCTCCTCCATGCTCGCCGGGACGGTGGTCAGCTTGATGGTGGGCCCGGCCGGCGGGTTGGCGGGGTTGCTCATGGGGGCGGGGTGGTGATCCGGTATTTTTTGATTTTGTAGCGCAGGGAGCGAAAGGTGGTTTTCAGCAGTTCGGCGGCCTTGGTTTTGGAGTTGTCGGCCCGCTCCAGAACCTTGATGATCAGTTCCCGTTCCAGGTCGGCCAGTACCGGCTCCAGGCCCCGTTCCAGAGCCGCTTCCGTGAGATTGTTGATCACCTGGTCGGGGGCCGCCGGCGCCTCCTCCTGGCCGCCCCGCCGTTGCCCGGCCAGGGTCAGGCTCTCCGGCAGGATGATCTGGGAATTTTCCATGGCCACGCCCCGCTCGATGATGTTTTCCAGTTCGCGGACGTTGCCGGGAAAATCGTAATCCATCAGGACCTCCATGGCGTAGGAGGAGATCTTGCGGATATCCTTGTTGAAGAGCCGGGAGTACTTGGCCAGGAAATGGTCAACCAGCAGGGGCACGTCTCCTTTGCGCTCCCGCAGGGGAGGGACCCGGATCGGCACCACCGCCAGGCGGTAGAAGAGGTCCTCCCGGAAGCGGCCGGCGACGATCTCCTCCTCCAGGTTGCGGTTGGTGGCGGAGATCACCCGGATATTGATCCGGATGGTTTCGGTGCCGCCCACCCTTTTGATCTCCCTCTCCTGCAGGACCCGCAACAGTTTGGTCTGGATCAGGGGGGTCAGTTCGCCGATCTCGTCCAGAAAGGCGGTGCCATGGTTGGCGTGTTCGAACAGGCCCACCCGGTTGGCGGTGGCCCCGGTGAAGGCCCCCTTGGTATAGCCGAACACCTCGCTCTCAAAGAGGCTTTCCGGGATGGCGCTGCAGATGATGGGGACAAACTGATGGTTGCTGGCGGGGCTGAGGCGGTGGATGGCCCGGGCCACCAGCTCCTTGCCGGTCCCCGATTCGCCGTGGATCAGGACATTGGCCTGGGTGGGGGCCACCCGGCGGATGATATCGTAAATCTTCAGCATCTCGGCGCTGCCGCCGATGATTCCCTCAAATTCGTTGGCGGGTTGCTGGGCGGTGCTGGTTGGGAGGGGCAGGTCAAGGTTGCGGCGGCTATTTAAGGCCCCCTGGATGATATCCTTGATCTCCCCCACCTTGAAGGGCTTGGTGATGTAGTCGAAGGCCCCGTTTTTCATGGCCAGTACCGCGTCGTCGGGGGAGGCGAAGGCGGTGACCAGCACCACCGGCAACTCCGGCCGGATCTCCTTGGCTTGAGCCAGCAGGGCCAGGCCGTCGGGAGGCGGCATGCGGATATCGGTGATCAGCAGGTCGAACTCCCGCTCCCTGAGCAGCTTCAGGGCCGCCGCGCCGCCGTCGGCGCACTCCACCCCATGGCCCTCCTCTTCCAACAGGATCTTGAGGAATTCCCGCATGCTCAGTTCATCATCCACCACCAGAATCTTAGCCATGTCGCCAATTATAACGCAGAGTGGGCCGGGAACAAACAGGAAACAGAAAGGCTGGCCTCCAGGGGCAAAACAAAGGGCCGCGCCGGAAAACTCCGGCGCGGCCCAGGCTACTGCTTAACTGCGGTTTTGGCAGGCTTAATGGTCGTAAGCGCTGCCGGCTCCCCGCGGGAAGCGGATGTTGTCCACCATGGCCTGGACTTCGGCCGGCGGCGGCGGGGTCAGGCGGGAGACCACGATGGCGATGATAAAGTTCAACAGCATCCCCACCGCCCCGATCCCCTCGGCGCTGATTCCCAGGAACCAGGGGGCCATCCCCATGAAGTTGACCTGGATGATATAGAGGAAGGTGAAGCTGATGCCGATCACCATGCCGGCGATGGCCCCCTCCCGGTTGGTCCGTTTGTCGAAGATGCCCAGCACGATGATCGGGAAGAAGGACGAGGCGGCCAGGCCGAAGGCGAAGGCCACCACCTGGGCCACGAAGCCCGGTGGGTTGATGCCGAAGTAGCCGGCGATCAGCACCGCAATCCCGATCATCACCCGGCCCACCAGCAGGCGCTGCGCCTCGCTGGCCTGGCGATTGATCATCCGGTAATAGAGATCATGGGAGATGGATGATGAAACCACGATCAGCAGGCCCGAGGCGGTGCTCAAGGCCGCCGCCAGGCCGCCGGCCGCCACCAGGGCGATGATCCAGGCGGGCAGGTTGGCGATCTCCGGGTTGGCGAGCACCATGATATCGCGGTCGATGAAGACCTCGTTGGCGTTGTCGCTGGGGGTGTTGCTCAGCAGGCGCTGCCCCAGCTCGCCGGTTTCGCCAGTGAAACTGGGCCGGCCGCTGAAGGGGGCGCCGGGGCCGTACTGGATGATCCCGTCGCCGTTCTTGTCAACCCAGGCGATCAGACCGGTCTGCTCCCAGTTTTTTACCCAGGAGGGGGCCTCGGCGTAGGGGGTTTCGTGGAGGGTGTTGATCATGTTGTAACGGGCGAAGGAGGCCACGGCCGGGGCGGTGGTGTAGAGCAGGGCGATGAAGAAGAGGGCGTAGCCGGCCGAGATCCGGGCCCCGCGGACGCTGGGCACGGTATAGAAACGGATGATTACGTGGGGCAGCCCGGCGGTGCCCACCATCAGGGCCAGGGTGATGCAGAAGACATCGAGCATGCTTTTGCTGCCGGGGCCGAAAGCCTGGGTGTATTCGGCGAAACCGAGGTCACGATGCAAGGCGTCGATGGTTTCCAACAAATATTTGCCGGTGTCGGGGCCGCTGGTAATTTCCGAGCCGAAGCCGAGTTGGGGAAGGGGCACCCCGGTGATCATCATCGAGATCGCCACCGCCGGGATCATGTAGGCGATGATCAGCACCACGTACTGGGCCACCTGGGTGTAGGTGATCCCCTTCATGCCGCCCAGGGCGGCGTAGAAGAAGACGATGGTCATGCCGATCAGCACCCCGGTGTTGACGTCAACCTCGAGAAAACGGCTGAAGACGATGCCCACTCCCCGCATCTGGCCGGCCACGTAGGTCAGGGAGACGAAGATGGCGCAGATCAGGGCCACGAAGCGGGCGGCGTCGGAGTAGTAACGGTCGCCGACGAAGTCCGGCACCGTGAACTTGCCGAACTTACGCAGGTAGGGGGCCAGCAGCAGGGCCAGCAGCACGTAGCCGCCGGTCCAGCCCAGGAGGTAGATGGAACCGCCGTAACCCATGAAGGAGACCATCCCCGCCATGGAGATGAAGGAGGCGGCGCTCATCCAGTCGGCGGCGGTGGCCATGCCGTTGGCCAGGGGGGAAACCCCGCCGCCGGCCACGTAAAAGCCCTTGGTGGTTTTCACCCGGGATATCCAGGCGATGGTCAGATAGATGCTGAAGGTCAGACCAACCATGATGTAGGTCCAGGCCAGAATCGACATTGTCTCGGTTCTCCTTGTTAAGTGTTCAGCCGGTGGGCTGGTTGGTCGCTATTCGTTGACGTCGAACTCTTTGTCCAGTTTCTGCATCAGCACGTAGTAGATGAAGATCTGGACCACGAACACGTAGATCGCCCCCTGCTGGGCAAACCAGAAACCCAGGGGGAAGCCGCCCAGCTGAAAGGCGTTGAGCTGTTCCACGAAGAGAATGCCGCAGCCGTAGGAAACCGCGGCCCAGATGGTGAGCAGGATCACCATGTAGGTCAGATTTTTCTTCCAGTACAAGGACATATCCTTGGTCATTGCCTCTCTCCTCCTGATCTTTTAGTCGGCGGGTCAGATTACCCATGGTTAAACGGCGAAATAAAGTACGCAAACTCATAAAAAAAAGCAATAAAAATTTAAAACAGCCGTCGCCAGCCCTGGCCGGCGTTGTAGAGGTCCTTCAGGGTGGTAATTCCCAGATGGTGCATCTTTTTGATCAGATAGAGGAAGAGGTAGGCGGTTTGCAGGGCGTCCTCGTAGGCGTTGTGGTGGGTGAACTCCGGCAGGCCGTACTGCTTGCCCAGGGCGGCCAGGTTGTAGGAGATATCCATGCGGAACCGGTCGTGATACTGGCTCCACTGCATTTCGGTATAGCTCTGGGCCAGGATCATGGTGTCCAGGCAGGGGTTGAAGACCGGTGAGCCGTAATTTTGGCGGCAGGCCCGGTTGAGAAAGGCCATGTCCAGTCCGACGTAATGTCCCACCAGCAGCGAGTGGCCGCAATAGCTGATAAAGCCGGGCAGTACCCGGGCCAGGGTCGGGGCCTCCTTGAGCTGCTGGGGGGTGATCCGGTGGATCAGGGTGCTGTCCTTGGGCAGGGAGCGGGCGGGTTTGACGTGGGCATAGAAGGATTCCCCCACCCTGATTTGCAGTTTGCTGATGCGCACCGCCCCGATGGAGACGATCTCGTCCCGCCGGCGGTTGAGCCCGGTCAGTTCGGTGTCGAAGACCACGAAATCGTAGTCGGCCAGGGGCAGGTTCTGATCAAGGCCCCTGAAATAGAGGTGGTTGGCGGCAAAAAGGGGATGTTCGGGAGGAGTGAGCCCCAACCGGGCCAGCAGATTTTTCAGCATGGGTTGGCCCGCTTACCGTTCGGTCAGGCGGAACTCCTGTTTGATATGGTTCTGCAGGCGCCGCACCACCTCGAAGGATTCCTTGAGGGTCTGCTTTTCCAGCTCGGAAAGCTGGGCCGGGTTGATATAGTTGTCCGGCTGCTCGCCGGCCTCCATCTTGAACAGTTGATGAACCAGGCGTAACTGCATGAGAAATTCGTAGGCCTTCACCGTTTCGTTGTACATCTCCGCGGAGAGATGGCCCCCTTCATGCAGCAGTTGCAGCCGGCCCAAGGTGTTGCTTTCGCGAATCCCGTGTTTTAAGGCAAAAAGGCGGGCGAAATCGACAAAGGGCACCAGGCCCTTGGTCTTAAGGTCCAGGGAGTTGCGATGCTCGCCATCCTTTTCGACGATGAAGTTGCGGAAAAAGGAGAGGGGCGGTCGGGCTTCCATGGCGTTTCTGGCCAGGTGGTAGAGGAAGAGCTCCTGACCGGGGATGCTTTTCACCAGATGATCCCGCAGATCGTTGGCTAAAGAGATGTCGCCGTAGCCGCCCCGGAAATCGAAGAAGATGGTGGAGTGCATCACATCCTTGGGCTCGGGGGTGCGGATCCAGGAATCGAACTGTTTTTTCCATTCCGGCGCCGGCAGCCGCCATTTGGGGTTACTGGCCATCATCTCGCCGGGGCAGAGGGGATAGCCGCAGGCCACCAGGTTTTCAATGGCCCGTTCGCTGAGTCTTTTGAAATAGTTGGCCGCCGCTTCCCGCTTTTCCTCGTTTTCGGGCCAGGCGTAGATCAGGGCGTTGTCCTGGTCGGTCTTGAAGGTCTGCTCGCTGCGCCCCTCACTGCCCATCAGCAGCCAGCAGAAGGGGAGGGGGGGCGGCCCCAGGTCCTCCATCAGCAGGGTCAACAGCCGCTCCAGGATATGATCGTTGAGTACCGTGATCATCCGGGTGATGTTGTTGGCCTTGGCCCCCTCCTCGATCAGGGTGCGGACCACCGACGGCACCTTGCGGGCCAGGGGGTGCAGTCCCTCCAGGGTGCGCTGGGCCACGATCTCCCGGAAGAGGTAGAGGGGTGAGGTGCCCTGGAGCAGCATGATGTCGTGGGTGGTGATCATCCCGATGATCTCCCCCTGCTTCTCCACCGCCAGATGGTGGATCCGGCGCCGCATCATCCGCAGCATGGCGTCGAAACAGACGGCGTGGGCGGGGATGGTCTGGACCGGGGCGGCCATGATTTTGGTCACCGGGGTCTGGTAATCCAGCCCGGCGGCTACCACCTTGGTCCTGAGATCCTTGTCGGTGACGATCCCGATGATTTTACCGCCGGGGTCGGTGACCAGCAGGGAGCCGATGCGCAGTTCGGCCATCCGGGCGGCGGCCCGGCGCACCGACTGATCGGCGGCGATGGTCTGGGGTTTTCCCTTGATGCAACCACCCACCTGGCTGGAGAAAAGAAAGAGGGTGCTTTCGGTGCGGGGGGCGACCCGGTGGCGCCGCAGTTCGGCGTAGGCGGTGTTGACCAATTTTTCCGAGAGGCTGCGCAGGAAGTAGTGGCTGACCTTGGGCGAGGTGTCCAGCAGATGGCGGAAGGCCGCCTTGCTGAAGAGGAAGCAGAAGGTATCCTCCACCGTCTCCACGTTGAGATTGGCCCTGGCGTTTTGGATGATGGGCAGGGCGCCGAAGTATTGCCCCTCCCCCCGGAAATCCTTGAGGCTGACCTCCCCCTCGTCGTTGGTCAGATATATTTTGACCCCGCCCTTCTGGATCAGGTAGAAGTGTTCGACCTCGCTCTCCCCCTGGCGGAAGATGACGGTGCCCTTGGGGATAAAGTCGATGACCGCGTGCCGGGCCAGTTCCCGCAGGGTCTGGTCTTCCAGTTCGTTGAAGGGCATGGTCTCGCGGAGGAAATCGAGGACGGTCTCCGGGGCGATCTTCTGGGCGTCGTTTTTGGGGGCCATGGTCGCTGTCTCGCTATTTCTCCAGGGTTTTGATCAGTTCCGCCTTGGGGAACAGTTTGAAATAGAGCAGGCCGGCAAGCCCGGCCATTGCCAGATGGAGAGGGAATTCGGGGAAAAAGTGGTTCTCGGGGTGGAGCAGGGAGAGGGTGGCCAGCACCGCCAGAAACTGGTAGCCGATTCGCCGGAATCGGAGTATCTCCCGCAGGAGGTAGAAGTTGATGATGGGTACCACCAGGGAGAGGAAGAGCAGCAGGTCGAAGGCCCCGAAGAGGACGATGGCCAGCAGTTTCTTGCTGGTGACGAAGAGCAGGATCAGGGCCAGCAGCAGGTTGAGGTAGAGATACTTGCCGCGCCGGACCGGATTGGAGATATTGTTGAGATGGAAGAGCAGTTTGTGCGGCTCTTCACTCTGCTTGAGGCGCTCCAGAATGCTCCGGCGGCTTTCGCCGGCGGTCAGGGCTGCTTCGATTTTGTTTTCCAGGGATTGGGCCATGGGGTATTGTCCGCTTATTGTGCCCCTTTGTCCAGGGGGCAGGGCAAAAAAAGGGGGGATCGCCGCAGTCCGGTGAATCCCCCAAGATTATCGATTGGAGGCGGCGACCGGATTTGAACCGGTGAATAATGGTTTTGCAGACCACTGCCTTACCACTTGGCTACGCCGCCTTTCGACAAACGGCAAACCTAAACAAAATTACTTGCTTTGACAAGGGAAATATGGAGCTAGAGGAATCCTGGCAAGAGGCGGTCGCCACCCTGGGTGGGCGTTTGGCTTATCGGTTTGCCCGGCCGGAGCTGCCGGCGCGGGCCCTGATCCACAGCTCCTGGGCCGCCGAGCGGGGCAAGGCCGAGGAGAACAACGAGCGCCTGGAGTTCCTGGGCGACGCGGTGGTGGATCTGGCGGTGGCCGCCCTCCTTTATGAGTACGATCCCGCGATGCGGGAGGGGGATCTTTCCCGCCGCCGGGCGGCTCTGGTCAACGAGAGCCATCTGGCGCTCCTGGCCGGGGAGATCGGCCTGGGTCCCTTGCTGCGCCTGGGTCGGGGCGAGGAGCAGAGCGGCGGCCGGGCCAAACCCTCCATCCTGGCCGCCGCTTTCGAGGCGGTGATCGGGGCGGTTTATCTGGATGGCGGCTACCCGGCGGCCCACGCCCTGTTGGGCCGGCTTTTCGCCCCCTGGGTTGCCGCGCCCCCGCCCCTGGGGCAGAGCGACAGCAAGAGCGCCCTGCAGGAGCTCCTGCAGGAGCGCTACGGAGCGGCGCCGGAGTACCTGCTGGAGAGTGAAGAGGGGCCGCCCCACGCGCGCCGTTTTGCGGTGGCGGTCATTTTCCGGGGGCGGGTCCTGGGCCGGGGAGAGGCCGGCCGCAAGAAGGAGGCGGAGCGCCGGGCCGCCGCCGAGGCCCTGGCCGGCCTGGAGAAAAAAGATGGCCCCGCTCTTGCCCGGGGTGATCTTCTATGGTAGTCTGCTCGGTCGAGCGTGATCGCTACAGGGTCCTCGCGGGGGTCCACCGGTGAAGGTGGACCCTTTTTTTGCGAAAAATTCATAGTTTCGCAAGCGACTTTCCGGCCCTTCCTGTGTTTTGTGCCCATAAATCATAATTTGCCGCGTTTGTAAGCTGTGGTCAGAAACCTTCTGTTAAGAGAGGTGTGCCTTGAAAAAGAAGATCCTTGTCGCCAATCGTGGAGAGATCGCCCTGCGGATTATCCGCGCCATCCAGGAACTGGGTCACACCGCGGTGGCGGTGTACGAGACCCCGGACAATGAAGCCCTGCATATCCGCACCGCCGACGAGGCGGTCTGGCTGGGGGACGGACCCCGCTGCGATTACCTGGATATCGCCAAAGTGATCGCCGCCGCCAGGAAAACCGGCGCGGTGGCGATCCATCCCGGTTACGGCTTCCTGGCCGAGAACCCCGATTTCGCCAAGGCCTGCGAAGATAACGGGATTATCTTCATCGGTCCCCCTTCCGGGGTGATCCAGTCTCTGGGCGACAAGGTCACCGCCCGCCGGATCATGCAGGAGGCGGGGATTCCCCTGGTCCCCGGCACTTCCAGCTTGGCGCCGGGCGAGGTCGGAGTCAAGGAGGCCGTTGAATTCTGCCAGACCCACGGTTATCCGGTGATGCTCAAGGCCACCGCCGGCGGCGGCGGCCGCGGTATTCGCCGGATCGACGACGAGCAGCAGCTGCGGGCCGAGATTCCGGTGGCCCGGGCCGAGGCCAAGGCGGCCTTTAATAACGACGCGGTCTTCCTGGAGAAGTTGGTGCTGACGCCCAAACATATCGAAGTCCAGGTGATCGCCGACCATGAGGGCACCACCATCCACCTGGGCTCCCGGGACTGCTCCATCCAGCGCCGTAACCAGAAACTGATCGAAATCGCCCCCTCCCTGATCTCCGACAAGCAATTGGTGGACAAGATCTGCCAAACCGCGGTTCAGGCCGCCAAGGCCGCCAACTATTTCAACGCCGGCACCGTGGAGTTCCTGGTGGACAAGGATTACAACTACTACTTCATGGAGATCAACACCCGGGTTCAGGTGGAGCATACGGTCACCGAGATGGTCACCGGGATCGATATCGTCCGCACCCAGATCAAACTGGCCCTGGGCAAAAAGTTGGCCTTTGGCCAGCAGGATGTCCAGATCCGGGGTTATGCCATCGAGGTGCGGGTCAACGCCGAGGATCCCCAGAACAACTTCATGCCCGAGGGGGGCAAGAGCGTCGATGTTTATCGTTCCCCCGGCGGTTACGGGGTGCGCCTGGACGGTTTCGCCTACCAGGGTTACACCATCCCCGAGGTGTACGACTCCCTGCTGGTCAAACTCACCGTCCACGGTTTTTCCTGGAATGAAACAGTGGACCGGTTGCGCCGCTGCCTCAACAACTTCGTGATCATCGGCCCCAAGACCACGATCCCCTTTTATCTGCGGGTGATCGAGGACCCCGACTTCAAGAAGGGGGATTTCAACACCTCCTTCCTGGATACCCACTCCTACCTGCTGGATTACGACGAGGTGGAGTCCGAGGGCAACAAGCTGGCCCATCTGATCGCCGAGATCCACTACCGTAAGCAAAACCCCTACGCGATATAAGGAGATAGATCTATGGAACGAATCGTCCACGGCATGAGCCCCAGCGAGGCGCTGAAAAATCTGCGCGGAGCCGACGGCTACTATGTGACCAATACCGCCCGCGACCTCTCCCAGTCCGACTATAAGAACCGGATCCTGCTCCATACCGATCTGCTGGCCGCCAAACCCCGGGAGGAGGCCGGCTTCTTCTCGTTGGAGATCACCGGCGGGGCCTCGATCCACGTGGATATCCTGCGCAAGCAGGTCGACCCCTTTCTCAAGCTGGAACTGTTGCGGGAGAAGATGCCCAAAACCATGTTTCAGACCCTGTGCCGGGGGATCAACCTCTTCGGTTATCGCCCCTACCCCCAGAACGTGATCCGGCTGGTGGTCAGCGAGTTCGCCAAGTATGTGGATGTCTGGCGGGTGTTCGACTTCTTGAACCACGTGCCCAATATGGTCGCGGTGTTCGAGGAGGTGCAAAAGGCGGGCAAGATTCTCGAGCCGGCGGTCTGCTTCTCCACCGGCCCGGAACACACCAACGAGTTCTACGTCAGGAAGGTGGGGGAGATCCTCGAGGTCACCGGCCACGAGATCGTACTCTGCATCAAGAACCACGGCGGCCTGGGCACCCCCAAACGGATCGGCGACCTGGTGGATGCCATCCTGCAGAAATATCCGGAGATGGTGGTCCATTACCACGGCCATAACACCGACGGCAATGATGTGGGCCGGATCACCGCCGCCGTCCAGGCCGGGGCCAGGATCGTCGATGCCTCCGACCACGCCTTCTCCGGCTTCTACGGCCCGCCCTCGATCCTGACCGCGGTCAACACCTTGAGCGAGTACGGCTATAAGGCCATCGGCCTCAATGAAGAGGCGGTGGTGGAGACCTCGGAGGTGCTGCGGGGCGAACGGCAGTATTACGAATATTTCGAGTCCCAGTTCAAGGGTTTCGATCCCACCGTCCAGATCCACAAGCTCCCCGGCGGGGCCGCCGGCAGCAGCTTCGAGCAGGCCACCAAGGGCGGCTTTCTGCAGAAGATGCCCGCCATTCTGCACCAGGAGCTGCCCAAGGTCCAGAAGGAGCTGGGCAACTTCTGGAGCGTGACCCCCGGCTCCCAGATCCTCTGGACCACGGCGGTGGCCAATGTCCAGGGGGGGGATCGCTACGGCAACCCCTCCGGCGACCTGAAAAACCTGCTGCTGGGCAAGTACGGCCCCTTCCCCTTTTATCAGCCGGCCGATTGGATTTACGAAAAGATCTTCGGTCCCGACTGGCAGGAGATCCTGAAGCGGGAGGGGGGGATGGACGCCATCGAGGATATGGATATCGAGCAGGAGCGGCGCAACCTGGCCGAAAAACTGGGCTATGAGCCCACCGAGCAGCAACTGGTCTCCTACCTCCAGCATCCCAACGACGCGGTGGCTTTCTTCAAGTTTGAAGAGAAATTCGGCAAGGTTTACGTGCTGCCGCCGGCGGTTTTATTGCGCCGGGGCGGCTTCAAACTGGGCGAGATCGTCAAGTTCCGCGACCATGAAGGCAAGGAGCATGTGATCGAGATCGGGCCGATGCAGAAGGATGAGACCGGCAAGGCCCACGTCTACCTCAATGTCGATCACCACGAGCGGCGCTACGAGTTCGAGCCGGAGGCGGAGCAGGGCAACGGCGGCGAGGCCAAGGCGGTTAAACTTTCAAAGCGCGAGATCGAGGAGCTGGCCAAGGCCGGTGATTACCGGGCCCCCTTCGGAGCCAATGTCTGCGAGGTCAGCGTCAAGGTGGGCGATGAGATCAAGGTGGGGGATCGCCTGCTGATTCTGGAGGCGATGAAGATGCAGACCCCGATCAACAGCTCGGTGGCCGGCAAGGTGGAAAGTATCGCGGTCAAGGTGGGGGACGCGGTGAAGCCTGGCGAGGAGTTGATCCGCCTGGGCTGAACCTGACCCGACCAGCCGCCCAACAAAAAAGCCCGGAAGCAATTTCCGGGCTTTTTTGTTGGGGCTGGCCGGCGAAAAGCGGCATACCTTCAGCCGATCTCGATCACCGAGTTCTCTTCTCCGAAGGCGTTGGGGCAGCGCTGGCTGTTGTCCGGGTCGGTCCACCACTGGCCGTCCACCACGAAGCGATACTCGTAGCGGCCCGGCTTGAGCTTGAGGCTCTTTTTGTGTAGCCCGCTTTTCAGCTTGCGCATCTTGCCCTTGCCGTTTTCCCAGCTATTGAAATCCCCCACCAGATAAACCTCGGCGGCCTCCGGGGCGTTCAGGGAAAACTCGTGGCCCTGAGTGGGCGCCGGAGCCGCCTTCTGGGCGCAACCGCCGCTTTTGCTCTTGCACACCTTTCCTGCCATTTCGTTTCCTCCAGTTCAACAATTATCAAAAAAGAGATCGCCACCTGATGATCAATACTCTCGGTTCCGCTCGAATCATCTTGGAGAAAACTGCTTACACCTGTCAACAAAAAAAGCGCCCTGGTTACGATTATTCTAGCTGAAAGTCAGCCGGTTGAAACCGCCCTCCGGGTACCAGGGGCGGGTGGCTTCGATCCCGGTGATCTCCATGACGCACACCTCCAGCACCAGGTAGGTGGTGGTCCCCTTGCGGACGCAGGCGGTGAGGGTGTCGCCGTGGTGGCCCATGGCGGCGTGGAGATGGATCTTCGGCTCCCGCTCATCCCAGAAGATGCTGCCGCCGCCCAGAGTTTCCCGCACCGAATCCAGGCTTTTCCAGACCGGATCGGGCGGCATCACCGCCTCCTTCGGCCCGGTGACCACCTCGGCGGCCCGCAGGCCGCCCAGCACCCAGAACCAGCCGCAGCGAATATCCTCCTTGACGATCACCTCCCGCAATCCGGCCAGGAAATCATCTCCCTCATCGAAACGGATGGTGAAGAGCCGTCCCGCCTTGCCGCTGCGATATTCCATCTTTTCCTCCCTGGGTTTTAGCGCCATGATCGGTTATGGTTTCCGCGATTATATGAAATTATCCACTTATCCACAACTGGCTCTTTTCTCTTTGGCGGCGGTGGCCACCTCCGGCTTTGGGCAGACCTTCTATCTCTCCGTTTTCGGGGGAGAACTGCGGGCGGAGTTCGCGCTGTCCCACGGCCAATACGGGGCCCTGTACAGCGGGGCCACCATTGTCAGCGCCATGTTGCTGCTCCGTTTCGGGGCCATTGCCGACTCCTGGCCCCTGCGGCGGGCGCTGCTGCCGGCCATCGCCGCCCTGGCTGTCGGTTGTCTGCTGATTGGCCTGGCCACCGGGCCCCTCCTGTTGCTGCTCGGTTTTCTCGGTATTCGCTTTGGCGGCCAGGGGATGATCGCCCATCTGGGGATGACCACCGCCGCCCGTTACTTTGCCGCCAGCCGGGGCAAGGCGGTGGCCCTGGCCGCCGCCGGCATTCCTTTGGCCGAGGCGATCATGCCGGTGGTGGCGATCATGCTGATGGCCCTGGGGGGCTGGCGGCTGCCCTGGCTGGTGGCGGCCGGGGCCCTGCCGTTGCTGATCCTGCCGGTACTAAGGTTCCTGGTCCGCCGCACCCCCGAGCCGGGGGGCGGCGGTTCCGGAGCGATTGGGGCCCATCAGTACACCCGCCGGGAAGCCCTGGCCGATCGCGGTTTCTATTTCCTGCTGCCGGCGGTACTGATGACCCCTTTTGTGGCCACCGCCCTGCTTTTTCACCAGGTGGCCATCGCCGCCGCCCGGGGCTGGTCGCTGGAGCTGCTGGCGACGGCCTTTGTCTTCTTTGCCGGCGGCCATCTGCTGAGCCTGCTGGGGGCCGGCTTTCTCGTTGATCGCTGGGGCGGTCAACGCTGTCTGCCTTTAGCGCTGCTGCCCATGGCCATGGGGTTGCTGCTGCTGGCCGCCGCCGTGGCGAGCTGGATTCCCTTTGCCTATCTGGGCCTGCTGGGGGCCAGCATCGGCCTGGCCACCGCTTCGGGCGGAGCGGTCTGGGCCGAGCGTTACGGGGTGCTCCACCTGGGGGCGATCCGCTCTCTGGTTCAAGCGGCGATTATTGTCGCCACCGCCCTGGCGCCGGTGCTGATCGGGCTGCTGCTGGATCAGGGCCTGGGAATCCCGGGGCTGGCGGGGATTCTGGCCGGCCTGACTCTGGCGGCGGCGGGACTGGCGGCTCTGGCTCCGGGGAAAATTCTGGGTTGACACTCTTCAGGACAAACGCTAAAAGTGAAAAAAGGGAGTGATCAGCAAATTTACCAATTTTACCTGATATTGAACCAAGGAGGGGGTTATGATGATGATGAGGAGGAGGGGGAGGATCGCCAAACTGGGTTTGGCGGCGGGATTTTTTGCTGTTGGCGCCCTGGCGGCCGGGCCGGCGGCGGCCATGGACACCATGTTCGCCGGACCCCGGGCCATGGGGATGGGCGGGGCCAATGTCGCCTCGGTGAATGATGTCACCGCCCAGTACTACAATCCGGCGGCCCTGGCCTTTTTCGGGATGCGTGCTGAGGATGGCAGCCGGATTGCGGTGGATAACCAGGATCTCGGCCGGAAAAACTGGGGCCTGGACCTGGGGGGCGGGGCCGGCTATCGGCTCCACGGTGATTTCTTCGAATATGCCGATATCCTCAGCGATATCGATCTGGACGCCTTGAGCGAGGGGGTGGACAACGCTTCGGAGCTGGCCGACCTGATCAACCTGGTGAGCAGCCTGGAGGGGGTCACCCGCCAGGGCAACGGGGTGACCGCCGATGCCGGCGGCGCCTTGGGGATCCGGGTGGGGCGTTTTGCCGTGGGGGCCCGGGTTTTTCTCCAGGCCTCCGGTCGGGTCTATGAGCTGGATTCGACCAATCTCGGTCTTGATATCACGACGACCCAGGTGCGCACCGAGATCAACTCGGTCGATATGAGCGGTACGGCTTACGACTCTACGGCCGGGTTCCAGGTTTTCACCCCGGAGCAACTCGACCAGTTGGCCATCGCCTTTGGTGAGGTGGACATGGCTGGAGCCCAACCAGATACGATAGAGGCGATTCAGCGGCTCGATTACATGGCCGCCCAGGAGGGGATCAAGGCCGAGGATCTGGCCGGCGCGGTCAATCTGCTGGCCGATGTTATTAGGGACAGTGGCACAGGCAGAGATCTGGACGACAATACCACCTCGGTGGCCCTCAGCGGTTTCGGCCTGCTGGAGATCCCCTTCTCCTACGGCTATGCCGTAAACGAATGGCTGGGAGTCGGGGCCAACGTCAAACTGATGCGGGGCCGGGTCTACAACAACCGGATTTTGGTGTTCAGCGACAACTCCGACGAGATTATCAGCGAAACCACCGAAAGATATAACGAGAGCACCACCTTCGGCCTGGATCTGGCTCTGCTGGCCCGCCTGCCCAAGGTCAATCTCGGCCTGATCGGCCGCAACCTCAACTCCCCCAAGTTCGACGGCTTCAGCTACGTGCCCACCGGCAGCAGCCAAACCGTGCTGGTCCCCGACGTCAAGGTCAAACCCCAGGTCACCGCCGGGGTGGCCTATATCCCCTTCACCACCCTGACCCTGGAAGCCAACCTGGATCTCACCAACAATGAGACCACCCTGCCCGGTTACCGCACCCGCAACCTCTCCTTCGGTCTGGAGTGGGACGCCTTCCGCTTTCTCGCCCTGCGGGGCGGGGCCTACAAGAACCTGGCCGAAAGCGATATCGGCTGGGTTTACACCGCCGGCTTGGGGGTCAACCTCTGGGCCGCCCGCCTGGATCTGGCCGGGGCCTTCGCCGCCAAGAAGGAGAAGTATGATAAGGATGACGAATTGCCCCGGGAGATCAGGGGGATGGCCCAGTTGAGCATCGACTTCTAAGCGGTGATCGTCACCGCGTAACCTGTTGGTGAAGATAAGGAGGAGAGGATGAGAATTGCAGCGGCTGTTCTGCGCCTGCTGGTGGTGGTTCCCGCCCTGCTGGGCCTGGTTGCTTGTAGTGGGGGCGGCGGCGGGGCCCCGCCGCCGGCTCCCACCTATACGGTGACCGGCACCATCATCGCCGCGGGGGGGAGCGTGGCGGACTGGGATGTCAACGACCCCTACGCCCCCCACGTTGAAGGCAACGACAGCTGCGCCACCGCCCAGCCCCTGCCCAATCCGGTGACCCTGGGGGGCTACCTCAACGCCCCGGGGGAAGGCGCCCCCGGCCGGTCGTTTGAGGCCGGCGATCTCGATGACTTCTACCGGGTCTCCCTGCAGGCCGGTCAAACGGTGACCCTCTTTATCGGCGGTGATCCGGCCGAGCACGATCTGGATCTCTATCTGTTCAGCGCCGCCTGCGCCGACCTGGTTGCGTTTTCCGAAGGATATGGTGCCACCGAAGCGGTGACCGCGCCCAGCGCCGGCGATTACGTGATCCAGGTGGCGGTCTATTGTGATGGCAACGATTGCGGGACCACCGCCAGCAACTACACCCTGGTGGTCGGCCAGAGCGCCCAGGCCGGGGTGCTGGCCGACACTCTCGATGCCGGGGCCGAATTTGTCCCCGGCGAGGTGATCGTCCGTTTTGCCGACAGCCATCAGCCCCTGGGCCTGGCGGCGGCCGACCAGCGGATTCAGGCCCTGGGGCTGGCCCGCAAGGCCGGGGCCCCCAGCCGTCAAATGCTGCTGAGTTTGGGGGAGGCCACCGGGGGCGCCGCGGCCCTGGCCGCTTTGGGGGTGAACAAAACCCCGGGTCAGGCCCTGGCCCGCCACGGCCGTGAGCTCTCGCCCGAATTGCAGGCCCGGCTGGAGACCGTGGCCGCGGTGCGGGCCCTGCGGGCCCGGCCCGAGGTGGCCACCGCCGATCTTAACTATATCCGCCGGGCCCTGGCGGTAACCCCCAATGATCCCTTCTACAGTTATCAATGGCACTACCCCCAGATCAACCTGCCGGCGGCCTGGGAGGTCAGCAAGGGGACCGATGTGATCGTGGCGGTGGTGGATACCGGGGTGTTGCTCGCTCACCCCGACTTCGACGGCCAGTTGGTTGCCGGTTACGATTTTATCTCCGATGATGCCAATTCAGGTGACGACGAGTCGGGCATCGATGACAACCCCGACGATCCCGGCGACCGGATCATGCCCGACGGTCGCAGCTCCTTCCACGGCACCCACGTGGCCGGCACCGTCGCCGCCCGCACCAATAACAGTGTGGGGGTGGCCGGGGTGGCCGGGGGGGCCAAGATCATGCCCCTGCGGGTGCTGGGGCGTTTCGGCGGCTCCAGCTACGATATTCAGCAGGCCATCCGTTATGCCGCCGGGCTGGCCAATGATTCCGAGACCGTGCCCAGCCAGCCGGCCGATATCATCAACCTTAGCCTGGGGGGTGGGGGGGCCTCGACCTCCGAGCAGGAGGTCTATACCCTGGTTCGCGACCAAGGCGTGATCATCGTGGCGGCGGCCGGCAACGAAAACAGCTCCACCCCCAGCTACCCGGCCTCCTACGACGGGGTGATCTCGGTCAGCGCGGTGGATATCAACAAGCAGCGGGCCCCCTATTCCAACTTTGGGAGCAAGATCGACGTGGCCGCTCCCGGCGGCGATCTCTCCCGCGATCTCAACGGTGATGGCTATGGCGATGGAGTCCTCTCCACCGCCGGCGATGACGGGTCCGGGACCATCAAAATGGGGTACAATTTCCAGCAGGGCACCTCCATGGCCGCCCCCCATGTGGCCGGGGTTTTGGCCCTGATGAAGGCGGTCAACTCCGATCTAACCCCGAATGAGGTCGATGTTCTGCTGGCCGAGGGCGCCCTCACCGAAGATCTCGGGGCCCCCGGTCGGGACGATCTCTACGGCTGGGGCCTGATCGATGCCTTGCAGGCGGTTCAGGCCGCCCCCCAGAGCGACACCCCGGCGGATACCCCGGCGGTGCTGCTGGCCAACCCCACCAGCCTCAACTTCGCCACCAGCGAAACCAGCCTGAATTTGCAACTGCGCAACGGCGGCACCGCCGCCCTGACCGGGGTCGCGGTGACCGATTCGGCGAGCTGGCTGGAGGTGACTGCGAGCAGCGTGGATGGCGAAGGACTGGGAACCTACACGGTCACGGTCAACCGCGATACTTTGGCGGAAGGCAGCCACAGCGCCACCATCACCGCCACCTCCAGCGCCAACAGCGTCACCATTCCGGTGATCATGCAGGTCCCCGAGCCCCAGGTGGATCTCAACGCCAACACCGGTTTCCAGTGGATCGTGCTGGTTGATCCGGCCACCTTAGAAACGGTGAAGACCGCCAGCGCCGATAACAAGGCGGGGGTTTATAACTTCGAGTTCAGCGGGGTTCCGGCCGGCAACTACCTGATCTTCGCCGGTTCCGATGCCAACAATGATGATATTATCTGCGATGCCGGCGAGTCCTGCGGCTCCTGGCCCACCCTCTCCGCCCCCGTTGAGGTGGCGGTCTCGGGCAATGTCAGTGGCGTTAATTTCGTCAGCAGCTACGGCTTCAATATCGGGGCCGCCGGCCTGCTCCCCGATCGGCCCGGTTTCTCCCGCACTCCGGTGCCAAGCAAACAGTTGGAGCGACAGCCATGAAAACACTTCTGGTCTTGGTGGCGGCCGTGGGGGGGATGTTGCTGGCCGGTTGCGCCACCGTTGCCAGGGAATCGCTGGGGGTCGAGGTGCTGTTCGCCGGTGGGCAGTGCGGCGGGAGCACCGCCCACCCCGCCCTGACCCTGATCGAGCGGCAGGCCCAACTGGACAGCTTTTATGTCCGGCAGGCAAGTTTCGGCGCGCCCCCGCCGGCGGCGCCGCGGCTGGATTTTAGCCACCAACTGGCCCTGCTGATCGAAATGGGCCAGCGGCCCACCGGCGGCTATGGCCTGGCCCTGGCGGAACCCACCGCCGCCCTGGAGAAGGGCCGGTTGGAGTTGCGGCTGGACTGGCAGGAGCCGCCCCCCGGCTTGGCCCAGACCCAGGCCCTGACCAGCCCCTGCCTGCTGCTGGCTCTGCCCGCCGGCGACTACCGCCAGATCACGATCCGCGACCGCCAAGGGCGGATCCGCCTGGCAAGATGAGTTTTGTTCAGGCCGACCCTGTCGCCTTTATCATGCTGTTTTTGGGTTGAGGTTGACAGCGGGTCGACAGGAAAAAGGTAAAGGATGACCAAGGGTTGACTTGTGGCCCGAGGGTAAAAACGGCGATGATGACGCACCCTGTATTTTCCATAAACCCCACCATG
>NZ_JBIPKH010000026.1:0-23389 GCF_044068625.1 Desulfurivibrio modestus
GGCCGAAGAGACCCGGGAACTCAAGGCCAAAGGCAAAGAGCCGGTGCTGACCAAAAGCCGCTGGTGCCTGCTCAAAAGGCCGGAGAATCTCACCGACAACCAAGTGGACAAGTTGCAAGACCTGCTGGCCTGCAACCTCAAAACCATCCGGGCCTACCTGCTCAAGGAGGACTTCCAGCACTTCTGGAACTACGTCCACCCCGGCTGGGCCGGTCTTTTTCTCGACAAATGGTGCACCAGGACCATGCGTTCCCGGCTCAAGCCGATGAAAAAGGTGGCGAAGATGCTGAGGGCTCACCGACCGCTCCTGCTCAACTGGTTTCAGGCCCAAGGCGAGATCGACCTCGGCTGTGTCGAGGGGTTC
Organism: Desulfurivibrio modestus; assembly: GCF_044068625.1. Classification (NCBI taxonomy): domain Bacteria; kingdom Pseudomonadati; phylum Thermodesulfobacteriota; class Desulfobulbia; order Desulfobulbales; family Desulfobulbaceae; genus Desulfurivibrio; species Desulfurivibrio modestus. Next base: position 365 of record NZ_JBIPKH010000026.1, read on the forward strand.
AACAACAAAGCCAAGGTGATTACGAAACGAGCCTACGGCTTCAGGACTTATGATATGCTGAAAATCGCCTTGTATCATTCGCTTGGAGATCTACCCATGCCGAAGTTTACCCACAGATTTTGCTGAGGAACCGGAAATATTTCCCGCTTAATGACACCTTCTTTTGGTGTTATAAGCGAACACGGTTACAGCTTAAGGCTATGGTGCTAATTGCATGTCAATTCAACATAATAATTGCTGGCTGTCAATTGCCACTGAAGCAAATCAAGGCCTTGATCGCTGGTAAGGTTTTCCCCGGCCCACTCGTTGAGAATCTTAATTGGGTTGCCTGGCACCCCGATAGTTACATTTTTGCCCACGATGAAAGCTGCGCTGTTGAGGATAGCGAAGAAGCCTTGCTGGCGAGGGGATATATGGCTCATTCTGGTTGGCTAAAGAAACTTCAATCTTTGACCGGTTCCCTTAAAACGCCCATCGGATCGAAGAGCGAATTAGAACGGAGGTAGAGTAAAAATGCCAATCGAAGTCGGATTCTGGAAAATCACTGGCGGACAGCCGGCGCGGATATCTTATTCCACCATCGATTCGGAAAAGAAGCTCGAAGACATTATTTCAAGCAGTCTCGACATTCTTTCCGAAGACCTTCTGCTCGTGGGCAGACAGGTGCCGACCGTTTCTGGCAAATACATTGACCTGCTGGGAATCGACGCCGAGGGAAAGCTCTCCGTGATCGAATTAAAGCGCAACCGCACGCCCCGCGACGTGGTCGCTCAGGGGCTCGATTATGCCAGCTGGGTTCAGAACCTCACCTATGAGGAGATCAAAGACCTCTTTGAAGACCACCACGGCGGCAAGCCGTTTGAGGAGGAATTCTCGGACAAGTTCGGCACATCACCGCCGGAGAAGATCAACCAGGAGCACGAAATTATTATCGTCTGCTCCGCCCTTGACCCTGAAACCGAACGGATAATCAATTACCTCTCAGGGAATTACAGCGTCCCCGTCAATGCCGTCTTCTTCCGGTACTTCAAGGACAACGGCCAGGAATACCTGAGCCGCTCCTGGCTCATCGACCCGACAGAAGTGATCGAGCGTTCCTCCACCAAGACTAAGATCGAATCATGGAACGGCAAGGATTTCGTCATCAATGTCGATGTTGACATCGATGCAGGAGGGAATGAGGCAAGCACTTGGGAGGACTGCATTAGGTATGGGTTTGCCGCCGCCGGCGGCGGCCAATGGTACAGCCGGACCCTGAAACAGCTCTTTCCCGGAGCCCGCGTGTTTGCCATGCGTCCGAAGAAAGGCTACCTGGGTGTCGGCGAGGTGGTGGAAAGATCGGTACCGATCAAGGATTTCAAGGTCGAGTTGAACGGAACCACAAAGTCCATCCTCGATGTTCCTCTCCAGGCCGAAGGCATCAAGAAGAATGCCGACGATCTGGAAAATTGCGAATACCTGGTGAGGGTCAAATGGCTGAAAACCGTCCCCGAAGAGCAGGCCTACTGGGAAAAAGGCATGATCGCCAATCAGAACAGTGCTTTTAAGCTCCGCAACAAATTCACATTGGAGCGATTGACCAAGTTTTTCGAGTTGGATGATTGAACCTCTCTCTTCATGTAAATTGTGTTCCGATATTCGGAAGAAGGAGCTAATTCATGAGCGCCAGCGCGACAGCGACAATCAAATCAGGCAGCAAAAGAGATCCGGATTTCATCAAGGCTGAGGCGGCGATGCATCGCGCCGCCCGGAAGGCCCGAGAGAAAGCCAAACGGGTGGGCTCCGGGGCGGTGGTTCTGAAGGAGGGGCACATCGTTGAAGAGTCATCTGATACGCCCTGAGTTAAAGGAAGCCCGCCAAATCGGCAAGGTCCGGCTGGAAAACGGCAACACCCCGGCCCGTCCTTCCTTGAGCGAAGCGGCCCGGGCCAACATGGAAAATTTTCTCGAATATATCCTGATGGTGCTGCCGGCCCTGCGCATCGACAGCTTTCTGGCCCAGACCCGGCCCCAGCTCAAGCCGGCGACCGCTTCCCCGGCCAACGGCGATGACGCCCCCCTCCTCTTCGAGCTGCATACTCCCAGACACGGCATCCACGCCACCGCCCGCCTGGAGGGCGGTGAATTCGTCGTCCAGGCCGGCTCCCAATCGCGCGGCACCTGGGCCGGCAAGGGAACCGAGCACACCAGCTACAGCAAACTGCTCGCCGAGCTGGTGACCACCGGGGTGCTCTCCTCCCAAAATGGCCGCTGCCTCTTCACCGAAAACTACGCCTTCAAAAGCCCCAGCGCAGCCGCCGCCGTAGTCAACGGCCGCCCGGCCAACGGCACCATCGAATGGAAACTCCAGGCCACCGGCCAAACCTACAAGGAATGGGAAGCCGAAAAGCTGAACCAGGAGGGATAGTGCCGGAGAAACGAAGGACAGGCGATGACACACTAAAATCATTCACGCCTTCGCGTGAGGAATTCATAGTTTTTAGGGAGAAGCAGCAAACATGACCATCGACCGGACCACGGAATATCTGCTCGGCCTGCTCAACGAGTTGCGCAAGCTTCCACAGGAAACCGAATGGGTGGAGTTCAAGCACAACAATGATGATCCGGAGCAGATCGGCGAATACCTTTCCGCGCTGGCCAATGCCGCCGCGCTGCTGGGCAAGGTACATGCCTACCTGGTCTGGGGCGTGGATGATAATACCCACGAGGTCGTCGGCACCGCCTTCGACCCCATCAGTACGAAGGTCGGCAACGAAGAGCTGGAAAGCTGGCTGCTGCGATTGCTGAATCCCAAGATCAATTTCCGCTTTCATCACTTGCAGGTGGATGGCAAGGAGTTGGTGCTGCTGGAAATCTGCGCCGCGTTTCGCCATCCCGTGCGGTTCAAGGGCACAGAGTACATTCGCGTCGGATCGTATAAAAAGAAGCTCAAGGATTTCCCCGAAAAGGAGCGCGAGCTGTGGCGGGTGTTCGACCGTACCCCTTTCGAGCGCGAAATCGCTGCCGAAAACCTCGCCGCCGATGAGGTGCTGAAGCTGCTCGATTATCCGGCCTATTTCGATCTGCTTTCCCTGCCGTTGCCCGAGGGGCGCGATGGCATATTGACGGCTCTGGCCGACGATGAGATGCTGGCGTCGGGCAAGGGGGGCAAGTGGCATATTACCAACCTGGGTGCGGTGCTGTTTGCCAAACGCCTGGCCGACTTCCGACCGCTACGGCGCAAGGCGGTGAGGGTCGTACTGTACAAAGGCGGGAGCCGGGTGGAAACGATCCGCGAGCAGGAAGGCGCAAAAGGTTACGCCGCCGGTTTTGAAGGGCTGATCGGTTTTGTTGCAAACCTGCTGCCCAGCAACGAGGTGATCGGTCAGGCGCTGCGCAAGGATGTGCCGATGTTTCCCGAACTGGCGATCCGCGAGCTGGTCGCCAATGCCGTCATCCACCAGGACTTCCATGCCAGCGGCACCGGCCCGATTGTCGAGATATTCAGCAACCGCATGGAGATCACCAACCCCGGCCTGCCGCTGGTTAAGACCGATCGCTTTCTCGACAGCCCGCCGAAATCCCGCAATGAAGCTCTGGCCTCATTCATGCGCCGGATCGGCGTCTGTGAGGAGCGCGGCAGCGGGGTGGACAAGGTGGTATTTCAGACCGAGTTGTATCAACTCCCCGCGCCGCTGTTTGAAACGACCGATGAACATACGCGGGCCGTTCTCTTTGCGCATCGAGAATTCCGGGAAATGGATAAAGCTGATCGCATCCGCGCTTGTTACCTGCACGCCTGCCTGCGGTATGTGCAGCGAGATTTCATGACCAATACGACCCTGCGGGAGCGGTTTGGGATTGAGGAGAAGAACAGCTCCATGGCCTCGCGGATCATCCGGGACACCATTGAATCTGGTCTGATTCGCTGCCATGATGAAACAGTCGGCAGCAAAGCCAGAAAATATCTGCCGTGGTGGGCATGATGGCCGCCATAAAATTTGCTTGACCGTTGCTTGACTGGAGAAGCCGTACATCGAGGCGATTCATGCAAGTTTAATTCTAAAACACGGGGTTATGTATATCGGGTTGCTTGACCGGTTTTTGACCGGAGTGACTAGCGGAACCCGGGCCGGCAAGGGAACCGAGCATCCCAGCGCGGCCGCCGCCGTAGTCAACGGCCGCCCGGCCAACGGCACCATCGCATGGAAACTCCAGGCCACCGGCAAACCTACAAGGAATGGGAAGCCGAAAAGCTGAAGCTGCCCCGAGGGACGGCTTCGTTACTCCTTCCACGCATGGTGGATGAGCCGTCAAAATATCGGCGGCACAGTGGCAAAAGTCAAGGATTTTTGAGGGAACCTATTCCCGGAGCTGTTCGACACTTATCCCCAGTGCCAAGGCCCATTTTTCCAGGGTGGCGCGGCGGGGCTTTTTGTCCGGGGCTTCCTGTTGGGAAACGGCGGCTTGCTTAACATTCAAGCGCTTGGCCATTTCCGCTTGGGTAATTCCAAGATGCTCCCGCCAGGCCCGCAACAGGCTGTAATTTTTCTTCACCACCAGGCCGACGACCTCATGGGGAATGGTGGCGGCCGGCCCGATAAGCCGCATGAAATCCTGGTAGGGCACCACGGCAAAAGCCGGTTTCCCGTGGTCCATAATGGTCTGGTAGTTAATATGTGCGCTCATCGCGTTTTTTCACCTCCTGAACGGTGATGATGGTGATGGTCTTTTCGCCGACATCAAAAAATACCCGGTAGCGGCCCACTCGAAGCCGATACTGGTATTCATGATTCGTAAGATGTTTGACGTCTTTGCAGTCAGGCCATGAGGCCAGAGAGCCCACAGCATCAAAGATAGCCTCCGCCGCCTGCGGGTTACGAAGTTTACGAAGCTGACGATATGCTTTAGTAGACCACTCGATTCGGTTCATGCTTATTCAACATAAGCTATAGATAAGGCATGGGCAAGCTGTTTCGGGGCTCTCACGGAATGGGAAGCCGAAAAGCTGAACCAGGAAGGGTGATGAAAAAACGAGGAGGACGATGAAATTCGAAGCGTTTGTTTCCGGTAGCTACAAGCAGCAATACCAATACCAGAGTTTCCTGCCTTCTCCCATCAACCAGGTTTGGTCATGGGAAGATCCGCGCATCAACGTCCTGCTGGAAAAGGCGACGAAATCGCTGGGTGAACTCAATGCCTTCACGCTGATTGTGCCGGATGTCGACCTTTTTATCCGCATGCACATTATAAAAGAGGCGAACACCTCCAGCCGCATCGAGGGAACCCGCACCGAGATGGACGAGGCGGTGCTGGAAGAGGAGGCCATCCTGCCGGAACGCCGTAACGATTGGCACGAGGTGCAGAATTACGTCCGAGCCATGAACACGGCCATCGAAGAGTTGAAGACCCTGCCGCTCTCCCTGCGTCTGCTGCGCCACACCCATGAAATCCTGATGAGCGGCGTCCGGGGCGAGCGCAAGACCCCTGGAGAGTTTCGTCGCAGCCAGAACTGGATCGGGGGCGCGAGTCTTGCCGATGCCGCTTTTATTCCCCCTCACCACGAGGACATGGTCGATCTTTTGACCGACCTGGAAGCCTTCTGGCATAACGACAATGTTGCCGTTCCCCACCTGATCCGCTGCGCTTTGAGCCACTATCAGTTTGAGACCATCCACCCGTTTTTGGACGGCAACGGCCGCATCGGCCGCCTTCTGATCACGCTTTATCTGGTCAGCCACGAGTTGCTGAGCAAGCCGTCGCTCTACCTTTCCGCTCATCTGGAAAAGCACCGGGGCGCCTATTACGACGCCCTGACCCGTGTGCGCGAATCCAACGACATCGGTCATTGGGTGCGTTTTTTTCTGCAAGCGGTGATTGAGACCGCCGAAAGCGGCAAAAGGACCTTTCAGCGCATCCTGGCGCTGCGGCAGGAACTTGACGCTGAAATTTTCAAACTTGGTCGCCGGGCTGAGAACGCCCGGCAGCTCATTCTTTATCTCTACGGGACACCGACGATCAGCGTCAACAGAGCCATGGAAGTGCTGAAAATCAAATATGTGCCGGCCAATAGCCTGATCGCGTCTCTGGTGGATATGGGTATCCTGCAGGAGGTCACCGGATTCCAGAGAAACAGGATTTTCATCCTCAGGCGTTATATAGACATTTTCAGGGATGGAAACTGAAATACGCAGGTCTTTGTTACATTTTTTACGTATCAAAATATAACAAGAGTTTTCATGTGTGATCTTTAATACTGAAAAACGATGCCGGCAAAAGCCCCAGCGCGGCCGCCGCCGTAGTCAACGGCCGCCCGGCCAACGGCACCATCGAATGGAAACTCCAGGCCACCGGCCAAACCTACAAGGAATGGGAAGCCGAAAAGCTGAACCAGGAAGGGTGAAAAGCCCGGCCGGACAAAATGACTTGTTTTACCGTACGATTGTCTGTAATAATCATACACTATGACCATCCTGGCGGAAATTCTCTCATCGAAGGCGCGGGCGGAAGTTTTTCGGCTTCTTTTTGGGGCGAAGAAGTCGGAGTTGCATATGCGGGAACTCGCCCGGCAGGCAGGGTGCGCCATTGGCACCATGCAGAACGAACTGGCCCGGCTGCACCGGCTGGATCTGGTGGTGTCACGCAAGGACGGCAATCGCACCTATTACCGCGCCAATTCAGACCACCCCCTCTATCCCGATCTTCATGGCCTGGTTTTGAAAACCGTGGGCCTTGTCGATATCTTGCGCCGGGCGCTGGAAAAGAGCCCGGATATCCAATTCGCTTTCGTCTTCGGCTCCATCGCCCGCCAGGAGGAAACTGCGGCCAGTGATATCGATCTGCTGGTGATCGGCCGGCTCGGCCTGCGGGGCTTAACCGGCCTGCTGGCCGGAGTAGCGGAACAGATCGGCCGCGAGATCAACCCCCATGTCCTGAGCCTTGAAGACTTCAAGACCCGCCGCACCGCCGGCAATCATTTTATCACCCAGGTCATGGCGACAAACAAAATCTTCATCATCGGGGATCAGGATGAGCTTGACGCAATGGGCTGAAAACGGCTGGCTACGCCGGCACCAAACGAGCCGGGACGAGATCGATAATCTGCTGAAAATTGTTGACCGGGATTTGCGGGATGCCGGAGAAGGCGGCATTTCCTACGACTGGCAATTCGGCATCGCCTATAACGCCGCCCTCAAACTATGCGCCATCCTGCTTTATGCCGAAGGCTACAAGGCGGAGCGAACCCTGCAGCATTACCGGACCATTCAGGCATTGGCGCTGATCCTGGGCAAGGAGAGGAACCCCGATGTGCAGTACCTCGATGCCTGCCGGGCCAAAAGAAACATCGTCGAATACGATCAGATCGGGGTGGTGGGCAAGGCGGACGCGGACGAGTTGATTGCCTTTACGGAAGAGCTGCGGCAGATCGTCCTCAAGTGGCTGAAAGAGCACCACCCGGAGTTGCTTGAATAGATAAAAAGCTGAAGCCGCCCGCCCATATCATACAACTGAAACCAAAAAGAAGGATCAACGAGAGACGATGAACGACTCGGAACTGCTGATCTATCAGGATAGCGATGGCAAGATCAAAATCGATGTCCGCCTGGAGGACGAGACGGTCTGGCTGACGCAGGAGCATATGGCGCAGCTCTTCGGCAAGAGCAAGAAAACCATCTCCGAACACATCCGCAATATCTTTAATGAGGAGGAACTGGACGAAAAGGTGGTTGTCCGGAATTTCCGGACAACCACCCGGCACGGTGCCATGGCGGGCAAGACCCAATCTCGCGAGGTGCAGTTTTATAACCTGGACGTCATCATCTCCGTCGGCTACCGGGTGAAGTCCCGCCAGGGCACTCAATTTCGCATTTGGGCCACCCAGCGGCTCAAGGAGTACATCGTCAAGGGCTTTACTCTGAACGACGAGCGTTTCAAAAGCGGGAGTTCCATGAATTATTTCACGGAACTCCAAGAGCGCATCCGGGAGATTCGACTTTCGGAACGCTTCTTCTATCAGAAGATCAAGGACATTTACGCCACCAGCATTGACTACGACCCCAAGGACGAAAAGACCATCGAGTTCTTCAAGGTGGTGCAGAACAAGCTGCTCTGGGCCATCAGCAAGCAGACTGCGGCGGAATTGGTCTATCGCCGGGCGGATGCCGCTCTGCCGCTGATGGGTATGCGGTCGTTCGACAAAAAGAGCGAACCGGCGGCGGTACGTAAAAGCGATGCAAGCATCGCCAAGAACTACCTAGCCGAGGACGAGATGAAGCTGCTCGGCCTCCTGGTGGAACAGTATCTCGCCTTTGCCGAGACCATGGCCCAGCAACGAACGCCCATGTACATGCAGGATTGGCTTGCGCGGCTGGACGCCATTATCCAGCTCAATGGCCGTGAATTGCTGGCCCATGCGGGGAAAATCAGTCACCAGATGGCCTTGGAAAAATCGGCGCTGGAGTATGACAAATATCGGGACGCGCTGAAACAGGCTCAGCACGCGGAGAGTCTGAAGGAGCTTGAATATGACATTCAGCAACTCAAGCCCGGCTCCAAGGGTGGGAGACAGTCAACGGCCGCCCGGCCAAGGGCACCATCGAATGGAAACTCCAGGCCACCGGCCAAACCTACAAGGAATGGGAAGCCGAAAACCTGAACCTGGAGGGATGGTAATCCCCCCATTTTTAATGGGCACCAGTCCCCTAAAGGATTGGAATTTCGATGCCGTGCTTTTTGATCCGATAGCCCATCTGGCGGGGGGTCAGGCCCAGGGCCCGGGCCGCCCGGGCCTGGACCCAGCCGCAGCGTTGCAGGGCGGCCAGCAGCTCTTCCCGTTCCATCTCCAGCAGGGATTTGCCCGAGCTTGCCGGGGGGGCGGCGGGGGAGGGGAGTTCCTTCTCCGTCGTCGCCACCAGCGGCAATGATTCCGGCTCGGTTCGCAGATAGGCGGGCAGATCATCCAGGCCGACCTGTTCGCCGTCGGCCATCACCACCAGCCTCTCCACCAGGTTTTGCAGTTCCCGGACGTTGCCCGGCCAGGAGTAATCGGCAAGGTAGCGGATCACCGCCCCGGACAGCTTCACCCGCCGCTGGTTGTCGCGGTTGCTCGTGGCCAGGAAATGGTCGAGCAGCAGGGGAATATCCTCCCGTCGCTCCCGCAGGGGCGGCAGCACCACCGGCACCACGTTGAGCCGATAGTAGAGATCGGCCCGGAAGGTGCCCTCCTCGACACACTGGGCCAGGCTGCGGTTGGTGGCGGCGATGATCCGGACATCGACCTTGATGGTCCGGGTGCCCCCCAGCCGTTCAAACATCCGCTCCTGCAGCACCCGCAGCAGTTTAGCCTGCAACGAAAGCGGCATCTCCCCGATCTCGTCCAGGAAGAGGGTGCCGCCGTCGGCCAGCTCAAAACGCCCCTTCTTCTGACTCATCGCCCCGGTGAAGGCCCCCTTCTCGTGCCCCAGCAGTTCGCTCTCCAGCAGGTTTTCCGGCAGGGCGGCGCAGTTTACCTTGATAAAAGGCTGCTGGCGGCGGGGGCCGGCCAGGTGGATGGCCCGGGCCACCAGCTCCTTGCCGGTGCCGGACTCGCCCAGCAACAGGGCGGTGGCCCGGCTGGGGGCCACCTTGGCGATGTAGTGGTACACCTCCTGAATCCGCTTGCACTGGCCGATGATGTTGTGGCGGTTGAAGCGGCCCCGCAGCTCATCGCGCAGTTGGCTGTTCTCCTCCAGCAGGATCTGTTGGCGGGAGGAGAAGGTCTGCTGCAGGTTGAGGAACTGGGAGATCAGGGTGGCGACCACGGTGAGAAAGCGAATGTCCTCCTCGGACGAGATCTCCGGGGCAAACAGGCGATCCACCGACAGCACCCCCACCGGATTTTCCCCCAGCATCACCGGCACCCCGATAAAGGAGATCTCCTTCTTGGCCAGATGGGTGCGGGCGCCGGTGCGGTTAAGGAAAAGCGGTTCACGGTTGATATCCGGCACCACGAAGGGATAGGCGCTGCCGAAGATCCGGCCGATCACCCCCTCACCGGGCCGGTAGACCCCCCGGGCGATCTCTTCCGGGCTCAGGCCGTAGGAAGCGACGATGGTCAGGCGGCCGCTGTCGCTCTCCTCCAGCACCAGGGTGGCCCGTTCCATGCGCAGGGTTTCATGGAGAATGCGCAGGGTCTCGGCCAGGGTTTTGCGGATATCCAGGGCCGAGCCGATCAACTGGCTGATCTGGTAGAGGGCCTGCAACTCCAGGTGGGCGGTGCCGGATGGGGAATTCATTGCTGCTCCTTGGTTTGCTGGTGGCGGCGGTTGGCTTTGCTGCCGGTTAATGAGCAACAAGCGTGCCAGGCGCTGAAGCCGTTGGGTCTTTAGCTGATCTGTCCGGATTGGCGTGTTAAGTGGCGATTTATCCCCTCGGGCCATTTTTTACATAAACGTAGTTGGCCGGGTGGTGGACCCGGAATGCCTTTACAATTTTGTTAAAGTTGCAAAGGCTCCCATTTTGTCGTCATGCCGACAAAGAGGAAGGTGCGGAGGAGGTGGTGGTGGGGCGGCAACTGGTTGGCCGCTTAAAATTAAACAGCCTGTTTTCAGAATGTTATCTGTTTTTATCCCCGTTTTGATTCGCCTGGCACGCCCCTTGCCATTACCCGAAAGCGACAACGAGGTCATGCCGCCGCCTTACCCCGGAGCGGGGAAGGGCGGGCGGATATAGGAAAACCGCAATCAGGAGGTTAGGTCATGCGCAAGGTAGCAATTTACGGCAAGGGCGGAATCGGCAAATCCACCACCACCCAGAACACGGTGGCCGGTCTGGCGGAGTTGGGCCGCAAGGTAATGGTGGTGGGCTGCGATCCCAAGGCGGACTCCACCCGGCTGCTGCTGGGCGGTCTGGCCCAGAAATCGGTACTGGACACCCTGCGGGAGGAGGGCGAGGACGTCGAACTCGATGATATCCGCAAGAAGGGTTACGGCGACTCCTGGTGCGTGGAGTCCGGCGGTCCCGAGCCGGGGGTGGGTTGCGCCGGCCGGGGGATCATCACCTCCATCAATATGTTGGAGTCTCTGGGGGCCTACGAGGAGAGCGAGGGCTTGGATTATGCCTTCTATGATGTTTTGGGCGACGTGGTCTGCGGCGGTTTCGCCATGCCCATCCGCGACGGCAAGGCCGAAGAGATCTACATCGTGGTCTCCGGCGAGATGATGGCCATGTACGCCGCCAACAACATCTGCAAGGGGATCACCAAGTTCGCCCAGTCCGGCAGCGTGCGCCTGGGCGGCTTGATCTGCAACTCCCGGGCGGTGGACAACGAGGCCGAGATGATCGAGGAGCTTGCCAAGAAGCTGGGCACCAAGATGATCTACTTCGTCCCCCGGGACAACGATGTGCAAAGGGCGGAGATCAACCGCAAAACCGTGATCGAATGGAAGCCGGAGGTCAAGCAGGCCGACGCCTACCGGGGCCTGGCCAAAGCCATTGATAACAACAAGGATCTGGTCATTCCCACCCCGCTGGAGATCGAGGAGCTGGAAAAACTGCTCATGGACTACGGTCTGATGGAGGCCTAAGGAAAGCGGCAAATTAATGAAATAAATCGGTCGGGCATTGGCGCCGGGCCGGGAACTTTTGGGAGAGATGACGATGATGTACATGATTCGTGCGATTGTGCGGCCGGAAAAATCGGATGCGGTGCTGGCGGCCCTGATGGACGCCGGTTTTCCCGCCGTGACCAAGTATGCCGTGGCCGGGCGGGGTAAGCAGCGCGGAATAAAGATCGGTGATGTCACCTATGACGAGCTGCCCAAGGTGATGCTGATGAGTGTGGTCAAGGACGCGGACAAGGATTTCGTGATCCAGGCCATCATGGATACCGCCCGCAGCAAGGGCAAGGGGGCCTTCGGCGACGGCAAGATCTTCGTCACCCCGGTGGAAGAGGCCTATACCGTCAGCTCGGGCGTCAAGGAACCGGTGGCGGAGGAGGTGGCGGCATGAAAGAGGTCATCGCCATTGTCCGGATCAACATGATGAACCAGACCAAACAGGCCCTCACCGATTGCGGGGTGGACGCCTTCTTCGCCCACGAGGCCCAGGGTCGGGGCAGGGGGTTTATCAACCCCATGATCCTTGAAGGTGTGGAGCAGGGTTACGAGGAGGCCGCCGCCATCCTGGGCGAGAAGGGCAAGCTCTATCCCAAACGGGTGCTTACCGCCGTGGTGGACGACGGCATGGTGAAATGTACGGTGGAAACCATCATCAACGTCAACAAGACCGGCAAGCCCGGTGACGGCAAGATTTTCGTCCTGCCCGTCGGCGACGCCGTCCGGGTGCGGACCGGCGAAACCGGCCTTAAGGCCATCGCCTGACGGCCCGGCAGCACCCCGCCTTGCGGCGATCAGGCCGGCTTGCGTACCTGGTGTACGCGGCGCCGTCCTGCTTGCCGCAATTCGGGGCACTGCCGGACCGTCAGGGGGGTGAGCAAGTTATCTTTTAATTATTAGGAATAGCGGGAGTCTATCGAAATGGCAACAGCAACCAGCAGTAAGGCGGCTTCCTGGGAACCGGCCGAGGTTAAAGCGGAGTTGTTGAAGCAATATCCGCCCAAGGTCGCCCGTAAGCGCGCCAAGCAGATAATGATCAACGAGGCCCTGGAGAACGAAACTCCGGAAATCACCGCCAACGTCCGGACCATCCCCGGCATCATCACCATGCGCGGCTGTACCTACGCCGGCTGCAAGGGGGTGATCATGGGGCCGACCCGGGATATCGTCAACCTGGTCCATGGCCCCATCGGGTGCAGCTTTTACGCCTGGCTGACCCGGCGCAACCAGACCGACGCCGGTCCGGACGGCGAAAACTACATGACCTACTGCTTCTCCACCGACATGCAGGAGCAGGACATCATCTTCGGCGGCGAGAAGAAACTGGCGGCGGCCATTCAGGAGGCCTACGATCTGTTTCATCCCAAGTCCATCGCCATCTTCGCCACCTGCCCGGTGGGGCTGATCGGTGATGATATTCACACCGTGGCCGCCAACATGAAGAAGAAGCTGGGCGACTGCAACGTCTATGCCTTCTCCTGCGAGGGCTACAAGGGGGTCAGCCAGTCCGCCGGCCACCATATCGCCAACAACCAGGTTTTCCGTCATATCGTGGGGGAAAACGACGAGGTCAAGCCCGGCAAGTTCAAGATCAATTTGCTGGGGGAATACAATATCGGCGGCGATGGTTTCGAGATCGACCGGATTTTCGAGAAGTGCGGGATCACCTGTATCTCCACCTTCTCCGGCAACTCGACTTACGATCAGTTCGCCTCGGCCCACACCGCCGATCTCAACGCGGTGATGTGCCACCGTTCCATCAACTACGTGGCCGACATGCTGGAGACCAAGTTCGGGATTCCCTGGATCAAGGTCAACTTCATCGGGGCCGGGGCCACCGCCAAGTCGTTGCGCAAGATCGCCGAGTACTTCGGCGATAAGGAGCTGATCGCCCGGGTGGAGGAGGTGATCGCTGAGGAGATGCCGGCGGTGGAGGCTGCCGCCGCCGAGGTTCGCGCCCGCACCGAGGGCAAGACCGCCATGATGTTTGTCGGCGGCTCCCGGGCCCACCATTACAAGGAGCTGTTCAACGAGATGGGGATGAAGACCATCTCGGCCGGTTATGAGTTCGGCCATCGGGACGATTACGAGGGCCGGCGGGTGATCCCCGATATCAAGGTGGATGCCGACAGCCGCAACATCGAAGAGATCGAGGTGGAGGCCGATCCCACCCGCTACCAGCCCCGCAAGAGCGCCGAGGAGATCGAGGCCCTGGAAAAGGCGGGCTACAGCTTCAAGCATTACGAGGGGCTGATGCCGGATATGGATAAGGGCACCCTGATCATCGACGACCTCAACCAGTACGAGGCCGAAAAACTGGTGGAGCTGCTGAAGCCGGATATCTTCTGCGCCGGGATCAAGGAGAAATTCTCCATCCAGAAGCTGGGGATTCCCATGAAGCAGCTCCACAGCTACGATTCCGGCGGTCCTTACGCCGGCTTCAAGGGAGCCGTCAACTTCTACCACGAGATCGACCGGCTGGTAAGTTCCAAGGTCTGGGGTTATTTGAAGGCCCCCTGGCAGCGAAACCCGCAACTCTCCGCTTCATATAATTATTGAGGACAAAACCATGCTACTACGACATACACCAGCAGAGATAACGGAGCGCAAGGCCCTGAGCATCAATCCGGCCAAGACCTGCCAGCCCATCGGGGCGATGTACGCCGCCCTGGGGATTCACGGCTGTCTGCCCCACAGCCACGGCTCCCAGGGGTGCTGCGCCTATCATCGCAGCACCCTGACCCGGCATTACAAGGAGCCGGTGTCCGCCTCCACCAGTTCCTTTACCGAAGGGGCTTCGGTATTCGGCGGCTCGGCCAATATGCTCCAGGCCATCAACAACATCTTCACCGTTTACAAACCGGAGGTGATCGCCGTCCACACCACCTGTCTCTCCGAGACCATCGGTGATGATCTGCCCCAGATCAAGAAGAAGGCCCTGATGGAGGGCAAGATCCCCGAGGGCAAGTATGTAATCAGCGCCTCCACCCCCAGCTATGCCGGCTCCCATGTTACCGGCTTCAGCAGCATGGTGACCTCCATGGCTGGAATGGCCGAGTCCACCGGCAAGAAGAACGGCAGGGTCAACATCATTCCCGGCTGGGTGGAGCCGGCGGACATGGAGGAGATCAAGCGCCTGGCCGGCCTGGTTGGGGTCAAAAGCATCCTTTTCCCGGACACCTCCGGGGTGCTCAACGGCCCGCTCTCCGGCGAGTACAAGATGTTCCCGGAGGGCGGCACCACGGTGGCCGAATTGAAGGCCACCGGCGATGCCAATGCCACCCTGGCCCTGGGCGAATGGTGCTCCGGCGATGCCGCCCGCTACCTGGACAAGGAGCACAAGGTACCCTGCCAGGTTCTCGATATGCCCTTCGGCCTCAAGGCCACCGACCGCTTTATCGACGCCCTGCGCACCGTGGCCGGGGTCACGGTACCCGACGAGGTCGCCCTGGAGCGGGGCCAGCTGGTGGATATGATCACCGACATGCACCAGTACCTCTACCAGAAAAAGGTGGCCATCTTCGGCGACCCGGACCAGCTCATCGCCATGACCGACTTCCTGGTCTCTCTGGACATGGAGCCGATCCACATCGTCACCGGCACCCCGGGCAAGAAGTTTGAAAAACGGATCAAGGAGATCACCAGGGAGCTGGGCCGCCCGGTCAACGTCAAGGCCAAGGGTGATATGTTCCTGCTCCACCAGTGGATCAAGCAGGAGCCGGTGGATCTGCTCATCGGCAACACCTACGGCAAGTATATCGCCCGCGACGAGGATCTGCCCTTTGTCCGCTGGGGCTTCCCCATCCTGGATCGCCAGGGCCACCAGTACTTCCCCACCGTGGGTTACAAGGGCGGCTTGCGCCTGCTGGAAAAAATCCTCGGGGTGCTGATGGACCGCAAGGACCGCGACGATTCGGAAAGCCAGTTTGAATTGGTCCTCTAAGAGGTAAGGCAAGAATTAACAGGCGACAATAAACAGGGACAGATTGCCAATCTGTCCCTGATAATGCCAGGAGCACGATCATGGCCAAGAAAAGCGCGGAAGATTTTCTCATTGCCGGCGGCGGCGACCTCAAAATGCGGACCCGCTACGATGCCATCAAAAACATGGAAGATTTCGTGGCCGCCGCCAACGGCGAGGGCTACGATTTCACCATCGACGAATTCAACGAAGTCCTGCGGGAAGCCGGCGATTCCTTCGACCTGATCGGCAACCCTGCCAAACGGCAGATCTGGTGGGTATAAAACGGGATTGCTTTATCCTTTCGGCTAAAACATAACGCAGGGGAGAAAGAAAATGGCCATACCAGCGCGTCAGATCATCGTTTGCCAGAGTTTCCGGGTTGCCGGCGACAAGAAGGGCATTTGCCACAAACAGACCGAAGGATTTCTGCAATACATCGAAGAGGAGGTGCTCGACCGGGGGCTTGACTGCCTGATCAGTGCCACCACCTGCCTCAAGCAATGCGAATCCGGGCCGATCATGGTGATCCAACCGGAGAACTGGTGGTTCAAGGGGGTGGACAGCGAAGAGGCGATCGATGCGATTCTGGACGGGCTTGAGGATGGCGAGCCCCCGGCCAATTACCTGATCACCGGATAGGATGGAGAGCGGATGACCTCTATCCTATCCAAGCAAGGAGGGAGTATTATGTCGAAACCACGCAAGGGGGTGATTGCCAGCCTGGCCGGGTTTCCCGCTCCCGGAAGCGAACCCATCAAAGGGTGGGAGGATTTTCTGCGGGAGGGCAAACAGTTTCTGGCCACGGCCAACAATGCCTATGCTCAGCGGAAAGAGGCCTTCACCACCGCGATTCTCTATAACCTGGTGGCCATGGCCATTGAAAAACTGATCATGGCCTTGCTCATGAAAAGCGGCAAGCTGCCGTATAACCACACCATGCACGACCTGGTGGCGGCCATTGACGAGTTTCTGCCCGGCGAACTGGCGGAGCTTGGCGAAGAACTCAAGGGGCTGGATGGATTTCAGGAGATCTGCGACCTGGAGGGCTATTCCATCAGCCCCCCGACCATGGAGCAGATAGGCGGCATGCTCACCCTGGCTTTGGAGGTCCAGGCACGGGTCATGAACTCTGTTATTGATCGTTAATGTTCCGTCACCTTGCCGCCGTAGAAACGGCGCAGGAAGTAGAGGCTGACATGGACCAGGCCGATGAGCACCGGCACCTCCACCAGGGGGCCGATGACGGTGGCAAAGGCGATGGGTGAACTGATCCCGAAGACGCCGATGGCCACCGCGATGGCCAACTCGAAGTTGTTGCCCGAGGCGGTAAAGGAGAGCGAGGCGCTGCGGGCGTAGTCGGCCCCCAGCTTGCGGGCCATGTAGAAGCTGACCAGAAACATCAGGGCGAAATAGGTCGCGAGGGGGATGGCGATCCAGAGGACATCCAAGGGCCGCAGCAGAATCTGTTCCCCCTGGGTGCTGAACATCACCACGATGGTGAAGAGCAGGGCGGTTAAGGTAATGGGGGAGATCCGGGGAATGAAGACCTTCTCGTACCACTCCTCCCCCTTGGCAGGGGCCAGCAATACCCGGCTTAAGACCCCGGCGGTAAAGGGGATGCCGAGGTAGATCATGACGCTGACGAAGATATCGCCGATGCTTACATCCACCACCACCCCCTCCAGGCCGAAGAGCGGTGGCAGCACGCTGACGAAGATCCAGGCGTAAAAACTGAAGGTGATGATCTGGAAGACACTGTTGATGGCCACCAGCCCGGCGGCGTACTCGCTGCTGCCCCGGGCCAGTTGGTTCCAGACCAGCACCATGGCGATACAGCGGGCAATACCCACCAGGATCAATCCCACCATGTAGGAACCCCAGCGGGGGTCGGGGCCGAAGAGGGCCGGGGCGATGAAGCCGAAAAATCCCACCGCCAGCAGAAACATCAGGGTGGGGCCGGCCAGCCAGTTGAGGAACAGTGACAGCCCGATGACCCGCAGGTTGGCGAACACCTTGGGCATCATGCCGTATTTAACCTTGGCCAGGGGGGGGTACATCATCAGGATCAGGCCGACGGCGATCAGCAGGTTGGTGTGCTCGCCCACGGTGAGGGCCTTGTTGAAGCCGGCCACTCCCTGGGGGAAGAGGGAGCCGATGGCCACTCCCAGGGCCATGGCGGCGAAGATCCAGACGGTGAGGTAGCGGTCCAGCAGGGAGAGTTTGCCGCCCATGCTGGGTTTAAGTTTGGTGGGACAGTTGGTCATGGGTCGCGCCCCGGAAATTTTTACAGTTTTATAAGTTCAGTGGGCAGATTTTTTATGAAATCGCGGATTTCATCCCGGACCCGGCGATAGTGGGGCAGGGCCTCGGCTTCCCCGGCGGCAGCGGCGGCCAGCCTGGGGGGATCGTCAAAGCCCTGGTGGATCACCTTGCCGGGGAAATAGGGGCAGGTTTCGTTGGCATGGCCACAGAGGGTGATCACATAGTCGAAACTGTCTTGGGGTAATTCTTCCAGGGTTTTGGAGCGCTGCTTGCTGATATCCACCCCCGCCTCGGCCATCGCCTTGACGGCCAGGGGGTTCAGGCCATGCTTTTCCAGACCGGCGGAAAAGACCTCAAACCGGTCGGCCAGCAGGCGGCGCCCCCAGCCCTCGGCCATCTGGCTGCGACAGGAGTTGCCGGTACAGAGAAATAAAATGGTGGTTTTCATTGGCAAGCCTCGGCCCCTTTTTTACTTTGGCGATAAAGTTCCAGGTTGGCGGCATCCTGCTGGATCTCGGTGGTGGAGGCCGTCTCCCGGGCCAGGGTGGTCACGATTTCCCCCATCAAGGGGTTCAGGTTTGGGGCCAGCCGGTAATGGATCCACACCCCCCGCCGCCGGGATTCCACCCAGCCGCTGTTTTTCAGGTAGGCCAGATGGCGGGAGACGGTCGACTGGGGAAGAGCAAGGGCACCCATCAGATCGCAGACGCAAAGCTCTCCTTCCCGCTGCAGCAGCAGCAGCAGCCGCAGGCGTACTTCTTCGGATAAAGCCTTCAGGGTTTCGGCAAGCTTTTTCATGCTCTGTCCTGCTTATCCGTATAGGCGGATGTTGTCAACGGCTTTCTTGGCAGCCGGCAGAAACTGGAATAGCGGCAAAGCTCCGGTTTGCATTGACGTTGCGCTTGCCGTGCGGTATTGAGGGGCGATGAACAGTATGGTCGATGCGCGGGCGCGTTCCGCCTTTCACCGCCTTACCCCGGATCTGGTGCTTGATCTGGTGGAAAAGGCCCTGGGTATTCGCTGCACCAATCTCTGCCGGCCCCTGGCCAGCTACATTAACCGGGTTTATGAACTGGAGGCCGAGGACGGGTCCGGGCTGGTGGTCAAGTTTTATCGGCCCGGCCGCTGGAGCCGCGACGCACTTGCGAACGAGCACGACTTTTTGCTGGAGTTGGCCGGCCGGGAAATTCCGGTCATCGCCCCCATGCTGCAGGCGGAAGGGAGCAGTCTGGGCGAGCACCAGGGCACCTGTTTCGCGGTCTTTCCCAAATGCGGCGGTCGCAGTTGGGACGAGTACAACGAGGAGCAGTGGCTGGAGATCGGCCGCCTGCTCGGCCGCGTCCACGCGGTGGGGGCCGCCCGGATTCCCGAAGGGCGGATCGTCATGGCCCCCGACCGCTCCACCCGCCAGCAGGCGGATTATCTTTTGGCCGGCAAGTTCATCCCGCCTGAGCTGGCCCCCCAGTTTGCCGACCTGACCACCGAGCTGATCGCCGCCATCAGCCCCCTTTTCGCCGGGGTCGAGATGATCAGCATCCACGGCGACTGCCACTTTTCCAACCTCATCTACCGGCCCGGCGAGTCCTTCTATCTCATCGATTTTGACGATATGGCCCTGGGCCCGCCGGTGCAGGATTTCTGGATGCTGCTGCCGGGCTACCGGGAAGAGAGCGGGGCCGAGATCGAGCTTTTCCTGGAGGGCTACGAAACCTTCCGGGACTTCGACCGCCGCACTCTCCGCCTGATCGAGCCGTTGCGGGCCATGCGCTACATCCATTACATGGCCTGGTGCGCCTACCAGGTGGCCGAGGAGGGGTTGAGCCGGGTGGTCCCGGATTTCGGCACCCGCGACTACTGGCAACGGGAACTGCGCGATCTCGGCGAACAACTGGCCCGGATCAAGGCCGCGCCCGAGCCCCAGGGCAACTGGCGCTGAACGCTAAGCTTCTCAAGCGGGAGTAACTGTGAAAAAGGTAATCCCCCCAATTTTCGGGGGAATTACCACCTAACCTCGTCGGTCGGGATGATCTCCGGTTGGTTGATAACGGCGCGGGGCAAAGTCAACCTGCGCCCTATAATATAGGGGGTCATGCTCAGTTTTTCTTATAGCGGGACATCACCTGGTCGATGCTTGCCTTGAGTTTTTCGATCTTGAAGGGCTTGAGCACATAACCCTTGGCGCCGGCTTCGATGGCCTCGATGACCATCTGTTCCTGCCCGTGTGAAGTAACCATGATAATCAGGGTGTCGGGCGCCAGGCCCAGTATTCGGCGGGTGGCGGCAATGCCGTCCATTTCCGGCATGGTGATGTCCATGGTCACCAGGTCGGGCAGGGGCAGGCCTTTTTCCTTCAGGTACCGGAAGGTATCTACCGCCTCCATGCCGCTTTTGCAGGTTTTTACCACCTCGTGGCCCATTTGTTCCAGCATGGCGCCCAGTTTTTTTATGATCAGGGCCGAGTCATCGACAATCATAATCTCGAGCTTATTCATTGATCCCCTCAGCGTAGTCCAGGTTCATGGTAAAAAAATCCTTGGGGCCGACAAAATGGATGCTCATCATGCCGGAAGCGGTGGCGACCTCAATGGTGCGAAAAGTCGCGCCCTTGTGGCGGCTAATGCTTTTCGCCTCTTTGATCACCACCGGCGGGGTGATGGCAATGATTTGGTTGCCGACTCCATGGCCGGCGATGGCGTTGCCCGCCACGATGTTGATCATCTCCCCCACCGCTTCCTCGCGCATCTCATCCCGTTCGTCGGCGCTTATTTCCAGCCCGTCGGCGCTGGCCGTCAGGACCCGGTCGGCCAAGGCATGATCGAAGCTGAAGGCCAGTAGCAGGCGAATTTCCGCGGCGTCCAGGGCCAGAATCGAGGTCAGCTCCCGCAGTTGCATGCGCGCCACGTCCTCGCCGATCTGGTAGGCCTTGTTGATCGGAATCTCCAGATCCTCCTTCAGGTAGCCGATGGTTCGTTTGCCGATGGCCTGCATCAGCCGGCGCATCCGGCCGCTGTTCAGCTCATGGTCGCTCATCTATCTCCTCCGTGATGGTGTTTGGTAGTGGTTTTTCCAGGTAAGGCAGCCGGAAGCGGAAGATGGTACCCGCTCCGGGGGTGGATTCCACCTCGATCTCGCCGCCCAGCCGTTGGGTTTCCATCCGCACCGCCGCCAGGCCCACGCCGCGGCCGGACATGGCATCGGCCGTCTGTTTGGTGGAAAATTCATCGGTAAAGATCAATCGGTAAAGCTCTTCTGGTTCCAGGCCGGGGGCCTCGGCGGCAAGCAGTCCTTTCTCCACGGCTTTGCGGCGGATGGCTTCGACGTCCAGACCTCGGCCGTCATCGGCGATTTCCAGCACGATGCCATCGCCTTCCGCCCAGGCCCGGCAGTTGATGTGCCCCTCTTCCTCCTTGTCCAACTCCCAGCGTTCTTCCGGCGTTTCGATGCCGTGGTCCACCGCGTTGCGGAACAGATGCACCAGGGACTTGGCAAAGGGGGCGTAGACTTCCGGCGGCACCCGCAGGCCGTTATCTTCGATCCCGACGGGGGCCAACTCCTTCTCCCGGCGCTGGGCCAGACGGACGGCCGCCTTGGCGTAACCGGACAGCAGGTGGCCGAAGGGAACGTAGCGCAACCGTTTGAGCCGTTGCAGCAAGGCCCGGGTATCCACGCTGTCCAGGGACTGCCCCTTGCCGTGCAGCAGGCGGTCGGCCAACTGCTCCAGCATTGCCACATCTTCCGGGGCCAGTTCCAGCCGGCCCCGGCGGGCAAAGAAGGACTCGCCCAGGGTGTCGCGCAGGATAGCCAGATCCCTCTCCAGGGCGGCGTCGGCCTGTTGGAGCCGGCCGACCAGTTCATCCGGGTTGGGCCGGGCGGTCGCCGACTCTTTGTACTGCCGCAGTTCGGATTCAAACTCATGCAGGGCATCGGGTAAGTAAATGAACTCCATTTGCCCGAACAGCCCCTTGAAGGTATGCACCTGGCGATAAATTTCGGCCAGCGCCGGCTCGGGGTGGTCGACGGCGGCCAGCAGTCGGGGCAGGTCCTGCCGACCGAATTTGCGGTAGTCATCCAGTACTTCAAAGAGTTCCGCCGATTCGGTGGCGGCGGTGACGATCAGCCGCAAGCGGGTCTGCTCTTCGGCCACTTGCGCTTCCAGCTGCAACTTTTCGGTGATGTCGGTGATGATCAGCATTATCAGCTTGGGGTTGATCAACCGGTAGGCGATTTCCAGTTGGCGGCCAGACGCTTTGCCTCAGCCGGGTTGTCGGGATGAAAAAGCTCGGCGATGTTGCGGCCGGCCGGCTCCTGACCAAGCATGGTGCGGCATTCCCGACTGGATTCCGCCTCCACCCGCAGGTCGGGACCGAAAGAGAGAAAGCCCTGGCCGGAGTTGTCCAGCAGCCCGGCCAGGCGGCCGCTTTTGGCCGCCAACTGCCGCCGGGTAAGCAGGATATGGCGGTACATGGTGGCCACCAGGAAGGTCACCGCCAGCACCACGGCTCCGTTGACCAGCAGAAAGTAGATGAACCGGCGGGTGTTTTCATGGGCCTGGGCCAGAAAGGAGCTTTTGTCCATGCTCAATCCCAGCACCCCGGCCAGTTCACCAACTCGCCAGTGGGTGTGGCAGACCAGGCACTGGCTTTCCACCGGTACTCTTTCGTAGAAGCGAGCAGTGTCGCCGGCCGTGGCTTCAGCCCGCCCCCGGTGGTCGAATTGCAGGGTCTCATCCAACATGAAATGGCAGTCGGCGCAGGGGATCCCCGCCACCTGCCGCCGGTGCTCCCGGCCCTGGGGGGAGTCGATGCGATCCACCAGGTGTCAGTCTCCCCGCAGGTACATGCCGGCGGTCTGTTGGTAGAGTTTTTCGTTGGGGTTGACAAAGTTGCCCCGCTCGTCGCGAATGAAGGGAATACCCACGGTGACCGTGCCGGAACGGTAATTCATCAGGCCGTCACGATCATAGGAGTTGAACAATCTTTTCGACAAGAAATATCTCTCCGTGATCAACGCCTCGGATGATACCCGGGAGGGGATGGCCACCTTTTATCCGGGGGCTCCTTTTTCCGCCATGCTGGGGTTGAGTTTCGCCTATTGAACCATGGGCGTTTTTCGCCTATCTCCTGCAAGGTCGGTTGAATCAAAAGCCAGGGCCTCCACTGACAAAGGCTGAGGCGAATTTTTCGTCATCTCCTCTCGGGCTGTGTTAGCATGAATCAATAGCCAGGAG
>NZ_JBIPKH010000027.1:0-23270 GCF_044068625.1 Desulfurivibrio modestus
ATTTTCGATGATGGTCCGCTGGATGGAGATATCCTCCTCGCTCTGATCCCGCTGGAAGGTGGTCATCAGCTTGCTTTTGACCGACTCCAGGTTGGCCAGGGGGATACAGGTGGTGATGCTGCCGGCGGCCCGGTCCATATCGACATCGTAACGGTTGATCAGCACCACATCTTCCGGCTGGCAGATCTTGGCGAACTGGGGGTTGATCTCGCTGCGGACATGCTGCACCTTCAGGGGCTGGAGCGAGTACCAGGCCTTCTCCATGTCGGTGAGCAGCAGGTTGACCACCCGGCGGATCAGGCGCTGTTCGATGGCGGTGAAGTCGCGCCCCTCGATCCGGATGTTGCGGGCCCCGCTCCCCCCCAGAAAGCTCTCCACCAGGGTGAAGACCAGCTTGGGCTCCAGCACGATCAGGGCGTGGCCGCGAAAGGGGGCCATCTTGAAGATCTGGAGGCTGCTGGGCACCGGCAGGGTGCGGACGAAGGTGCCGAAGCGTTCCAGCTCCATGGGGGCGGAGGTGAGGTCGAGGATCCGGCGCAGGGCGGCGGAAAGGGAGTTGCGCACCGCCCGCATGAAGGCGTCGCTGATGGCGTCCATGGCCGGCATCCGGACCTGGACAATGCGCTGCTGGCGGGTGAAGTCGTAGGCGCTGTAGCCGAGGGCCTCGGCGTCCACCGCCTCTTCGGGCTCTTCGATATCGCCGCCGGCAATCCCCTTGAGTAGGGCGTCGACCTCGTCCTGGCTTAATATCTGTTCCATAGCGAACTATTGCACCACGAATTCAGTGAAGTAGATGTTGCGCACCCGGTCGGGGCGCAGCACCACGTTGAAACGCTCCAGCAGCTCGTCGCGGATCCGGATCTTGCCTTCCGGGGTCATCACCTCCTCGAAGGAGAGGGCGGTCATCATCATGATCACGTTGTCCCGGAGCCGGGGTACGGCCCGCTCGGCGTTTTCCACCGCCTGGGGATTCTCCAGCTCGATCTGGATCTGGATCTTGAGGTAGCGCTTGCCGGTGGGGTCGGCCAGGTTGACCACAAAGGGCTCCAGGGATAAGATCTCGCCGATCTCCTGGCGACTCTCCTGCTCCACGGGGGGCGGGGCCAGAAAGGTGAGGTAGGCGAAAAAGCCGCCCCCGCCCAGCAACAGCAGGGCCGCTCCCAGGATGGCGAAAAAGACGATCTTGGACTTTTTCTTGGGCGCCTCTTCCCCTTCCTGCGGCGCTTCTTTCTCTTCAGCCATGGTCCGTTTCTCCGGTTTGCCGATGGGGTTGCCGTGGGGGCCCAAACGCGTCGGGCCTGTTTCTGGGGCCGGGCTAATGCAAAGGTTGTGCCGTTGTTGAGGGCGGTTATTACTCTACCGCTGTTTCGCCAGTTATTCAATGATTTCCTGGTCTTTGCCCCCCAAAAGGGGTGGGGGGCAGGGAGGGCGGGACAAAAACAGGGGGGTCAATTTTCCGACAGCAGCGGTGGGGAATGTACAACCCCGGCGATCTATGGTAAAACTCCGCCCCTGATCGGGAGCAGGGTTTTGCTGATAAGGTTCAAGGAAAAATAAGGAGCGCAAGATGGGACAAACGGTAACTGAAAAAATTCTGGCGGCCCACCTGGTGGAGGGTGAATTGAAAAGGGGGGAGGAGATCGGGATCCGCATCGACCAGACCCTGACCCAGGACGCCACCGGCACCATGGCATATCTCGAGTTCGAGGCGATCGGCATCCCCCGGGTACAGACCGAATTGTCGGTCTGCTACGTGGATCACAACCTGGTCCAGTCCGATTTTCGCAACGCCGACGATCATCGCTTTCTCCAATCGGTGGCCCGCAAGTTCGGGCTCTATTTTTCGCCGCCGGGCAACGGCATCTCCCATCAGGTCCATCTGGAGCGCTTCGGCCTGCCGGGCAAGACCCTGCTGGGCTCCGACAGTCACACCCCCACCGGCGGCGGCCTGGGGATGCTGGCCATCGGCGCCGGTGGTCTGGATGTGGCCATGGCCATGGCCGGGAAACCTTTCTATCTGGTGATGCCCAAGGTTTACGGGGTTAAGCTGACCGGCAAGCTTCCCCCCTGGGTTTCGGCCCGCGACGTGCTGCTGGAGGTGTTGCGGCGGCTTTCGGTCAAGGGCGGGGTCGGCTATGTAATGGAGTATTTCGGGCCGGGGGTGGCGGAGTTGTCGGTCACCGACCGGGCTTCCATCACCAACTTCGGGGCCGAACTGGGGGCCACCACCTCGGTTTTCCCCTCCGACGCCACCACCCGGGCCTTCCTCGAGAGCCAGGGGCGGGAGGCGGGCTGGGTGGAGCTTTCCGCCGATGCCGATGCCGTTTATGATGAGGTGATGGAGATCGATATGTCGGCCCTGGAGCCCCTGATCGCCTGTCCCTCCTCGCCGGACAACGTGGTCCCGGTGCGGGAGGTGGCCGGGAAGCCGGTGGCCCAGGTCCTGGTGGGCTCCTGCTCCAACTCCTCCTTGCGCGACCTGATGGTGGTGGCCAAGACCCTGGAGACCCGGGAGGTCAGCCGGGAACTCAGCTTCGAGATCAACCCCGGCAGCCGCCAGGTGTTGGAGAACCTCACCGCCCAAGGGGATATGCTGACCCTGGTCCGGGCCGGGGCCCGGGTCCACCAGGCCGGCTGTCTGGGCTGTATCGGCATGGGCCAGGCACCGCCCACCGGGGCCATCTCCCTGCGCACCTTCCCCCGCAACTTCCCCGGCCGCAGCGGGACCAAGAACGATCAGGTCTATCTCTGCAGCCCGGAGGTGGCGGTGGCGGCGGCGATCACCGGCAAGATCACCGACCCCCGTGAGCTGGGCGACTACCCCCGGTTCAAGCTGCCGGCGCGCTATCTCCCCGGTGATGCCCGGATCGAACCGCCCCGGGAGGGAACCGGGGTCGAGATCATCCGGGGACCCAATATCGCCCCCTTCCCCGACTTTACGCCGCTGCCGGAGCATTGGCAGGGACGGGTGCTGCTTAAGGTGGGGGACAACATCACCACCGATCACATCATGCCCGCCGGGGCCAAGGTGCTGCCCCTGCGCAGCAACGTGCCGGCGATCAGCGAATTTGTCTACGAGGCGGTGGACCCCGAGTTCGTCAAGCGGGCCAAGGAGCTGGCCCCGGGCCTGGTGGTGGGCGGCGACAACTATGGCCAGGGCTCCTCGCGGGAGCACGCGGCCCTGGCGCCCCGTTATCTGGGGGTCGAGGTCAAGCTGGTTAAAAGCTTCGCCCGGATCCACAAGGCCAATCTGATCAATTTCGGCATTATCCCCCTGACCTTCGTCGATCCCGCCGATTATGACAAAATCCAGCCCGGTCAGGAGCTGCGGATTCCCGCCATTCGGGAAAAGATCGCCGCCGGGGCCGAAACCCTGACCCTGGAGGTGGGTGGGGAGCGGATCGAGGCTCGCCTGGATATCTCGCCCCGCCACCGGGAGATCCTGCTGGCCGGCGGTTTGCTGGCCTGGGCCCGGTAGATGTTCCTTAATCGGCAGCCGCTGATCCTGGCCTCGGCTTCCCCCCGGCGGCGGGAGATGCTGAGCGGGCTGGGGATCGCCTTTACGGTCCGGCCGGCGGCGATTGTCGAGGAGCCCCGGCCCGGGGAGAAGCCGGCCGCTTTTGCCGCCCGTTTGGCCGAGGAGAAGGCCCGGGCGGTGGCCGGACACGGTCCCGGCTCCTGGGTGCTGGCCGCCGATACGGTGGTGGCGGTGGCCGATGAAATTCTGGGCAAACCGGCGGATGCCGCCGCCGCCGGGGCCATGCTGCTCCGGCTCAGCGACCGCTGGCACAGGGTGTTCAGCGCTTTTTGTCTGGTGCGGGAGAATGAGATCCATGGGGAGGTGGTGGCCACCGAGGTTCGGTTCGCCTCCGCTTCGCCTGAGCTTATTGCGGCCTATGTGGCCACCGGTGAACCTTTGGACAAGGCCGGAGCTTACGGAATTCAGGGGTTGGGCGGGGTGCTGGTCCGGGAGATCCGGGGTTCCCACAGCAATGTGATCGGCCTGCCCCTGGCGGAGGTGGTCGCCGCCCTGCTGGCCCTCGGCGTGGTGGCCTGTGCCCCCTGAGTAGGGCTCAAGTGGCCTAAAACCGGAAAGGCCCGGTGATCGCTGGCGATCACCGGGCCTTTTGTTTGGTGTGGCTGTTAATGTCGAGGCTTACTGGACGGTGAAGGAACCGTCGGCCGAGATGGACATGGTGGCGTTGAGGAACTGGACGCCATGGGTATTCTCGTACTTACCCCGGGTGGCCAGGGCGTGGTAGACCCCCTCGGCCCGGATTCCGGTCACGCAGTGGATCAACACCCGCTTGTTGGTGGGCACCTTCTTGACCAGCTCGTCATAGTTGGCATGGAACTGGTCGTCGGGCAGGTTGATCGCCCCGGGCAGATGGCCGGCCGCGTACTCCCCGGCGCTGCGGACATCGAGAACCACCACCTCGTTGGGGGTCTCGGTGACCAGCTTGCGAAAATCAGCTGCGTTAATGCTCCGGGGCAGCTTGCCGGGGGGTACCACCGGCAGTTCCACCGGGGCCACATCCGCTACCCCGCTGGGCTCGTTGCCCCACAAGGGCAGGCCCTCTTTTTTCCACTCTGGCTCGCCGGCGCTGTAAACCGCAACCCAATTATAGCCGTACTCTTTGGCCGCCAACCTGGCAGCCTGGTGGCTGTAGCCTCAGCCATGCCCCCCGCAGTAGAAGATCAGCCGGGTGCTGAGGTCCCGGGGCAGCATGCCCTGTTTCATTTCCCACTGGGCCCAGGGCAGTGACACGGAGCCGGGGATGAAAGATTTACGATGAACGTTGGTGGGCCGCGTATCGACCAGCATGAAGTTTTCTTTGTCCACCTGACCCATCAGGTGATAGATGTAGGGGGTGCTGCTGATCAGGTAACCGCCGGCCTTCCGCCAGCCGGGTTCACCTTCGTACCACGCGCGGATGT
This sequence comes from Desulfurivibrio modestus, assembly GCF_044068625.1. Lineage (NCBI taxonomy): Bacteria > Pseudomonadati > Thermodesulfobacteriota > Desulfobulbia > Desulfobulbales > Desulfobulbaceae > Desulfurivibrio > Desulfurivibrio modestus. The sequence continues at coordinate 4,939 of NZ_JBIPKH010000027.1, forward strand.
TGGTAAAACCTTTTTCCTGGGCGACGACCGCCGCCTGGGCCGTGAAGGGTCAGGTCAGCCCCCCGCAGTAAAAGATGATTGTCCGGTCTTTGGGCAGCTTGGGGATCTCCTCCTGGAAGCGGGGCACCGGGATGTGGATGGAGCCCGGGACCGTGCCTTCCTGGAAGCGGCCCAGGGGCCGGGTGTCCACCAGCAGGAAGCGGTCGTTGGCGTCCAGGGTGGGTTTGGTCAGGGGCTTGTCGCCATAGACCTGGCTGAACAGCTCCATCACTTCGGTGGTGGTGATCCGGAGGGCGGGATCCTGCTCCACCGCCTTGGGGCCCGGGGCGCGGGCGGCGCTGTCATTGGCCGCGGTTGCCCCGCCCATGCCGCCGCAAGCGGTCAGCAGCAGGCAGGCCAAGGCCAGCACCCCCAATTGGGCAAATCTCCTCTTCAGGTTCTGCATGTTACAACCTCCTCTCCTTAGGGTTGGTGGTTCCGGCAGCGTGGGCTTGCCGGTCTTGTGTAACTGCTATTTTTGTTGTGGCAGTGGGCCAAACAAAAAAAGAACACTCTTTCCCGAATGTAAAGATTAACGTAGATTCTAGAAAGGTTGGGGGTATCTGTCAATAAAAACCGGTTGGGGAGCGGGTCACTAGACCTGGAACTCCTGATGGGGTGCCGGGATCTCGATCTGCTTGAACTGTAGTTTTTCCTTGAGGGCGGCGGCCAGGGCGGTGGAGGCTTCCTCCTCACCATGGACCAGGAAGGTGTGGGTGGGCTTTTGCTCCATGGCTCCGGCCCAGGCCAGCAGGCCGTCGCGGTCGGCATGGCCGCTGAAGCCGGTAAGCACCTCGACTTTAGCTCGCAGGGGGAACTCCTCGCCGAAGATCTTGACCGTTTCATGGCCCTCGACGATCCGCCGTCCCAGGGTGTTGGGGGCCTGCCAGCCGGTGACCAGGATGGTATTTTTGGGGTCGCTGATCCGGTTGCGGAGATGGTGGAGAATGCGGCCGGCTTCCATCATCCCGCTGGCGCTGATGATGATCGCCGGCTCCCGGAGAAAGTTCAGCTCCTTGGATTCCGCCACCGACTGGGTATAACGCAGGGTGTCGAAGCCAAAGGGGTTGTCGTTGTTGCCCTTAAGGATGAATTCGCGGATCTCCTGGTCGTAGGCCTCGGGGTGGAGGCGGAAGATGTCGGTGACCCGGGTGGCCAGGGGGCTGTCCACATAGATCGGCAGCTTGGGGATATCGCGGTTTAAATAAAGTTTGTGGAGGGCGTAAACCAGTTGCTGGGTTCGGCCCACGGCAAAGGCGGGGATCAGCAGGCACCCCCCCCGCCGGTAGGTTTCATTGACGATTCGCTCCAGCTCCCGTTCCGAGTCCGGGTAGGGGGGGTGGGTTCGGTTGCCGTAGGTGCTTTCCATGATCAGGATGTCGGTCCCCTCGGTGATGGGGGCCGGATCCCGGATGATGGGGATCCCCGGCCGGCCGATGTCGCCGCTGTAGACCAGACGCAGGTCCCGACCGCTCTCCTCTTCATGGATATCGAGGAGGATGTTGGCGCTGCCCAGCATATGGCCGGCCTCGATGAAGGTCAGAAAGATCCCGGGCAGAATCTCCCTTTTGCGCTTGGGGCTGATCCCGACAAACTGGGCCATGGCCCGGACCACATCCTCCTTGCTGTAGAGGGGTTCGAAAAGCTGCTGCTGGTTGCGTTGCCGCTGCTTGTTGACAAAGAGCAGATCCTGCTCCTGGATGTGGGCGCTGTCCATCAGCATCACCGCGCAGAGGTCGCGGGTGGCCTGGGTGCAGAGGATGTCGCCGTTAAAGCCGCTCTTGACCAGACAGGGGATGTTGCCGGAATGATCGATATGGGCATGGGAGAGGATCAGGCAGTCGACGGTGTTGCCGTCGCAGAAACCCCGGCGGTTCAGTTCGTACGATTCCTTGCGTTTGCCCTGGAACAGGCCGCAATCCAGCATGATGCGGCGACCGTTAACCTCGATCAGGTGCTGGGAGCCGGTGACGGTGCCGGCGGCCCCGTGGAAGGTGATTTTCATGTTTGCTCTCGCAGGGCGTACATTTTGGAGAAATCGCCCACCCGCAGGAACAGCCGGGCGATGGCGGTCAGCAGGGCCAGCCGGTTACGGCGCAGGGAAGGCTCTTCGGCCATCACCATCACCTGGTCGAAGAAGCGGTCCACCGGCTCCTTCATCTGTAAAATTACCAGCAGGGCCTGGTGGTAATTCCCGGCCGCCAGCAGGGGGGCGGCCTCGGCTTCGGCGCGGCCCAGGGCGTGGGCCAGCTCCCGCTCGGCCTCCTCTTTCAGCAGTTCCGGGTCGATGGCGTGGTCACGGTTATCCTTGATGATATTGTTGACCCGCTTAAAAGCGGCGGCCAGCAGCGGGAAGGCCGGCTGGGTTCCCACCGTCACCAGGGCCTCGATCCGGGCCCGGCAGTCGTTGAGTTCGTGGAAATCAACGCTGAGAACCGCCTCCACCGCCTCTCCCGGCAGACCGCGACCGGTGAGATCGTTGGCGAAACGGCCGCGGATGAACTCCATGAGCCGGGCCAGGGCCGCCGCCGGCTGTTCACTGAGCCGATCGCCGTAAAGGGCCAGGGCGCGGCTCAGCCACTGGGTCAGGTTCAGGGCGATTTTGTGACCTTGAATCAGGTGGATCAGTCCCACGGTCTGGCGCCGCAACCCGAAAGGATCAGCGGCGCCGGTGACCTTGAGCCCGATGCCGAAGCAACCGGCCAGGGTATCGAGCCGGTCGGCAATCCCCATAATCGCTCCAGCCAGGTCCGCCGGCAGGCGATCCCCCGCCCGCAGGGGCAGGTAATGGCTGTAGATCGCCTCGGCCACCGCCGCCGGCTCTCCCTGGCGGCGGGCGTAATCCCGGCCGATGGTGCCCTGCAGGCTGGGGAACTCGCCCACCATGCCGGTCAAGAGGTCGGCCTTGCAGAGGATGGCGGCTCGGGCCACCGTCTCAGTCAGGTTGGGGGCGAACTGTTGGGCCAGCTCGGTGGCCAGTTTAGTCACCCGGGCGCTTTTATCCGCCATGGTGCCCAGTTTGGCCTGGAAGATGATGCCGTGCAGCTGTCCGGCCAATTGGGCCAGGGGATGCTGCTGATCTTCGTTGAAGAAGAAGAGGGCATCCTCCAGGCGGGCCCGCAGTACCCGCTGATGGCCCTGGGCGGCCAGTTTGGCATCCCGGACCCGGGTGTTGTTCACCGCCACGAAACGGGGAAGCAGCTTGCCCTCCCGGTCGGTGACGGCAAAATATTTCTGGTGTTCGCGCATGGAGGTGATCAGCACCTCCTGGGGCAGGGCCAGAAAACCCTCGGCAAAGGAGCCGCAGATGGCAAAGGGTGACTCCACCAGATTGGCCACTGTCTCCACCAGTTCCGGATCGGGCAGGATCTTGCCGCCATGGGCGGCGGCCGCCTGCTCGATCTCGACCAGGACCGCTTGGCGGCGCTCGGTCGGGTCCGCCAGCACCCAGGCCTGGCGCAACCCCTCCAGGTATTGGTTGAAAGAGGTGACGGTGAGTGGTTGGGGGGCCATGAAGCGGTGCCCCCAGGTCTGCTCGCCGGCCCGGAGATTCTCCAGGGTGAAGGTCAGGGGGGTGTGGTCGTAAACCGCCAGCAGCCAGCGCAGGGGCCGGGCAAACAGCATTCGGCCCGTTCCCCAGTGCATCGATTTGGGGAAGGGCAGGGAGAGGACCAGCTCCGGCAGCAGTTCGGCCAGCAGGGCGGTGGTATCGCGTCCCGGCTGCTCGATTAGCGCCATCAGGTACTCACCCTTGGGGGTCTCCTTGACCTGGAGCTGTTCCACGGTGAGCCCTCTCCCGATGGCAAAGCCGGTGGCGGCCTTGGTCGGTTGGCCCTGGGCATCGTAGGCCGCCTTCTTAGGCGGCCCCAGCACCTCCTCCACCCGATCCGGCTGCCGCCGGGCCAGGTCGGCGACGCTCACCGTCAGTCGGCGGGGGGTGGCGGCGCTCCTGATTTCGCCAAAGGTCAGGTTACGTTCGCTCAACCCCCGGGCCAAACCTTGCCGCAGGGCGGTGAGGGCCGGAGTGATGTAGCCGGCGGGGATCTCTTCGGTGCCGATTTCAAACAGCAGTTCTTGTTCGCTCATGATTTCACTAGGTTATTGATTGGCCGCCGCTTAAGGAGGCAAAAGTGCTGAAACCGGCGGCCAGATTTTCCACCCGGACGGAAAACCAGCGGATATCGGGGTGGCTCTGCAGCTTGCCGCCCAGGGCCTTGGCCATGTTTTCCACGGAAAGCACGCAGCCGGTCTCTTCATCTCTCCCGCCGCCGGGCCAGCAGAGGTCGTGGCGGGTAACCTGGGCCACCAGGGCGATAATCTCCTCGATCCAGACCATGCGGCGGAAACGGAGGCTGATCTCGGCGGTCCCCCAGTGGCCCAGGGAGCGGGGCAGGCCCTCGCAGCCGGGCTGGGGCCGGGGCGGGGCGATGGGGATGCGGATCGACAGGGTCAGGTCGTCCTTCTCCCCCAGTGAGCCGTGCATCCGGCAGCGGTACTCCCCGACTCCGACCCCCTCGCCGGCGGCCTCCCGCCCGGAGTCGACCCTTAAAAAATAGGGAAATTCGATCTCCAGGTGAGCCTCCTCGGCGTCGAGTCGCTCCTTCATCTCCACCAGGATCCGATGCATGCTCTCCAGGTTGATCTCACCGTGGAAGCGGTTGAGGATCTCGACGAAGCGACTCATGTGGGTGCCCTTGAACTGATGGGGCAGGTTGACGTACATGTTGACCGTGGCCACGGTCCGCTGCAGTTTTTTGGCCCGGTCCAGGACGGTGATGGGGTAGGAGATATTCTTTACCCCCACCTTCCGGATCGCGATCCGGCGGTGATCAAGCTGGCCCTGGATATCCTGCATCGCCTCGAGCATCAGGGCAGGTATTTTCTTACCGCGGCCTTCAGTTCATCGAGGTTGGCGGATTTGACAATATATTCTTCGGAAGCCCAGGAGGCGAGATCCTGCTTGAACTCCTGGTAGGCGGAGCAGAGGATCACCGGGACGGCCGGGTTGATCTCCTTGATCCGGCGCAGGGCCTCGATTCCGTTCATCCCCGGCATGTTGATGTCGAGGATGATCAGGTCGGGGTTTACCTTCTCCAGTTTCTCCAGGGCCTCCTCGCCGGTCATGGCGGAGTGGACCGTGTAGCCCTCCTCCTCCAGTTCCTCCCGGTAGAGCAGTTGGATGGAGTCTTCGTCGTCAACCAGCAGTATCTTTTTCATCGTTGCGATCTCCCTCGGGGCGGATTGTTTTCAGTCCAGCTCGACATCCCGGAGAAATTTGGCCGCCTCCTCCGGGGGCAAGGGGTTGATGTAGAAGCCGGAACCCCACTCAAAACCCGCGACCATGGTCAACTTGGGCGTGATCTCGAAGTGCCAGTGGTAGTGGTCCAGGGCTGGGGAGCGCAGGGGGGCGGCGTGGAGGACGAAGTTGTAGGGCACACTGGGCAGACACTTGTCCAGCCGGCGCATGCATTCGGAGAAGATGGCGGCCAGATCCCGGAAGGTGGCGTCATCGGAGTTACAGTAGGAGGAGCTGTGGCGACGGGGTAAAATCCACATCTCGAAGGGGGCGCGGGGGGCAAAGGGAACAATGGCCAGGAAACGATTATTGCTGGCCACCACCCGGACTCCCTGATCCAGCTCCTGGCGGACGATATCGCAGAAAACGCAGCGTTCTTTGTAGCGGTAGTAGGAGAGACTGCCCTCCAGTTCCGAGGTGACCATCCGCGGTAGAATCGGCAGAGCGACCAACTGGGAGTGGGAATGCTCCAGGGAGGCCCCGGCCGCCGCCCCGAAATTCTTGAAGATCATCACATAACGGAAACGATCATCCTGTCCCAGGTCGATCAGGCGATCCCGGTAGGCATGGAAGATCAGCCGCATCCGCTCCGGCGGCAGGGCGGTAAAAGTTTCCTGGTGGTCGGGGGTCTCGATGATCACCTCGTGGGCCCCGAGACCGTTCATCCGGTCGTAAAGTCCTTCACCCTGCTTGTTGAGCTCCCCTTCAATCACCAGGGCGGGGTATTTGTTGGGAACCACCCGCAGGTCCCAACCGGGCTGGTTGGCTTGACGGCCGGGCATGGAGGAGTAAGCCAGAACCTCCGGGGGGGTGGTGTTTTCGTTGCCGGGACAGAGCGGGCAGAAGCCGCCTTTAACCTGGTTGCGGTCGATGATGAAGTCGCTGGGTCTTTTACCCCGTTCGGTGGCAATGATAACCCAACGGCCGATGATCGGGTCTTTCCGCAGTTCCGGCATGGCTGGCTATTTCCCCTTGTGGGCTTTTTCCTGGGTTTCCTGCCTGGTTTTGCAAGCGATGCAGAGAGTGGTGACCGGCCGGGCTTCCAGGCGTTTAAGGGAGATGTCGTCGCCGCACGCCTCGCAGATCCCGTAAGTGTCCTGTTCGATCCGCTCGATGGCTTCCTTGATCTTGGCCAGCAACTTGCGTTCACGGTCCCGGATGCGCAACTCGAAGCTGCGATCGCTTTCGGCGGTGGCCCGGTCGGTGGGGTCGGGATAGTTGTCGGAGTGGTCGGTCATCTCGTGGATGGTTTTTTCCGCTTCGCTGAGCAGTTGTTGACTCAACTCCTCGAGTTTTTTACGAAAATAATCGCGATCCTTCTGTTCCATCTTGCAACTCCTTCGCAATAGAGCCTTAAAGGCTGTTTTCCGTCCGGCGGTAGGTGCCGCTTTTACCACCGCTTTTGCCCAGCAAACGGATATTGTTGATGGTGATTCCCTTGTCCACCGCCTTGCACATATCGTAAATGGTCAGCGCCGCCACCGAAACGGCGGTGAGCGCTTCCATCTCAACTCCGGTTTTGCCCACCAGGGCCGCCGTCGCCTCGATGTTCACCCGGTTTTCCTCATCTTCAAGGGTGAAATCCACCGTTACCATGCCCAGGTTGAGCGGGTGGCAGAGGGGGATCAGCTCGCCGACCCTCTTGGCCGCCATGATCCCCGCCACCCGGGCCAGCCCCAGCACGTCGCCCTTGCCCGCCCGCCCGGCCTTGATCAACTCGTAAGCCGTTTGAGACATGGTGACCGAACCGGCGGCGGTGGCCAGGCGGGCCGTGTCCCGCTTGCCGGTAACATTCACCATCCAGGCCTGACCGGCCCGGTCGAAATGGCTGAGTTGCGGAGCTTGGTCCCCTTTGTCGCCCATGACGGCATTCCCTCCGGCGCTCGGTTCCATTTTTTCGGCAAGAACCCTATATAGCCTTGCCGCACCTACAAATGGAAGAACTTTTTCAGAAATCCTTCCCCTTTCTCCTCCTGATCCCGACCATCATCCTCGCCGGCGGCGAATTCCCGCAGCAGCTCTTTTTGCCGCTTGTTAAGATGTTTGGGGACCACCACCCGGACTTCGCAGACCATGTCGCCCTTGCCGCCGCCCCGCAGTCTGGGCACCCCCTTACCCTTGAGGGTGAAGTGCTGGCCCGGCTGGGTCCCGGCCGGGACCGTCAGCTTTTCCGGGCCGTGGATGGTCGGCACCTCCAGGGTACAACCCAGGGCGGCCTGGGTGAAGGAGAGAGGGATGGAGCAGACGATATCATCGCCTTCCCGCTGGAAAAATTCGTGGGGCTGCACATGGATGATCACGTAGAGATCTCCGGAGGGACCGCCCCGCCGGCCCCCCTCGCCCTCGCTCTTCAGTCGCATTCTGGCGCCGCTGTCCACCCCGGCGGGAATTTTCAGGGAGACTTTCTTGGCGCGCTGGACCAGGCCCTGGCCCTGGCAATCCTGGCAGGGTTCGGTGATCACCCGGCCCTGGCCCCGGCAGTGGGGGCAGGCGGTCTGAATCCGGAAGGGGCCCTGGGCGTGCAGCACCTGGCCCACGCCGTTACAGGTCGGGCAGGTTTCCGGCTGATGGCCGGGGCGCAGACCGCTGCCTTCACAGGTCCAGCAGGTCTCGCCCTTGTTGATCTCCACCTCCTTCTCCGTCCCGTGTACCGCCTCCATGAAGCTGATCACCAGGTCGTAGCGCAGGTCGTTGCCGGGGATCGGTCCCGGCTGGCGGCGACCGCCGCCGCTCCGGGCGCCAAAGCCAAAAAGATCCCCGAAAATGTCGCTGAAGCCGGAGAAGATGTCGTCGGCGCTGCCGGGCCCGTTATAGCCGCTGTCGCGGAGACCGGCCACGCCGAAGCGGTCATAGATCTTCCGTTTTTCCAGATCGCCCAGGACTTCGTAGGCTTCGGTGGCGACCTTGAACTTCTCCTCCGCCTCCTTGTCGTCGGGGTTGCGGTCGGGGTGGTACTTCAGGGCCAGTTTGCGGTAAGCCTTCTTGATTTCGGCGGCCGAGGCGTCGGGTGATACCCCCAGGTTTTTATAGTAGTCAGTTTCCATCGCTCGCTTCGGGGATATGGTGGGGTGGCTGGTTTCCGTGGGTTGCCCGCTGGTTGGGGGCGGGGCTATTCGGCGGCGACCGTGGCGTCTTCGTCCACTTGCGCCGTGGCTTGGGGCATATTGCGCAGCTCCCGGCCCAGCTCATGGATGTTGTTGAATTTTACCACCCCATCGGCGATCTCCCGCAGGGTGCAGACGATCTCCTTGTTGCGGCAACGCTCGGGAAGGGGGGCGCCGCGGCGATGCTGCTTGACCCGTTCCACCGCCAGATGAATCAGGGCGAAGCGGTTTTCATTTCCGATCTTTTGCAGACAATCTTCCACTGTGATCCGTGCCATATCTTCCTCCCGGACTTGGATTTTGGTGATTACGATCAAACCGCAAATATATACTTGAATCGGGGAGAGAGGTAAAGAGATATTTCTGGCTCGGGGAAAATGGCATGAAATATGCAAGGAAATTGCGGTGACGGAACTTTTTGCCGGGCTTGACGGCAGGGGGCCAAAAGAGCGGAGGTGGGGCCATGATCCGGAGGTTAATGATGGTTGCGGGGCTGAAAGAGGTCGGTAAGCGGGGGCGGCTCCTGCTGCTGCTGGGTTTGTTGCTGCCGCTGCTGATCGGGGTGGGTTGTGCCGCCGAGGTGCGCTCCTCCCTGGTGGAGATGGAGCTGCGTCTGGCTTTGCCCTTGCTGGGTCGCGGTGAAAGCGACGCCACCCCCCTGCCGGTGGTTTATCCCGCCGCCCCTGCCACTCTGGGGGAGCCGGAGTTTCCCCTGGAGGAGTTCGGTCCGGCTTGGCGAGGGCTGGAGCCGGTCTACAGCGAATATCGTTTCAACCCATTTAACCCGTAAAAAGGGAGATTGTCATGTTGGCAAGGAATTGCGGCCACCTGGCCGGGGGAATCTTGACGCTGCTGCTCCTCCTTCTCCTGCCGGGGGCGGCGGGGCAGGCGGCGGAAGAGCAGGCCGGGAGCAAGGTCCTCCCCACCGGTCGCTACCACTATAACTATCCCCATGAAATTCCAGGCGACTATGTTTTTCGGACCAGCCGGATCTTTTCCCATTGGGAGCTGCGGCATGCCGCTGGCCAGTCGTTGGTCCCGGCGGGCGGTTTACCCCGGGGCCCGGGGGAGGGGCTCAGCGATGAAGCCGTGGTGGCCCTGGTGGGGGAGCTGCTGGCCGGGGGGGAGGAGTTCCGTGGTCAATACACCCTGGCGGTGAGTACGCCGGTGAATCTCCGTAACCTTTACGCCACCTCCTCCTTCGGGCGGCTGTTGGGGGAGAGGATGCTGGGCGAATTGCAGCGGGCCGGGGTCGGCGTTATCGATGTCCGCAAGACTCCTGCTTTGCTGATCAGCCAGCGGCAGGGAGAGTACGGACTCTCCCGCGACATGGATGAATTGCCCTTTATTCTCGACGCCCAGGCGGTGCTGGTGGGAACCTACGCCGTCACCCCCCGGCGGGTGGTGGTGGAGTTGCGGGTGTTGCGCAATCGCGATGGCCGGGTCCTGGCCTCGGCCAGTCGGAATTTTGACATGGATCGGGAGATCGCCATGCTGTTGGCCGATGAGAGCGCCCCGAGGCAGGCGGCCACTCCGGTGCGGATTCAAGCCTATGAATAAGCAAAAGGGTGAAGAGATGTCGAGCAGGAGTTGCCCCCCCCGGATCTTGTTGCCCCTGTTGGCGCTAATGCTGCTGGCCCCCCTTGGGGGCTGCGCCGAAAAACCCCGGGAGGTGCGGCCCGAAACCGGGGCGACGATTTCGGTGCTTACTCCCGATTTTTTCGGGATTGGCGAAGACCTGGCCATGCAACTGGTGGGTAACTTCCGGGCGGGGGGGACCTTGCCGGCCGGTACCCGCTTGATCTTCACCACCCTGGTGGATCTGGATGATCTGGCCGAGAGCAGCCGGTTTGGCCGGACCACCAGCGAAGCCTTGGCCACCCAGCTTTTTCGTCACGGCTTCGAGGTCGAGGAGCTGCGCAAGGCCGAGGCGATCATGGTTCGAGATCCGACCGGGGAGCTGGTGCTTTCCCGCGATATCTCCCGCCTGGCCCGGGAGCATGCCGCCCATGCGGTGGTGGCGGGAACTTATTCCCTTACCCCGGCCACGGTGATTGTCAACGTCCGGCTGCTGGATGCCGCCTCCCGCTCGGTATTGTCGGTGGCCGGAATAGAAATCCAGCGCAGCCGGGCCATCGACAGCATGCTGGCGGCGGGTCTGGGTCCGGGGCTGCGGGACGGGGGGCTGTCGGGTTATGAACGGTGAGGAGGGTGCCGGAATGCGGGCCAAATTGACTCTATGTCTGCTGCTGGGAGGGCTGTTGTGTGGGCTGAGTGCCTGTACCGCCGTCACCGGAGAGCGCTCCCGGGCCGGGAGTACGATCCAGGTCCAGCCCCACAAGGGGGCGCCGGTGGTCTATATCCATCCCCGGGATCATGAGAGCTACCGGCGGGCCACGGTGGGGGTCCTCCCTTTCCGGGTGCCGGCCAACCAGCAGCCGGAACAGGGGGCGGCCCTGGGGGCCATGTTCCGGGATATCTTGCTGGCCAAGGAGATCTTTCCCGCCGTCCGGCAGTTGCCGCAATATTATGGGGATTTCAACCAGGCCATCGAATATGGCCGGCGGGCCGGGGTGGACCTGGTGCTGGCCGGGGATCTGCACCGGGCCCTGGACGCCACCGAGCTGGGGGGAGCCCGGGCGGCGGTTTCCATCCGGCTGATCAACGTCCATACCGGCAATACGGTCTGGCATATCTCCCAGGCCATGGACCAGCCGGTGGATCATCATGACGTCGGCATCTGGAACCGGTTCAAGGAGTCTTTTTCGCCCCCGGTGATCCGGCCCTCCCAGGGCGCTCCGCCGCTGCCCAACATGCTGGCCGCCATCGCCGCCGACATGGCCGAGGTGCTGGCGGGGGCCAGCGCGGTCAGGAGATAAAGGGGTTGCGCAGCAGGATGGTCTCTTCCCGGCCGGGGCCCACCGAGATGATGCTGGCCGGGGTCTCGGTGAACTCCTCGATTCGCTTCACGTAGGCCCGCGCCTTGGCCGGCAGATCATCCAGACACTTGGCGTGGCGGATCTCTTCGCTCCAGCCCGCCAGTTTTTCGTAGACCGGCTTGAGGTTGTCGTAGGTCTTGATGTTGTTGGGCATCGCTTCCAGGGTGGCCCCGTCGGCCTGGTAGGAGGTGGCCAACTGCAACTCCGGCTGGCCGCTTAAGACATCGAGCTTGGTGATGGCCAGGTCGGTTATCCCGTTTAAGCGTACCGCTTCCCGGGCGATCACCCCGTCCAGCCAGCCGCAACGGCGCTTGCGGCCGGTGGTGGCCCCGAATTCGCCGCCTTTGCGCTGGAGCTGGTCGCCGGTGGCGTCGAACAGCTCGGTGGGGAAGGGGCCTTCTCCAACCCTGGTGGTATAGGCCTTGAGGATGCCGATCACCGCGTCGATATGGGCCGGGCCGAAGCCGCTGCCGGTGCAGGCATTGCCGGCCACCGTGTTGGACGAGGTCACGAAGGGATAGGTGCCGTGGTCGATGTCGAGCTGGGTGCCCTGGGCCCCCTCAAACAGGATATGCTTGCCCGCCCTTCGGCCCCGGTCCAGAGCCAGCGAAACATTGCCGACAAAGGGGGCCAGTCGCTCGGCATAGCCCATGAATTCATCGTAGATCGCCTCCAGTTTAGGAGCTTCCAGGCCGTAACGCTTGGTCAGCAGAAAGCTTTTCTCCTCCAGGCACTGGCCCAGTTTTTCCCGGAACAGCTCCCGGTCCAGCAGGTCGCCCAGCTTGATGCCGTGGCGCAGCACCTTGTCGCCGTAACAGGGGCCGATGCCGCGGCCGGTGGTGCCGATCTTGCGGCCGGCGGCCAGGCTGGCCTCGCTGCCGGCATCCTGCAATTTATGGTAGGGCATGATCAGGTGGGCCCGCTCGCTGATCAGCAGCCGCTCCGGGGTCACCGGCAGGCCATGGCCGGCCAGCTCCTCCATCTCATTGAGCAGCACCTGGGGGTCGATCACCACCCCGTTGCTGATGAAGCAGCCTTTGCTCTCATAGAGGATCCCCGAGGGGATCAGGTGGAAAACATATTGTTTGCCATCCACCACCAGGGTGTGGCCGGCGTTGTTGCCGCCTTGAAATCGCACCACCAGATCGGCGTGCTCGGTGAGCAGATCGACGATTTTCCCCTTGCCTTCATCACCCCACTGGGTCCCTACGATTATCACGTTGGCCATTGCCCGTCCCGCCTACTGAGTCTGGATGAGTTAATCTGATTGCCGGCCGGCAGACCCGGACCATCCGGCTGCGCTGAGCCAGGCCAACATAGCCAAGGAGGAGGCAAAAGTCAATTCGTCACCGCTCCCGGTCCGGTTGCTTGACAGCATCGGCGCTCTGCCGTAGATTGGGGCCGGGCGGGGGCTGTTTCTCCCGTCCCGCCCCGGGGATAGCCCCGTGGTTTCACCCGATAATCAACGGCCCCCTGCTGATCAGGCCACATCAAAACCGGATGGGAAGATGTTTGGAATAGGTTTGCCGGAACTGCTGGTGATAATGGCCGTGGCCCTGATCGTGGTGGGGCCGGAAAAGTTGCCGGAGCTGGCCAAATCTTTGGCTCGCGGGGTTCTGGAACTTAAAAAGGTGGCCACCGAGCTGAAGAATAACGTCGAGCAGGAGATGGGTGACCGGGAGGAGTGGCGGCGGGAACTTGAAGCCCCTCTCCCCGAGTTGACCGAAGAGGAGCAGCGGCGGGCGGAGAGCGCTTACGGTGAGGGCGGACCCCGCAATACCCGGGAGAGTGTCGAGGGCGAGGTGGTTGATTCTCCGGGGCCGGAGGGGTCCGAACCCCCTGAGGCCGGCGGCCCGGTCGGCGGGTCGGTGGAAGACCGGGAAGGTGGCGGGGAGCCGCCCCGCCCCCCCGCCCCATGAGTATCCTGGTGGAGCATTTCACCCCCCACCTCCTGGAGTTGCGGCGGCGGGTGCTGACGATTTTGGTCGCCGTGGTGCTGGCCACCGCCGGGGCCTACTGGTTCGTGGAGGAGATGGTGCGGGCCCTCTCCTCTCCCCTGATTCAAATCGATCCCGAGTTGGGCCGTCTGGTTTACACCGGCCTGCCCGAGGCCTTCATCAGCTACCTCAAGCTCTCGCTGCTGGTGGGCTTTGTGCTGGCGCTGCCGGTGGCGGTCTATCAGCTCTGGATGTTTGTCGCCCCCGGCCTGCGGCGCCAGGAGAAGCTGGTGGCGGTCAAGGTGGCGCTCTCCGGCTTTATCCTCTTCAGCGGCGGGGCCCTGTTCGCCTATTTCGTGGTCCTGCCGGAACTGCTCCGTTTTCTGCTCTGGTTTGCCAGCGAGCAGATCCATCCCCACCTCAAGCTGGCCCCCTATCTGAACTTCATGGTGCGGGGGGTCTTCTCCTTCGGCCTGGCTTTTGAGTTGCCGTTTCTGATGGTGATGGCGGTGCGGCTGGGCCTGGTGGACCCGGAATATTTTGCCCGCCACCGGACCTACTCCTACCTGGGGATGGTGATCATCTCCCTGCTGCTGGTGGCGGGAGATCCGGTGGCCACCTTCATGCTGGCCGTCCCCCTCTGTCTGCTTTATGAGGCCGGCAACCTGATCGGCAAACTGCTGAAGCCCGCCCGATCGCGGGAGTAACAGCCCGTTGCAAAACGGGTTGTTAGCGGCCCATGGATGGGCCGCCGAATTCATTGGAACTGAAAGTGGCAATGAATTCGTGAGGTTGGCCAAAGCCATCTTTGGCCAACCGTTAGTTGAAAAAGCCAAGGATGGCTTTTTCAACGGACTGGTAAGGGCGGTTAGTCGATCTCCTGTTTGAGGAGGCAGCAGGAGATCCGGTGGCGGGGGGTGCCGTCGGGGTGGTAGGCGATATTGCCCGGCTGGAGCAGCTTGTTCATGACGCAGCCCTCGGGGATATCGAGGCTGAACAGCTTGCGCTCGGTGATTCCAGGGTTCTCCCGCAGTTTTCCATCCTCCAGGCGCAGGGCGTTGAGGGGAAAATCCTCGCAGAGGGGGCAGAGATAGACCCGGCCGTTGGGGAAGATAAAGAAATTTTCCCCCAGGCGGCCGGCGCACTGGAAGGGCTCGTCCGGTTCCAGGTACACCTTGGGGTAGATCACCCGAATGCCCCGGGCCGCCGCTTCGGCGGCCACCTTGGGCACCACCTCCAGCCACTGGTCGGGGGTCAGTTGCAGGGGGTCATCGGCGGTGGCGGCGGGCTCGGCGGCCGATTTGCCCCGCAGGCCGATCACCTGAATGAAGAAGCGGCGGCAGCCCAGTTCCGCCAGCAGGTCCGGCATTCTGGACAGATGCTCGATGTTGAGACGGCTGGCGGTGAAGATCAGGCTGACATCAAAACCCTTGGCCACCGCCCGCTTGAGATTGGCGGTGGCGGTGGCAAACACCCCCGCCCCCCGGAGGGGGTCGTTGATCGCCGGGTCGGGGCCGTCCAGGCTGAAGCTGAGAACGGCCTCCTCGGGCCGCAGCCTGGTCAGCAGGTCGTGATGGAGGAAGCCGTTGGTGTCGATGGTGATTCCCTGATAGCCCAGTTGCTGGGCGTAACGGACCCCGTGGATCAGGTCCGGGTGCAGGGTGGGCTCGCCGCCGAGAAAGATCACGTTGCTTTTTTTACCCGGATCGACGAAAAGGGCCAGCCACTCCTCCATGGTGGAGCGGGTCAGGGTACCACTGCCGTGCTGGGCCGGGTTGATGTAGCAGTGGCGGCAGCTCAGGTTGCAGGCGGTGAGCAGGTGCAGGAAGATGTTGCGCTCATCGGGCTGAAAGTAAAGGGTGCGGGGCCACCGGGGGTGCGAGTTTTCGTTCATCGGGGCACCATATCCGGCTTTATCTTTTCCCGCAAGATGGCCGCGGCCGCCATGGCCGCCGAGGGGGGCGCGGGTTAACGGTGCTCCTTGCCAAGGGAAGCGGAATCGGCTAGTTTCAACAGTTGTCCTTATGATCCAGCTAAGATTCAGAAAAGAAAGAAGGTTATAGCGATGAGTGAAGCAAGCAGTGGCGAAGAGACCCGTTTTGTGCCCTACGAAGTGGCCTTGAAGGTGGTTGGCGCGGTGATGGAGGAGGAGCATCTCGAGGAGCCGGATCGGCGCATTCTCACGGTTTATGATATTGAGAACCGTGAGCTGTGCTGGTTTGATGCCGAGGAGATCATGGCCGAGCTGGCCGAGCAGGAGGGCGGTCTGCCCAAGAAGGCCGACGAGGCCAAGGCCAAGGCGGTGGAGCTGATTCTGCGGCAGATTCCGGTCTGGGCCCTGAAGGGCCGCCAGGAGGAGCAGGGCTCCTGAATTCGGCTGGTCGCTAAAGGACGCCCGCCGGCATGGTCGGCGGCCTTTCGCCCCCCAGCAGGTAGCCGCCATCCAGGCGGATAACGCTGCCGGTCATGTAGGTGGCCTGGCTGATCAGGAAATTTACCACCCGCACCACCTCACTGATCTCGCCGCTGCGTCCCAGCAGGGTATGGCCGAGCAGGTCGCGGCGCTGCTCTTCGCTCAGCAGGCCCCAGCCCCTGGTCTCCTCGGCATGCCGGGTTTTGATCAGGCCCAGCATCAGTTCGTTGACCCGGACCTGGGGGGCTCCCTCCCGGGCCCAGGTTTCGGTGAAGGAGGCTAGGCCCCGATTGGCGGCGGCGTAGGCGTCGTTGAAGAGCAGGCCGGCGGGGCCGCTGCGCCCCACCAGGGCGGAGATCGACGAGATCACCACCACCGCCGCCCCCCGGCCACCTGCCTTCAGCAGAGGCAGGGCCTCCCGCATTACCCACCACTTGGCCTTCAGGGTGGTATCAATTTCCAGGTCCCACTGCTCTTCACTGTATGGACCATGGACCACGGGCATTCCGCCCCGTTCCAGATTGTTGATCAGAATATCCAGGCAGTTGCAGGCGGTGGCCAGTTGGCCAAAGAAGTCCCGGACTCCGGCAACGGTGCGCAGGTCGGCGACGATTACCCGGTGGCCGTCGTCGGCAACCGCTAGTTCCCGCTCCAGGCTGGCGGTATCAGCGGGCCAGTCATGGCAGCCGGCGATGACCCGGGCCCCGTGTCGGGCCAGATCCAGGGTCACGGCCCGACCGATTCCCCGGTTGGCCCCCAGCACCAGAGCCCTTTTGCCGCTGATCTCCATGGAGTTAACCGCGCCTTAGGAGGTGAATTCAGCCAGCCTGAGGATCAACCTGGTGCCGGGGTGGATCAGGTCGCCGTTGAGCTGGTTCCACTCCTGGATCCGGCGGGGAGTGGTCTGAAATTTGCGGGCGATGGACCAGAGGGTATCGCCGCCGCGGACCTGGTAATAGGTGATCTCCTGGGTGGCGGAGGGGGGCTGTTTGGCGGCGGAGGCCAAGGTGGCCTGAGTGCCGCCGCTTTCCCCCGGGGCCGGGGCGAAGTAGAGGGCCAGTTGCTGGCCGGCCCTGATCCGGCTGGGGTCGCTCAGTCCATTCCAGGCGGCGATGGTCTGGGCGTCCACGCCGTAGCGGCGGGAGAGGGTCCAGAGGGTTTCCCCCGGTTTTATGGTGTGCAGGACCAGGCCCCCGGCGGTGCCGCCGGTGAGACCAGCCTGGTGACTGCCGGGAGCGACCTCTTCGTCCAGCAGGCGGTAGGCGGTGGTCTGCACCGGAATGCGCAGGCGCTGGCCGACAACCAATTGCTCGGAGCGCAGGCTGTTGGCCTTGAGCAGGGTGGTTTTATTGATATTGTAGTTGTTGCAGATCCGGGTCAGGGTGTCGCCCTGGCGCACCACGTGGGTCCGGTATTCAACCTGGGCCACGGCCCTCACCCGGGGCAGGTTTTCCGCCACCAGCTCACGGCTGTTCGCCGGCAGACGCAGGGTGTAGCGGGCCGCTTCGGGGGGGGTTACCAGCCGGCGCAGTTGCCGGTTCAGGTCATGGAGCTCCTCCAGGTCCAGTTCTCCCGCCAGGGCCACCGCCTCCAGGGAGGTCCAGCGTGGAACCTCCATGGTTTCGTAGCGCAGGGGGTCGTCGTATGTTATATTGTCAAAACCGTACTCAGCCGGGTTCTTGGCGATGATTATCGCGGCAATCAGCTTGGGCACATAGTGGCGGGTCTCGCGGCTCAGATGGTTGTTCTGGGAGATCTCCCAGAAATTTTCCGAATCGAAACGGCGGATGGCTCCGCGGATCCGGCCGCCGCCAGCGTTGTAGGCCGCCACCGCCAGCTGCCAGCAGCCGAATTCGTCATAAAGATCGCCCAGGAAGCGGATGGCGGCCTGGGTGGAGCGGATGGGGTCGCGGCGCTCATCCACATAGTCGTTGATCACCAGGCCGTACTGGCGGGCGGTGGGGGCCATGAACTGCCAGGGCCCCACGGCCCGGGCCCGGGAATAGGCGGTGAGGTTGTAGCCGCTCTCGATCATCGGCAGGTAGGCCAGATCTTCCGGCAGGCCGGCCTCCCGCAGCTGCTCCTGGATCATCGGCACATAACGGCCGGAACGGGCCAGCCAGCGGCTGAAGGTTGGCCGCATCTCCCCCTGGAAAAAATCCAGGTAGAACTGAACGTGCTTGTTGGTGATGACCGGAAAGTCATAGGTGGTGTCGGCCAGCTCTTCCGGCGCGCCGCCTTCCGGGTCCCACTCGCCCAGAGCCTGGAAGCGGGCCAGCTCCTCTTCCAGGAAACGGTCCGGTTCCGCCGGGGTAAGTTCCAGCTCTTCGCCGCTGATTGGTGATTCGCCGGCCACCTCGGCCACGGTGGCCGCCTCCAGGGCCGGCTCGCCCTCGGTCGCTGTCAGCTCTCCCTGGAGGGTCAGAGAGGCGCAGGACCAGAGGCCGGAGAGCAGCAGGGTCCCCATGGCGGCCCTGGTGATCACGGAGGAGAGCCGGGCAAGCATTTGCCGGCTGGTGGTGGCGAAAGGTTTCATCATGAAAAACTCCTCTATCTTCAGATAGATTGGAACATCAACAGCTATCAGGAAGTCGTAAAAATTAC
>NZ_JBIPKH010000028.1:0-21792 GCF_044068625.1 Desulfurivibrio modestus
AGTGAAATTATAATGAGCTATGCCATGGCATCACGCGAATTTACCCGTGTTGCCCAGTCTCCCTTGGTTCGCCAACTGGTTGAGGAGGACCGTTTCTACCCAGAGCTGATGTCAGGATTTGCTACTTCTCGCGGCATTTATGAGGAGTTTGCCAAGCTCTACCCAAGTTACATTTTCAGACAGGCGACCCTGGATCCTCTGCATCCCAGCAATAAGGCCGATGCCCAAGAAGTGCAGATCATTCAAAAATTCATCGACAATCCTGGACTTAAGGCCGATGAAGGTCGCTTTGTCAGAGACGGCCAGGATGTTTTCTACATTGCCACCCCCTTTGCTGTTAAACATAAAAATTGCTTGGGCTGCCATGGCGACCCCGCCGATGCCCCCAAGGATCAGATTGATATCTATGGCGACACCAATGGTTACCGGTGGAACATGGATGAAGTTGTTGCCGCCTTTATCGTCTACGTACCCGTTGCCGACGCCATCGCCGCCGCCAAGGCGATGTCTCTGACCCTGGTACTGATCGGCGCCGGCGGGATCGCGATCATGTTGTTCATCATCGGCTGGTTCCTCAATCGCGACGTGGTCGCTCCCATTGTGCGGCTGGCGGAACGGACCGAAAGCTTCAGTTTCGGCAAAAACCTGGATGAACCCATCGACCGCAACGCCGTGGGCGAGGTGGGCACCCTGGCCCAGGCCATTGAACGGTTACGCGTCAGCTTGAAGAAACTTCTGCAACGCAGCCGCTAGGAGGAAACCATGACCAAAAATTTGCTGCGGCTCTCCGGCGTCTGGGCCCTGCTCCTGGCTCTGAGCCCGGGCCCGGCAGCCGGGGCCGACTGTGAGGCGATACGAAAGAACATTCAGCAGGAACGCAACCTGATCAAAAAACAGCAACTGCTGGACGAGGCGGTGACCCTGTGTCCCCAAGACGCCCGTATCCATTACGACAAGGCTTACGCTGACGAGCGCTTGCGCCGCTATGACCAGGCCCTCTCCTACTACCTGCGGGCCACGGAGCTGGACCCCAAGTTCGCCCGGGCCTTCTTTGGCCTGGGGGATGTCTATGTGGTGGCGGGGAGTCTGGAGCCGGCCATCCGGGCCTACGAGGCGGGCCTGGCCCTTGAACCGGGGAATTCGCGGGCCCGCTCCTCACTGGAGTTGGCCCGCATCAAACACCGCTCGGAAACCGGGGAGCGGATCACTTCGGCGGAGTTCGTCCGGGTAATGCAGGAAAGCCGAACCCAAAGCGCCACCGTGGGGGCCCTGGACGGTCCCATCCTGCGGATGCAGATCCTTTTCCAGGTCAACTCGGCAGAATTGACCGAGAGCGCCCGGGAACAACTGGCGACGGTGGGCCAGGCCCTGGCCGACCCCGCCCTCCGCGATCAGATGTTCGAGATCGCCGGCCACACCGACAGCAGCGGCAGCCCCGAGATCAACCTACCGCTCTCAAAAGATCGGGCCGAACAGGTCAAAAAACATCTGGTCGAACGGTATGGCATCGCGCCCGAACGGCTCTCCATCGCCTACTTCGGCGATACCCGTCCGGCGGTCCCCAATGACACGGCCCAGAATCGGGCGGTCAACCGGCGGGTCGAGTTCAGAAAGCGGACCGATTAAGGGGCGCCGGTGGAGCCCGGGCGGGGACGATCCCTTTTTTCGCCGCTGGTGGGCAAGGTCAAGATGAAGGCGCTCCCCTTGCCCTTGACACTCTCCAGCCGGATGCCGCAGTTCATCTGGGCCAGCATTTTCTTGACGATCACCAAGCCAAGCCCCGTACCATGGGGCTTGGTGGTGAAAAACGGCTTGAAGGCGTCCCGAACCAGCTCCTCGGACATGCCGCAGCCGTTATCGGCAATCACCAGCTGAATCGCCTCCCGATGCTTGCGGCTCAACACCACCAGTCGGGGACTGGGCACCACGGCCATGGCATCGAAGGCATTGACAAAAAGGTTCATGACCACGTGCTGGAGGGCCCTGGCGTCCACCATGGCCCGCCGCGCGTCGGGAGCCAGCTCCAGCCGCACCTCGATATTCTTGCTCCGCAGATCCCCCCCCAGCAGATGCATCAGGCTGTCAAAAAAAGTGACCAGATTCACCTCGCTGGTCTCCGGCACCTCAAACATGCTGAAATTCTTGAATGATTTCAGCAGGGCCTCCATCTTGGTAATCTCACCGGCGATTCGCTGGAGATAGACGTCGATCTCCTCGGGCGAATACTTGTCAATATTGCTCTGCAGTACCATCAGCGCCATCTTGATGGAGTTGAGGGGATTGCCGATCTCGTGGCGAATACCGGAAAAGAGGGAGCTGATATTGTTCACCATTTCGGTGGCCTCGTCGACGGCGGCCAACCGATGGCGATCGGTGATATCCTGGACAAAAACCGTGATGTAGCGCTCATCCCGGGACGGACGACTGACCGTATAGCCCAGCACCCGATGTTCATAACGGATGATGGTCTGGCGCCCCTTGGTCCGTCCCGGTTTCAGCAGATTATCCAACTCAACGCTGAGCAGCCTGGTCAGCCCTTGATAATCCTGGGCGGCCCGCAGGGGGGAGAGCAGCTCGACGGCGTGCTTGTTCTTGAAAAAGAGATCCTGCTTTACGGTGTCGAGGACAATCAAGCCGATGTCGATATCGCCCAGGATATCGGTAAAGATACAGGGAGCTTCACAAACCGATCCCATTCCGGCCGGGACCTCAGCGTCCTTCCTTGAGATCCCGCCCCTGGAGCAAGCGATGAATCGATTCCGCCGCCTCCTTGGCCTGGAAGACGGCCTTGGCCACGGTCTGGGGCCCCAAAACCGCGTCACCGGCGGCAAACACCCAGGGCACCGTGGTTTGCAGGGTGGCTTCATCAACCTCAAAGGTGCCCCAGCGGCTTAAGGCCAGCTTTTGCCCACTGGCGGCGGTGACATCCACATCCTGGCTGATCGCCGGTATGATGGCGTCGGCCTCGATCATGAAGTTGCTGCCCACCATGGGCTCGGGCCGGCAGCGCCCGGAAGCGTCGCATTCACCAAGCTGCATCCGAATACATTCAATCTTGGTGAGACGGCCATTCTCCCCATGGATCTTGACCGGGGCGGCCAGCATCTCAATCCGCACCCCCTCCTCTTCCAGATGATGGATCTCGGCCTTGGAAGCCGGCATCTCCTCCCGACTGCGGCGATAAAGGATGAAAACCTGGTCGGAGCCGGTTCTCAAGGCGGTGCGGGCGCAGTCGATGGCCACGTTGCCGCCACCCACCACCACCACATTGCGGCCCAGGTTGACCGCCTCGCCCAGGTTAACCCGGCGGAGATAGTCCACTCCATGGATCACCCCCTCCAGATCCTCGCCTTCAACGCCCAACTTGCGGCTGGCATGGGCCCCCGGCCCGAGGAAAACCGCCTCGAAGCCCTCTTTTTTCAGATCATCCAGGCTCTTGTCCCGGCCGATGGTAACCCCGCTCACCACCTTGACCCCACATTGGTTCAAGGCTTCAAATTCAGCGGCAATGATCGCCCGGGGCAAACGATAGGCGGGAATACCCACCGTCAGCATCCCCCCGGTTTTGGGCAGACTCTCAAAAATGGTGCAGGCATAACCCTCCTTGGCCAGATAATAGGCCACCGACATCCCGGCCGGACCCGAGCCGACAATGGCCACCTTGCGCTGGTTGGGCAGGGCGCAGGAGGGGAGCATGCTCTTACCGTTGGCCACCATCCAGTCGACGATATAGCGCTCCAACATTCCGATGGCCACCGGTTGGCCCTTTTTGCCCAGGAGACAATGGCCTTCACACTGAAATTCATGGGGGCAAACCCGGGAGCAGATCGCCGGCAGGGTGTTGGTCTGGCGGTCGAGCCAATAGGCCTCCTCAATTTTACCCTCCCGAACCAAGCGGATAAAACCGGGGATATCGTTATGGACGGGACAGCCCTCCCGGCATTTGGGTTTCTTGCACTGCAGGCAACGTTCGGCCTCGCGCCGGGCCGACTCGTCATCATAGCCGAAAACAACTTCGTTGAAATTGCTGATCCGCTCGGCCACCGGCAATTCCCGGGGCTGCTGGCGAGGTATGGCCATCCGCTCCTTGGTATCCATTTGCTCACTCCCTTATTTGGTTGGCATGTTGCTGATAAAAAAATATCACCACAATGTTCAGTTCCAGATCAGACAGGACTGGACAATATAACCCTTTCGACACAAATTTCATGCAAAAATGACAACAAAATAACTTGACAAAAAAGCAGTCAACCACCTATTTTGCTCAGTTCAAACTTCAGCTGGAGATTTCTATAATGATTAAAGCGGAACTGATCAACCCCTTCCTCAACGCCGCCAAGAACGTGATCGAGACCATGGCCCAGACCAAGGTCAAGGCCGGCAAACCCCATCTTAAGGATGACAAGCTGGCCTTCGGCGAGGTTACCGGGGTGATCGGCATGAGCTCGGAAACCATCAGCGGCACGATGATCGTCAGTTTCTCCGGCCCGGCCATTCTCAAAATCGTGGCCAACATGTTGATGGAGCCTCTTCGGCCTAAAATCGACGACGAGGTGGTGGACGCGGTGGGAGAGATCACCAACATGATCTGTGGCGGCGCCAAGGCCGAGCTGGCCAAGATCAACCACAAATTTGATCTGGCCACCCCCACCATGGTGGTGGGCAAGGGGGTTGAAATATCCTACTACTCAAGCACTCCCACCATCGTAATCCCCTTTGCCACCGAAGATGGGGGCTTCGTGGTCGAAGCCAACCTGACCACCCGCTAAGCAGGCAAAAAAAAGCCGCCACCGGTTAATCGGGGACGGCTTTTGCACGTACGCTGAAATTACCCCCTCCAAAGGAGGAGGTTGACCATTACATCTTGCCGGCGGCCTTCAAGCGGGCCAAGGCGCGCTGCAGGGCGGCTTCGGCCCGAACCCGATCAATTTTTTCCTTCTGGGCCATCGCTTCGGCCAGCCGTTTCTCGGCCCGCTCCCTGGCCCGCAAAGCACGATCCACATCGATATCGCTGCCCCGCTCGGCGCTTTCCACCAAAAAAGTAACCTTATTGTTGGAAACCTCACAGAAACCGCCGCTGACCATCACGATATCGTCCCGGCCATCCTTCTTGTAAACCAGATTGCCGACCTTGATGGTGCTGAGCAAGGGGGCATGGTTGGCCAATACACCGAAAACCCCGGCATAACCTGGAGCGGTGACCATCTCGACCTGCTCGCTGAGCACCGCCCCCTTGGGGGTAACGATCTCCAACTGTATCAATGCTGCCATCGTCTATCCTCGCCCTGTAAAAGTGCTGCTGCTGAAGGGTGTTTAAGCCGCCGTCTTCTCACGGTTGGCCTTCTCAACCGCTTCTTCGATGCTCCCCACCATGTAGAAGGCGCTCTCGGGCAAATCATCATGCTTGCCGTCCAGAATCTCCTTGAAGCCGCGGACGGTGTCCTCGACCTTCACATACTTGCCGGGCATGCCGGTGAAGGTTTCGGCCACGGTAAAGGGCTGGGAAAGGAAACGTTGAATTTTCCGGGCCCGGGCCACGGTGAGCTGATCCTCTTCGGAGAGCTCGTCCATACCGAGAATGGCGATAATGTCCTGAAGATCCTTGTACTTCTGGAGGGTAACCTGCGCTCCCCGGGCCACCAGGTAATGTTCCTCGCCCAGAACGTTGGGGTCGAGAATCCGCGAGGTGGAGTCCAGGGGGTCAACCGCCGGATAGATCCCCAGCTCGGCGATCTGCCGCGAGAGAACAACGGTACCGTCGAGATGGGCAAAGGTGGTGGCCGGGGCCGGGTCGGTAAGGTCGTCGGCCGGCACGTAAACACACTGCACCGCGGTGATGGAGCCCTTGGTGGTGGAGGTGATCCGCTCCTGAAGGGCACCGAGATCGGTGGCCAGGGTGGGCTGATAACCCACCGCCGAAGGAATCCGACCGAGCAGAGCCGAAACCTCGGAGCCAGCCTGGGTGAAACGGAAGATATTATCCACGAAGAAAAGTACGTCCTGGCCCTCTTCGTCCCGGAAATACTCGGCGGCGGAAAGGCCGGTCAGGGCCACCCGGCTCCGGGCTCCCGGAGGCTCGGTCATCTGGCCGTAAACCAGGGCCGCCTTGGGCAGAACGCCCGATTCCTTCATCTCGTGGTAGAGGTCGTTGCCCTCACGGGTGCGCTCGCCAACCCCGCAGAAAACCGAAATACCGCCGTGATGCAAGGCGATGTTGTTAACCATCTCCATCATGATAACGGTCTTGCCGCAACCGGCGCCGCCGAAGAGCCCCATCTTACCGCCCCGGGGGAAGGGAACCAGCAGATCGATAACCTTGATGCCGGTTTCCAGAACGTGGATCTCGGTGTCCTGTTCGGTGAAGGCCGGCGCCAGCTTATGGATCGGCCGCATCTTGTCGGAGGTGATCGCGCCCAGGCCATCCACCGGCCGACCGACCACGTTCATGATCCGGCCCAGGGCCGGGGCGCCGCAGGGAATCTCGATGGGCTTACCGGTATCCTTAACCGCCTGGCCGCGCACCAGACCGTCGGTCTGATCCATGGAAACGCAGCGGACCACGTTGTTACCCAGATGCTGGGCCACTTCGATCACCAGGTTATCGGCCTCGTCGCTGATTCCCTTGTTGCTGACCAGCATCCCGTTCATAATTTCCGGAAGCTTGCCCGGCTCAAACTCAACGTCAACCACCGGCCCGATGACCTGAATAACCTTCCCTGTGTTAACCTCGCTCATGTGCAAGCCTCCTGACAGCTTATTTTTCAATAATTTTACAAGCGTTAAGTAGCGAATCAACTAGCCTTTCAAGGCCTCGGCACCGCCAACGATATCCATCAGCTCGGAGGTGATGCCGGCCTGCCTGGTCTTATTGTAGATCAAGGTCAGGTTGTTGATAATATCCTTGCAAGCCCTGGTGGCGTTATCCATGGCGGTCATCCGGGCAGCATGCTCACTGGCGCTGACCTCCAGCATGGAGTGGTAGACCATGACATTCAGAAACATGGGGAGCAGAACCTCCATGATCTCTTCCTGGCTGGGCTCGTAAATATAGACGGCCTGGCTGGCCGGGGCTGCGGCTCCTCCGACTTCCCCTTCAATCGGTTTGATTGGCAGGATGGTGGTCTGCTCGGGGCGCTGGACGGCGACACTGTGAAAGCGGCCATAAATCAGCCTGACTTCGTCGGCCTCGCCACCGAGAAAGTTGGCGGCGGCATCCTGGGCGATGGCCCGGGCGTTGAACATCTGGAAGGTGCCCATGATATCGACATAATCCTTCCGCATCTTCCCGCTCTTGCGAAAGAAGTTCCGCGCCTTCTTGCCCACGCAGACCAGGGAGACTTTTTTACCCGCCGCCTCCAGCTCCGCCACGGCTTTATTGGCCATCTTGAGAATATTGGCGTTGAAGCTACCGCAGAGACCACGATCGGAGGTAACCACCACCAGTTCCACGTTTTTAACCTCCCGCACCTCCATCAGGGAGAAACGGGCCCCGCCGGTCCCGGCGGAGAGGCTGGCCATGGCGGCGTGGAACTGTTCGGCGTAGGGCCGAAAGGCCTCCATCTTGCTTTGGGCTCCCCGCAGCTTGGCGGCGGCCACCATGTTCATGGCCTTGGTGATCTGCGAGGTCTTTTTGACCCCGCCGATCTTGGTTTTTACATCTTTCAGGCTAGGCATAAACGCCCCTCCTCAACTTTATCCGGCCTATTTCAGGCCCTTGGCGGCCCTGAAGGATTCACCAAAGGCTTCCAGGGTCTTCCGCATCTTGGCCTCGAGATCGGCATCGATCTCCTGCTTGCTCTTGAGGTCGTCAAAGACGCTGGGCTCATTCTTCTCAATGTGATCGTAAAGCTGGGTCTCATAATCGGCCACCAGATCCAGGGGCAACTTGTCGAGATAGCCCTTGGTACCGGCGAAGATGATGGTAACCTGCTTCTCCATGGGCAGCGGCTGATACTGGGGCTGCTTGAGAATCTCCACCAGGCGGGCGCCGCGGGTGAGCTGGGCCTGGGTGGCGGCATCCAGATCGGAACCGAAACCGGCAAAGGCGGCAAGTTCGCGGTACTGGGCCAGATCCAGCCGCAGGGTACCGGCGACCTGCTTCATCGCCTTGACCTGGGCGGCGCCACCAACCCGGGATACCGAGAGACCAACGTTGATGGCCGGGCGAACCCCGGCAAAGAACAGGTTGGGCTCCAGATAAACCTGACCATCGGTGATGGAAATTACGTTGGTGGGAATGTAGGCCGATACGTCGCCGGCCTGGGTCTCAATGATCGGCAGAGCGGTGAGCGAACCGGCCCCCAGCTCGTCGGAAAGCTTGGAGGAGCGCTCCAGCAGCCGGGAGTGGTTGAAGAAGATATCGCCGGGGAAGGCCTCCCGTCCCGGCGGCCGCCGCAGCAGCAGGGAGAGTTCGCGATAGGCCACCGCCTGCTTGGAGAGATCGTCGTAGATGATCAGGGCGTGCTTGCCGTTGTCGCGAAAGTACTCACCCATGGCGGTACCGGCAAAGGCCGAAACATACTGCATCGGGGCCGGATCGGAAGCACAGGCGGCAACCACGGTGGTGTAATCCATGGCCCCGTGCTTGCGCAGGGCTTCCACCACCAGGGCGACAGTGGATTTCTTCTGACCGATGGCCACATAGATGCAGTGCATATCGGTTTCTTTCTGGGCGATGATCGCATCAACGCAGACTGCTGTTTTACCGATCTGGCGGTCGCCGATCACCAACTCGCGCTGGCCGCGACCGACCGGGGTCATGGCATCGATCGCCTTGGCACCGGTGTAGCAAGGCTCATGCACCGATTTACGGGCGATAACGCCGGGGGCCAGGACTTCGATCTTGCGGGTCTCCTTGGCGGTGATCGGGCCCTGGCCGTCGATGGGGTTGCCCACCCCGTCCACCACCCGGCCCAGCATCTCGGGGCCCACCGGCACCTCGGCGATCCTGCCGGTCCGCTTAACGATGTCGCCCTCTTTAATGTGGCGGACATCTCCCAGGACCGCGCAACCCACGTTGTCCTGCTCCAGGTTCAGGGCCACGCCCAGAATACCGCCGGTGAACTCCAGCAGCTCCATGGCCATGCAGTTTTCCACCCCGTACACCCGGGCGATACCGTCACCAACCGACAAAACGGTGCCGGTTTCGCTCAGGTCGACCTTGGCTTCATACTCCTGGATTTGACTCTTGATGATTTGGCTGATCTCTTCGGCTTTAATCTGCATCGTCTATTCTCTCCCCTTGATGGATTCCTTTAACCCTGCAAGTTGCGACCGGATACTGCCGTCGAGCACCAGATCACCAACCTTGGCAACCATCCCGCCGATAATGGCCGGGTCGATCCGGCTGGTCAACTCGACCTGCTTACCGGTTATCTTTTCCATTGTGGCCTTTACTTTTTCACTCAACTCCGGGCCGATCTCCGCCGCGGTCACCAGGGTGCCCCGCAACAGGTTGCGATCGCTGTCCACCATCTCCTGGTAGCATTCGGCGATCTCCGGCAGAATGGCGGCCCGTTTTTTCTCCACCAGCAGCTTGCAGAAGTTGACCATCACCGGGGCGGCCTTAATGGCCTCCACCAGCTTCTCCATCACCTTGAGGCGAACATCCTCGGGATAGAGGGGATTGGTGAGGGCGTCGGCCACCTCCCTGGCCTCGAAAAGCCCGGCCAGCTGGTTGAGCGTTTCACCGTAGGCGGCGAAGGCGCCGTCATCCTTGCCCACGGCAAAGAGCGCCTTGGCGTAGCGTTTGGCCAAAACCGTGTTTTTCACTGCACACCTCCCACCTTGTCAAGATAGCCGGCGATCATCTTTGCCTCGTCGGCCGGTTGCAGATGCTTGCGCACCAACTCTTCGGCGACCCGGGCGGCCTCCTCGGCGATCTCGCTCTTAAGGCGGGCCTTGCCCGTGGCCAATTCATGCTGCACCGCCATCTCGGCCTGGCGCTTCATGTTGACGGCGGCCCGTTCAGCCTCACCGAGAATCCGCTCCCGTTCCACTTCGCCCTGGCGAATCGCCTCGGCCACGATCTCCTGGGCCGAAGCCTCCAGGGAACTCATCTTGGCCTCGCTCTCCTTATAGGCCCGCTCAACCTCGACCCGCTTGGCCTCCAGTTCTTCCAGTTCGGCCCGGATCGTCTCCCGACGGTTACTGAAGAAATTTACCGCCGGCTTTTTCAGGAAGTAGAGCAGAATGAAGACCAGGACCGCAAAGTTGAGAACCCGGTAGAACAGATCCCACAACTTCGCCGTACTGATTTCGGCCGCCTGGCCGGTGGCGGCGGTGGCCAGCACCAGGAGCAGAGCCGCCAGAGCGGCGGCATGTTTCGCTTGCAGATATCGCATCAAATGGCCCTCCCCAACACTTTGGCCGCCATAACCTGGGCAAAGCCGTCAATCTGGCTCCGCAGTTCAGTTTGGGCGGCGGCAAACTGGCTTTCAACCTCTTTCAACTGAGCACTTTTGGCCCCCTCCACCTCCTGGCGCAGGGCGGCAAGCTTACTGTTGCTCTCGGCCTGGGTGGCGGAGCGGGTGGCGTCAAACTCACTTTTGGCCTTGGCGCGGGCCTCCTGCAGTTTGCGCTCAAACTCCTCTTGGCGCAAAAGGCGGTTTTTTTCAAACTTTGCGATATCACCGCTCAGGGATGAGACCTTCTCCCGCCGCTGCTCCAGAATATTGCGGATGGGGCGGTAGAGGACAATGTTGAGGATCACAGTCAGCAACAGGATGTTGATGATATGAAGCGGCATGGTGAAATCTATGGTGATCATCCGGCAGGTCCCTCCGCTACGCTCTTAATTATTTGGCTGGAAAATGAATGGCCATTCACAAACAAATAGGCGTTCTAATCCATTCACCAAACCATGTCAATATTTTCATTTTACATTTCCTGGATAATTTTCGGGACCGCCGCCAGGGCCTCGTCAATCTTCTCCGGGCGGCTGCCGCCGGCCTGGGCCATATCCGGCCTGCCGCCCCCGCTGCCCTCCACCAAAACTGCCACAGCCTTGACGATCTCACCGGCCTTGAAACGCCCGGTCAACTCCTTGCCCACCATGGCCAGCAGGGCCGCCTTGCCATCCACCTCGGCCGCCAGCACCGCGATCCCGGAACCCATTTTGTCCCGGAGCTGATCCCCGATCTCCCGCAAGGTCTTGGCCGAATCAGCCGGAACCCGGCAGGCCAGCACCGGCACCCCGGCGACCTCCACCGCCCGCTTAAGCAGGCTATTGAGATCGAAGGCGGCGCTTTGGGTGGCCAACTGGGCCAGTTTACGCTCCAGCTCTTTCTGGCGGGCCAGGAGCTTGTCGATCCGGCTCGGCAGTTCGGCGGGGCTGGTTTTCAACCGGGCCGCCAACTGGGCCAGTCCATCTTCCACCTCCTGGCAGCGCAGCAGGGCCGCCCCCCCGCAAAGGCCCTCGATCCGGCGGGTGGAAGCGGCAATCCCGCTTTCGGAGGCGATCCTGAAGAGGCCGATCTCGCCGGTGGCGCCAACGTGGGTGCCGCCACACAGCTCCTTGCTGAAATCGCCCACCGTCACCACCCGCACCGTCTCCCCATATTTTTCCCCAAAAAGGGCGGCGGCGCCGCTTCGCAGGGCCTCATCCCGTTTAACCTGGGCGACATGGAGGCGGGTGTTGGCCCGGATCTCCTCGTTGACCAGCCGTTCCACCTGATGAATTTCCTCAGGCGTGAGGGGGGAGAAGTGGGTGAAGTCGAAACGGAGCCGCTCGGGGTCAACCAGGGAGCCGGCCTGTTTGACATGTTCGCCCAGCACCCGCCGCAGGGCGGCATGGAGCAGATGGGTGGCGGTGTGGTTGGCGGCGATCCGGCTGCGCCGCCCCTCGCTCACCGCCAGGGCCACCTCCTCGCCGGCCGCGAGCCGCCCCTCGACCACCTGGGCCTGGTGCAGCACCAGCTGCTCACCCAGCTTGATGGTATTCTCCACCCGGGCCTTTCCCTGGGCGCCGGCGATCTCCCCCTGGTCACCGCTCTGGCCGCCCGCCTCGGCGTAAAAAGGGGTTTCGGGGCAGATCAGGACAACCCGGTCGCCGGCGGCCGCCGCCGGGATCAGATTGCCCTCACCATCAAGCAGCGCGGTGAGGGGAGCGCGATGGCGGCGGGTCTCATAGCCGACAAAAACCGTTTGCACCCCCCGCTCCAGCAGCTCCTTATAACCGGGGCCCAACTCACCCAAACCGCCACCCTTCCAGGATTTGCGCGACTGTTGGCGCTGGCGGGCCATGGCGGTATTGAAGCCCTCCTCATCCACCGCCAGCCCCTCCTCCTGGGCCACGTCTTTGGCGATATCCACCGGAAAGCCGTAGGTGTCATAGAGTTTAAAAATAAAATCTCCCTGCAGGGCAAGGGCGCCGGCGGCCCGCAGCCGCTTCACCTCCTGCTCCAGCATGGTCAGGCCGTGATCCAGGGTTTCCAGGAAGCGCTCCTCTTCGTGGCACACCACCTTGAGCAGCAGTTCGCGACTGGACTCCAGGTGGGGGTAGGCCGGCCGCATCAGGTCGGTCACCGCGGCGCAAACCGTGCCGAGAAAGGGCTCGGCCAGACCCAGGGTCCGGCCGAAGCGAATGGCCCGGCGCATGATCCGGCGCAGCACATAACCTCGCCCCTCGTTGGAGGGCAACACCCCGTCGGCCACCAGAAAAGTGGTGGTTCGAGCGTGATCGGCGATCACCCGCAGGGCGGTATCGCCCCGCGGTTCAGCGCCGTAGGTGACCCCGGCCAGGGCGGCGGTGTGGCCGATAATCGGCTGGAAGAGGTCGGAGTCGTAGTTGTTGTGCTTGCCCTGGACCACGGCGGCGATCCGCTCCAGGCCCATGCCGGTGTCGATACTGGGTTTGGGCAGCGGCGTCAGTTTGCCGTCGGCGCCGCGCTCATACTGCATGAAAACCAGGTTCCAGATCTCAAGGAAGCGGTCGCAGTCACACTCCACCCCGCACTCGGGATTGTCGCAGGGGATCGCCGCCCCCTGGTCGATATGGATCTCCGAGCAGGGGCCGCAGGGACCGGTATCGCCCATGGCCCAGAAGTTATCCTTCTCCCCCAGCCGCACGATCCGACCCGGCGGCAGATCTTCGATCCCCTCCCAGATTTTAAAGGCTTCATCATCCTCCCGGAAGACTGAAACCCAGAGATTGGCCGGCGAAAGCCCCAGCTCCTTGGTCAAAAAGTCCCAGGCCAGCCTGATCGCCTCCTCCTTGAAGTAATCACCGAAGGAGAAGTTGCCCAGCATTTCGAAAAAGGTGTGGTGGCGGGCGGTGTAGCCGACGTTATCCAGGTCGTTATGCTTGCCGCCGGCCCGGACACAGCGCTGGCAGGTCACCGCCCGCTGGTAGTCACGCTGCTCCTCGCCGGTGAACACCTTTTTAAACTGGACCATCCCGGCGTTGGTAAAGAGCAGGGTGGGGTCATCATGGGGCACCAGGGCCGAGCTTTCCACCACCGTATGGTGGCGGGCCGCAAAATAGTCGAGAAATTTTTGCCGGATGGCGTTGCCGTTGATCATCTAGATAATATTCCTGAAATGTTCCTGGTATTGCTGCCGCCTCTTACTCCTTACCCGCCGTCCTGGCCGCAGCCTTGCCGGCGGGCTTGTCATCGGCCTTGTCAGCGGGGGCGGCCTCCTCCTTTTCCTTGATCTCGCCGGGCATTCCCAACCCGAAGCCCAGGCGCACCTTGCGCTCGATATCGGCGGCCAGCTCGGGATGTTCCTTCAGGAAAAGCTTGGAGTTTTCCCGGCCCTGGCCAATCCGTTCGCCGTTGTAGGAGTACCAGGCCCCGCTCTTATCAACGATATTCTGGGTCACCGCCAGGTCGAGCATATCCCCTTCCCGGGATGAACCCTCGCCGAAGATGATGTCGAACTCGGCAAACTTGAAGGGGGGCGCCACCTTGTTTTTAACCATCTTGGCCTTGACCCGGTTGCCGATCACCGCCTCGCCGTCCTTGATCGCCGCCAGCCGCCGGATATCGATCCGCATGGAGCTGTAGAACTTGAGGGCGTTGCCGCCGGTGGTGGTTTCGGGATTACCGAACATCACCCCGATCTTCATCCGGATCTGGTTGATAAAGATGATGGCGGTATTGGTCCGCTGGAGGATGGCGGCCAGTTTACGCATGGCCTGGGACATCAGCCGGGCCTGCAGGCCCATGTGGGAATCGCCGATATTGCCGTCGATCTCCGCCTTGGGGGTCAGGGCCGCCACCGAGTCCACCACAATTACGTCAACGGCGGCGCTGCGGATCAGGATCTCGGCGATCTCCAGGGCCTGCTCGCCATAGTCGGGCTGGCTGACCAGCAGATCGTCGACATTGACCCCCAGCCGTTCGGCGTAGGTGATGTCCAGGGCGTGTTCGGCATCGATAAAGGCGGCGGAGCCGCCCTGTCGCTGAGCCGCGGCAATGATCTGCAGGGCCAGGGTGGTCTTGCCCGAGGACTCCGGCCCGTAAATTTCGGTGATCCGGCCGCAGGGAATGCCGCCGATCCCCGAGGCGATATCCAAGCTCAAAATGCCGGTGGAGATGGCCGGCACCGCCACCCGGTCGCTGGCCCCCAGGCGCATGATCGAGCCCTTGCCGAACTGTTTCTGAATTTGAAAGATCGCGCTATCCAGGGTCTTGGCCTTGTTTTCCGCAGCAGTCACAGCCATCTCATTCTCCTTGCTTGTAGTTGTTCATTCTTTTGGGGACCGGGACGCGGCCAGCAGGGTGCGGCGCAACATATCAAGGGCGCGGTGGCTGGTCAACTCCTGGATTTGGCGGCGGTTGCCCCGGAAGTGGCAAAGTTCGGCCCGCACCCCGGCCGCCGCGGCCACTCCGATAAAAACGGTGCCCACCGGCTTCTCGGCGCTGCCGCCGGTGGGGCCGGCAATCCCGGTGGCGGAAACGGCCAGGGCCGCCCCGGTCAGCCGACGAACCCCCGCGGCCATCTCTTCGGCCACCGCGGCGCTCACCGCCCCATGGGCGGCCAGGGTGGCCGGGCTAACTCCTAAAATCCGCTCCTTAAGCTCGTTGCTGTAAGCCACCACCCCACCCCCAAAATAGGCCGAAGCCCCGGGGGCGGCGGTGATGGCGGCGGCGATCCGGCCTCCGGAGCAGGACTCGGCCACCGCCAGGGAGGTGCCCTGCTCCCGGCAAAGCCGACCCAGAACCTCCTCCAGGCTGTCACTCTCCAGGCCGTAAATGTGGTCCCCCAGCCGCCGCTCGATCTCAGCGGCAACCTCCGCCAACAGGCTCTCCGCCGCCGCCTCCTCGGCGGCCCGAATCGCCAGGGAGACCTGAACCTCCGGAAAAACCGGATAATAGCCGATCTTAACCCGGGAGTCACGGCCTTCCAGCTCGCTCAGGCACTGATTGATTTCACTCTCCATCAGGCCGCTGACCCGAAATACCCGCTGGCGGACGTGATGGGCCGGCTGTTCCTCCCAAACCGCCAGTCGGGGCAGCACCGCTTCCACCAGCAGCTCCCGCATCTCGTGGGGCACCCCGGGCAGGAAAAAAACCGGTTTGCCCTGGTGGACCAGAAAGTAACCGGCACTTTTGGCCTCGCTGTGCAGAGAATGGGCCCCATCGGGGAGCCAGGCCAGTTTTTCCAGGGATTTACGGGCCCGGGGGGAAAGATGTTGGCTGTTGGCCTGAATCTTGCGGAGAATTTCGGGGTAGAGGGTGGCGGGCCGGGCCAGGGCCTGGGAGACCGCCTCGTTGGTCAGATCGTCACTGGTGGTGCCCAGCCCCCCGGTTACGATGACGAAATCGGCCCGCTCCAGGGCCTGGAGCAGGGTGGCGCTGATCAGGGCCTGATCGTCGGCCACCGTGCTCAGCACCGGCACCTCGTAGCCGGCGGCAAAAAGCCGGGCGGCGGCAAAGTAGCTGGTGGTGTTGGCGATCCGTCCGGAGGTCAACTCATCTCCGACGGCGATGATCTCACCCCGCATCGCTGTTCACCATCCGGCCCACAACCCCGTCTTCTCCAAGCTTTTCCAGGGACACCTCCACCACCCGGTTGATCAGGCGAGGCGGGGCGGCAAAGGAGACCGGGATATAGTTGTCGGTGAAACCCCGCAGATAACCGGCGGCCTGGCCCCGCCCCCCCCGCTCCGCCAGCACCGGGCGGATCTGCCCCAAATGGCGGCGGTAAAACTGCTGCCGCTTTTGCCGGTCCAACTCCCGCAAGCGGGCGGTTCGCTCATCCTTGAGCCGGCCCGGAACCTGATCCGGCAGGGCCGCCGCCCGGGTGCCCGGCCGCCGGGAGTAGGGAAAAACATGGAGATAACTGATGGGCAGCCCGGCCAGCAGCTCATAGGTGTTGGCGAAGGCGGCCTCATCCTCGCCGGGGAAACCCACCAGCACATCCACACCGATGGCGGCGTCGGGCAGCCGGGCGGCGCAACTGTTAATGGTTGCGGCAAACTGCTCCCGGCGGTAGGGGCGGTTCATCGCCGCCAAAACCTTATCATCACCGCTCTGCAAAGGGATGTGCAGATGGGGCATCAGGGCGGGATGGCCAGCCAGCCGGCCCAGCAGCTCCGGCCCCACCTCGGTGGGCTCCAGTGAGCTGAGGCGATAACGGAGGGGAAAATCCTGCCCCAGCAGGCGATCAAGCATGGTGACCAGGGAGGATGGCGGCGAAAAATCGAGCCCGTAATGGCCCAGGTGAATCCCGGTGAGGACCACCTCCCGGTAACCCTCGGCCAGAAAAATTTCCGCCTGCCGCAGCACCTGGTCCAGCGCCACACTGCGGCTGGGCCCCCGGGCCTGGGGGACAATGCAGTAGGAGCACCACTGATTACAGCCATCCTGGACCTTGAGTACCGCCCGGGTCCGCTCCCCGGGAGCCGTAACCAGCAAGGGGGCGGCCTCCCGGCAGGACCCCATGTCGCCGTGATACATCTCCAGATCGCAGGTGCGCGGGGCCGCCGCCACCGTAACCACCAGCCCCTTATGGGCGTTCCCCACCACACAGAGGGGGTTGTCGGTCAATTCCAGCACTTCCTGGGGAGCCACCTGGGCATAACAGCCGGTGACCACCAACCGGGATTTTTTATTGCGGGCCGCCGCCCGCCGGATAAGCTGCCGGGATTGGGCCCCCGCCCTGGCGGTCACCGCGCAGGTGTTGATCACATAGACCTCGGCCCTGGCGGAAAAAGGCACAATTTCAATCTCTTCCCGCCCGGCCAGCTCCGAGAGATAGGCCGCCGACTCGTACTGGTTGACCTTGCAACCCAAGGTGGTGACCGCCACCCGTTTTTTGCCCTTGGTTTCATCCGCACCCATGGGCAAGGAGATAACCGTTTAGGGCCACCTTTGCAACGCAAAAGCACGCAGTCGCCGGCTAGACGTCCGGAACCCCGGTTAATCCTTGGTGGTGTGGCAAGCGAAACAACCGGTGCCCGAAGCGGCCCCTCCCTGATGAGCCATCATCGCGCCGTAGTCGAAGCGGAGCATGCCGGAGTAGTCGCTGGCGTGGGCCAGGTGGCAGGAGAGGCAGGTGATGGTGTCACTGCCGGGATTCACTGCGCTCGATGGGGTGGCCGGCAGGACCTGACGACCGACCGGCGCGGTGACATTGTAGGTGGTGTAATGCTGGTACTCACCTGAGTTGGGCAACACGATATCGGTGGGATGACGCAAAAAGGGCGAGGAGGTGGTGGGGCCGACCCCGGTAAAAATGCCCGAACTCAAACTGTGGAAGTCGGGATGGCAAGTGGCGCAGAAGCCGCTGATGGAGCGGTTGGGAGGCTCGATATAGTCATTCCAGACATGACAGCGGCCGCAACCGTTGAACGACCATTCAAAGCCGAGATAGGCCCCGGGGCTTACAGTGCCGTAATATTCGTTGTGACTGCCGCTGCCGGCGTTTTGCCAGCGGTTGTCAGGGTCGGGATTTTCCAGCCCCTTGACCCCGTCGAGAAAGCGGTAACTGTCGGACACCCCCGAAGCCACATTGAGCAGGCCGTCAACGTTGCCGTGATGGGCCCCCTTCAGGGCGATCAGGCCGGTGCCCGAGCCCACCCCGTCAAAGGCGTCACTGAGGCGCAGACCATGACATCCGCCACTGCCGGCGCAGGTCAGCCGATCGCTGCTCAGGACGGCCCGGTGTTCGTCGGAAGTATGCCCCGGGGGGTAATCATGGCGGCCATCCCGGGGAAGCAGATCCCGGACATTATGCCCCTTGCGGTCATCGGCGCCGCTACCCTTGCCGCCGGAGATGTAGGCAAAGTTACCGGCGGCCAGATCGCCGCTGGGGTCGGTGTGCATCACTTGGGGAAACTGATTGCCGCCGATGGTGACGATCTTCTCGCCGCCGTTCTGGGCGTGGCACCCCACACAACTGCCCCGGGTAAGCATGGGATTGGCGCCCCCGCCGTCCAGGGCCATGCTCCCCCCTTCCTGGCTGTTGTGCATGGTGTGGCAATCGGCACAGATCCCTCTGATCACCGCCCCGGCCCCGGGGGGCGTGATCATCTGACCGGCCAGCAGGAGGCCGATCCAACCCAACAACGGCAAAATTTTTAACGCCACCAGTCCCTTCATCTGCTCCCCCCTCACCCAACAAACAGCCCCGAACTCTCTTTCGGTCGCACCCAAATTGCTCAGACCCATTTCAACACAGTCAATCAACCGTCAAGAAAAAGCAATAGAAAAAATGACAGTTTGTCGCACCAGCGACAACCCGGGAGCGACCCTGGAGGGGGTGGAAAATCGGGAAATTAGCCGGCAATAATTTCACCACCGGCCAGAAGCTGATCCTCCAGGTAGAGGGCGGCGTACTGGCCGGGGGCCGGGGCCCGTTGCGGCTGATCGAAGGTGAGGGTGATGGTGTGGTCGGGGGCGGATTCCACCAGGGCCGGGGCCGGCTGGTGGCGGTGG
Source organism: Desulfurivibrio modestus (assembly GCF_044068625.1). Classification (NCBI taxonomy): domain Bacteria; kingdom Pseudomonadati; phylum Thermodesulfobacteriota; class Desulfobulbia; order Desulfobulbales; family Desulfobulbaceae; genus Desulfurivibrio; species Desulfurivibrio modestus. Next base: position 18,885 of record NZ_JBIPKH010000028.1, read on the forward strand.
CGCAGTTGGACGGCGAAACGGCCGGGGAGCGGCGGCGGGGTGACCAGCCAGTTGAGATCGGCCAGGCGAATGGTTTTTTGCAGCAGATCTTCCGGCTTACCCACCACCACCTGGTTGTTCAGCACATCCAGGGCCACCACATAGTAGGGGGTGGCATCGGGGATTCCCAGGCCCCGGCGCTGGCCCACGGTGTAGCGATGCACTCCCCGGTGCCGGCCCAGCTCCCGGCCATCAACGGTGACAATCCGGCCCTCCACGGCCGTCAGGCCGCCGCCGGTCGGGTTTTGCGCGGCCAGAAAATCGGCCACCGACTCCTGGCCCAAAAAGCAGACATCCTGGCTTTCCGCGCCGTGGCGACCGCTCAGGCCCAAAGAGGCGGCCAGTTCGTAAACCTCGCTCTTGCGTTTTTCACCCAGGGGAAACAGCATCCGGCTCAGCTTGGCCGCTTGCAGGCGGCAGAGGAAATAGGATTGATCCTTGCGGGGGTCCAGCCCCCGGCGCAGGGCCAGGCCGCCCCGGCCGTCGGGGATGAGCCGGGCGTAGTGGCCGGTGGCCAGAAGATCCGCCTTGCGCTCCAGCATGGTTTCCAGCAGCAGCCCGAACTTGATCAAACGGTTGCAGAAGACGCAGGGGTTGGGGGTCAGGCCGGCGAAATAGGCCCGGATGAAGGGCTGGAGTACTTTTTCCCGGAAAGCCGCGCCCAGCTCCAGCACCGTCAGCTCGATCCCCAAATGGGCCGCCACCGCCTCCGCCCGTTGCTGGTGCTGGTCCACCTCGGGCTGGGCCAGGCGCATGAACACCCCCTCCACCTGAGCCCCGGCCTGGAGGAGCAGGGCGGCGGTGACCGAGCTGTCCACTCCCCCGCTCATGGCGACGGCGATCCGTTTCTGGTATAAGGATGAGTTGGTCGGTGACATGCCCGGCACTCTACCAAAATATTCAACATCCGGCAAAAAAGATGACCCAACTCTCCCCATCGGCTCCCCTCCCCCTTCCCTCGGTGGTCACCCAACTGATGGCCTTTTCAAAAGGGGGCAGGCTCCTTTTCCGTTCTTCTTACCAGATGGTGGTTATTCCTTTGAGGCCAAGCAGTTTCTGATCAACGGTAACCAGTGTTGCCCGGTGTTCTTTGGCGGTTGCAACAATAATGCGGTCGGCGGGATCATGATGGTTGATTTCCGGCATGGAGACGGATAAGTGGGCAATCCGAGGCGTTATTGGCAGAATATTGATCTGCCGGGCATCCAGTACAAGCTGAAGATAGGTCAAGGAATCCGTACCGGGTTGGAGGCGACCCTTTTGCGTCAGCATGGCGATTTCCCACAGGGAAATATCACTGCAACACAGGGCGGAACGCCCTTCTGCCCTGTTTATGACCGTCAGAGCCTTTTTGCTGAGCCGTTCCGGAGTGAGGCTATCGAAAATAAGAACGCAAGTATCAAGAATTATCACTGGCAGCGTCCCATTGCTCATCGATGGGAGAAATAACGTCGCCAATCCTGCACTTACTCCGTAATTTCTCAAGCTCTTGGCGGGCGCCGATCCTGGCGCTCTCTCCCGGAGGGGCAAGGCGGGCTACTATTCTGCCCCTGGATGTGATTTCCAGCGTCTCCCCCGCCTTTGTCCTGGCAAGATATTTGGGAAGGTGATTGCGAAACTCGGTGATATTCACTTGTTGCATTTTAGCGCCCCCGGCATGTACATTTATTCTGTACAATCAATTTAACATTCCGGACAAAACCGGTCAAAGGAAAAAGGAGCGTACGCCAGGCCGTGGAATTGAAGGTCGCGCACCCGGAGATGCTCAAGGCGATCACCGCGGCCAAAAAGAAGAATGATCGAGCCGATGCGGAAAAATTGGCGGATCTTAGCGGGTCAATCTGCTGCCGGAATGGATGGAGGTCGGCGCCACTTATGACAAACGCCGCCTGCACGGCAAGCGTTATTTCAAGAGCCTCCTGGAGCGGGTGGAGCGAATGACGAGCATCCCCGGAGTCGGCGAGATCCGGGCTCTGACCTTGGTTCTGGGGATTGGAGAAGTGGAGCGGTTCGGCAACATTCGGCAGGCGGTCAGCTATTGCGGCTTATGCAGTGCCCAGCGGGAGTCAGCCGGCAAGGAGCAGCGCGGCCCGCAATCACTGTTCCTTGCGCGGTCGCCCTGCCCTTCTTGGTCGAAGCGTCTGCGCCAGGCTAAGCTCCAGCGAATCGATAAACTTATCGCTCCCGAAAGGACGGCCGGTTCTGGTCGCCTTGCGAATGGCGTTGTCTGTTTTGTCGTTGTCGGTCCGGACAAACTCGGCATAGGCCCCCTGTTCCGACGGGTCAAGCCAGCGGCAGACGCCAAGCACCGGGTCGGCCGTCCCGGCAAGATGTGATTTGGCGCTCGACCAGCGATAATCTTCAGGCTTTTCCACCAGGCCGGCCTTAAGCGGATTACGTTCGATGTAGCGCGCCACCGCCCACAGGTATTGCTCTTTTTCAATGATGCAGGAAAAGAAGCGGTTCTGCCAAACCCGGCCGGACTGCCGCAATTTGCGGTTGAGATACTGGGTGTAAACCTGATTGGTCAAACCGATACCGCGGGCCAAGGCGGTTTCGGTCTCCGGCAACGCCAACAGGTGTACATGGTTGTCCATCAGGCAATAGGCCCACACTTGCAGGCCATGCTTGCTGGCATAGCCGGAAAGCAGATCCAGGTAGGTCTGGCGGTCGCCATCATCGAAGAAAACCACGGCACGATTATTACCGCGCTGGGTGACATGGTGGGGATAACCGGGGGCGATGATTCGGGCAGTTCGTGGCATGGTGCGAGAATACCGCATGCCGGGAAGTGTGGCAAGAAAAATAGGGGGGTGTCCCGAATGGCCGCCGAATGGCCGAATGGCCGAATGGCCGAATGGCCGAATGG
>NZ_JBIPKH010000029.1:0-21038 GCF_044068625.1 Desulfurivibrio modestus
CGGTCTGTCCATTATCCTCAATGAAATCCGTTATCAGGCAAGCATGGAGCTTGGCTTCGGAGGTAACATTGAGTGTTATGGCCACGTACCCAAGACAGTAAGCTACTTCGATGGAGCCAGCGTTGATGTTGGGTTTTTTGAATGCGAAGCTTATGGATATGGCGACTTTCCTAAAAATATTTTCTACGGTAGGTTTCGTTATCTTCCTAGTAAAGATACGTCGCCATTATTCATATTAAATCTCCGGTATTTTGCCGGGGATGAACGTGATCTCCGGTTCCTCCTTCTCAATCAAGAGGTTAAAACTCAACTAATACTTCAAGTCAATCTTGCAATCAAGAAAGATGAATTAATTGCGGCGACAAATGAGCTGCAAGGAGCTGTTCAAGGCTACAGTTTCGAGGTTAGGCGAGGCGCCTCAACATAAATGTCTTTCTTTACTCGACCACCTCATCTTAAGGCGAAGCTAATCTAACCCGGCGCTCAAGCCGACCGGCCACCTGCGGTGGGCCGTCGGCTCAATCCCACGTTAGGTTGTCGAATGTTCCGCGATCCTGAAACTCTCCGTGTCTACTTGGAACAATCTCCACCTGGGACTTGTGCGATGTATCTTAGGCCGCGACACAGCATTTGGGGGGCAATGAATGGATTTTCGTGGTTAAGCTTGTAAAGCCCACTCACCCATAAATTAGTTGACGATAGTGATTCAGGATGGTGGGCTTCACCCGCTGACGCGGCAAGCTCATTGGCGCCACTAGTGGTGCAGGTCGTTTAGAATGGCGTATAATGCCAAGGGCGACAGTAAGCAAGTAATAGAGCGGAAAACCCTACTTAACCTCCGTTAACGTTCAATTATCGAAGCCCTGGAATCGAAGCAGCTCAGGGGACCATTTCCAAAACAAAAAGCCCATCTGGATTGCATGCACGATGGCCGGATTGTCCGCATAGGACAGCCCGGCCATTTTTTTGCTCTGACCCCCAACTATTTTCTCCGGCGCCGGATAAAAGGGGGTAGGAGGGCATGAAAATGCACGATGAAACTTTCGAGCTGGTCCCCGGTCCATCGGCAACTGTCTGGTTGCCGATGGACCTGCATGAAACCAAGGCAAAGATAGCGCAAATCCATCGGGAAGGAACCGCCCCGGAGACCATCCGGGCGATCCGGGACGATCTTCGGTATTTCTGGTCTTGGGCGGATATTTCCTTCGGAATAAGCAAGCCCGCATATCCGGTTCCGGTGGAGGTGGTCGAGGCGTTCATCTCGGATCACATCAAAGGTCTGGGTCTGCGGGTGGAAAACGCCATGTTGAGCCGGGGGTCCAAGAAAAAGCCCGGACCCCACAAGTTCAGCACCGTCCGTCGGCGGGTATCCTCTCTGGCCGTCGCCCATGATGTCCAGGGCCTGGCCTACGAGAAAAACCCCTGCCGTTCGTTCCGGGTCAAAAAGCTCCTGCAGAACGCCCGCAAGAGCGCCATCATCAATGGCGAGCGGCCCAAGCAGCGGGCCCCGATCACCCTGGAAATCCTGGGCCGGATGCTTCAGACCTGCCAAGGCAAATCGTTGACTGACAAGCGGGACGTGGCCCTGCTGCTGTTCGGCTGGGCCACCGGCGGCCGGCGCCGGGCGGAGATCGCCGGCGCGATCTGCGAGCACCTGACCGCCCGGGGCGATGACTACCTCTATTTCATGCCCGAGTCGAAAGGCGACCGGGAAAAACAGGGGGTGATCCTGCCGGTCTGCGGCCTGGCCGCTCAACGACTGACTGACTGGATCGTGGCGGCCGAGGCCCTGGCTGGTCCGATCTTTCGTCAGATCGACCGGCACGGCAATGTCGGGGTCGGACTGTCCGGTCATGCCGTCAACCTGATCATCAAGGACCGGGCGGCCCGGGCCGGCCTTGATCCGGATCTGTATGGCGGTCATAGCCTGCGGGCCGGGTTCAGTACCGAGTGCGGCTTGCAGGGGATCACTTTGGAAAACCAGATGATGTTGACCACCCATAAAAACGTCCAGACGGCGGTGTCGTACCGTCGGCCTGGGGATGTTCTGAACAATCCGGCCGCCCGGCTGGTGGATCGATTGGCACGATAAAAGGAGGAAATTATGGAAAGGAAAACCGAACAAGAACCCCGGCAACTGATTACCGTCCCGTTCCACGGGGACACCCTTTTTGTGATTGATTTTGAGGGCAAGCCCTACGCGCCTCTCAGGCCAATTGTGGAAGGCATGGGGCTCTGGTGGAACACACAGCATCGCAAGATAGTTGGTCGCTTCGCGGCAACCGTCGTCATGATGACGACGGTTGCCGCCGACGGCAAACAGCGTAAAACTATCTGCCTTCCGGTCCGCAAGCTTCCGGCTTGGCTCTACTCGGTGGATGCCCGGAAGGTCAAACCTGAACTCCGGGAAAAAATCAGACTGTACCAGGAGGAATGCGACGAAGTGCTCTGGCAGTATTGGACCGAGGGGGTGGCCAAGCGCAAGCCGGTCGTGGACATTGATCCGGCCGAAAACAATCCGCCGACCGAACTGCCTTTGCCGCCGCTGCCGCCGGAACTTCAGGCCCGAATCGACCGCCGGGCCTGGGAGATGGCGCAGCCCTATTTTGCCGAGTTTAAGGAAGTAATGGAGAAGAGTCACCTGGTCCGGCAGGGTGCGTTGGCCCCAGAGGAGTTCGAGTGGGATGGCCACTGGCACGCCCATGTGGAGAAGGTTCGGACTTTCAGCTATTCTGCTCTGACCCGAGGGCTGCTTTCGACGATGGATGGCAAGCCGCCGGCACAGCCCGATCCGCTGGCGGTGGTGCTGGCCCAAGCCATGACCCACGCCTGGTTCGACGGCCGACGCTACGGCGAAATCCGCGAAGGGATCATATCCCGGTATCCGTTCCGCGAATTCACCATGCAAGAGATCGAGGAGATCAACAACGATTTCGCCCAATACCTGCCGTGGGCGGAAAAGCTGGTGCAACGGGTGCGGGAAAGCGGCCAGCAGCCGTTGATCGGGTTGGAGGATTGCAAGCTGATCCCCCTGCGCGAGGCGGCCGAGATGACCGGCATGACCTACGGCTGGTGGTATCGGGCTATGGCAGTCGATCACCCGGTGCTGCCCATACGAACCTATCGTTTCGGGAGATCAATTCGGGTCCACCGGGGCGATCTGGCCGCCTGGATCGACAAAGGGCGTCCCGCCCGCCGACGCCGCCCAACAAAAACCGAATTAATTCCGCCCGTAAGGAATAGAAAAAATTGAAACCTGTAAGGAGGAGTCCAATGACCACCAAAACGACATTCAACGACCTGGTGCAGTACATCAACAGCGGCCACCCCCTCGATCCTGTCCCCGTGCGACAGGAACGTGAGCAACTGGCCGCCATGCTCAACGACCTGGGTACCAAACTCAATGCCGGCGACAGTTTCGAGTTCGAGTTCACCGGCAAAATTGTTGCCACCGTCCATGAAGGTCAGGTGGATGTCAAGGTTGTCGGCACCAACGGCAACGCCCGGGCCGGCGACATCTGCAACGCCCTTATGAGTCTTGACGGGCAGCCCCAGGATGCCCTGCTGGTTTGTCCTGGCTGCGGCAACCATTTCGTCAGCCAGAAGGGGACAAAAAAGTATTGCAACGACGGTTGTGCCCGCCGGGTATGGAATAGCAATGCGAAAGAAAGGCGTCAGGCCGGAACAGTGTAAGGCACATGGTGATACCGGAAAGTTGGAGGTGGGATATTTTTAGGGCGAAAAAAATATATCTTAATATAATATAGCGGCGTTAACGTGTTAGATAAATCTTAAATAAAACGGAGGGCCTTATGAAGAGAGGTTGGTGGTTGTTGATGATCGTTTTTCTATTCGCTTTTTCCGGGTGTCTGAGTTCTGATTCCGTGTTTACAAGAGAGGCCCCAGATGCTTCGCAAAATGATATTTCAGTCAGCATAAACCACTTCGGGATCACCGGAACCGCAGACCCAGTGAATGGGGTTGTTCCGATTAACCCCGGGGTCGATGACGGCTCTTTCACTGTTTCCTGGGATGTCTCATCAAATGTTTCCGTTTATCATATCGAATTGTTTGTCAGCAAAGACGGCTCTATCGGGGATGAGGCTATTAGTTTTTTCGCCCAGAACTGCGGCGTTAGCCCCATTTGTGGCCAAACAGGCGTAGTTGAGTGCAGGTTCACCACCGACAACCAGATCTCTTGTGGTGACAATATTGGCGCAAACCTGACTGATTTCCTCGATCAGTTGCCCCAGGAGCTTTTTATCGTCATGCGAACTCTATCCTCACTTTTTTCGCTCACCTTTGAGTACGAAACGGTTAAAGTTCAGCTTCAGTAATAGGCTGATAATTATCAAAACTAAGGAGGTCAACTACCCCGCCCTGAAGGACGGGGCTTGTGGTGAAAGCCACAGGCCAGGTTGACCAGGGAAAGCGGTAACCAACCCGCTACGTTACGAACAGGTCGAACAGACCCACCGGCGGATGCTTCCTCAGTCCGCCGCACTGGAAGGCCGGGATCATGCTGGCGAAAGGCAAAGCGCCGAAGGTTCCAGCCGCCGCGCAAGCGGGAGCCGGTTCGTGACATTCCCGAGGGGAGACGGGGCGCAAGCCCCGCGTAACCAGGCCCGTAAGGGCCGCATTGAGACAGGAGGCAGCACATTGGCGGTATTCGTACTGGACAAGCGCAAGCGGCCGTTGATGCCCTGCTCGGAGAAACGAGCGCGGCTGCTGCTCACGCGGGGCCGGGCCCGGGTGCATCGGCTCAAGCCCTTCACCATCAGGCTGCGGGACCGCACCCGGGCGGATTGCGCATTACAGCCACTCAGGGTCAAGCTCGATCCCGGCAGCAAGGTTACCGGCATCGCCTTGGTTCGGGAGGCCGACGAAAGGCAGCACATCCTCCATCTGGCCGAGTTGCGCCACCGCGGCCAGCGGATCAGGGATCGGCTGGAGGCCCGTCGGGCGTTCCGCCGGCGGCGGCGAAGCAACCTGCGTCACCGCCCGGCCCGGTTCGACAACCGGACCAGGCCGTCCGGCTGGCTGGCTCCCAGCCTGCAACACCGTGTGGAGACGGTCATATCCTGGACGGATCGGTTGCGGGGCCTGGCGCCGGTCACCGCCATCAGCACCGAGCTGGTCCGGTTCGACACCCAGGCCTTGATCGATCCCGAAATAAACGGGGTGGAGTACCAACAGGGCGAACTGGCCGGCTACGAAGTGCGGGAGTACCTGCTGGAGAAGTTCAGCCGGACCTGCGCCTATTGCGGGGCCAAGAATCTGCCTCTGGAGATCGAGCACGTTGTGCCGAGATCCAGAGGCGGTTCCGACCGGGTGAGCAATCTCACTCTGGCCTGCCGGGAGTGCAACATCGCCAAGGGCAATCAGCTCGTGGAGGTATTCCTCGCCGGCAAGCCCGAGGTGCTGGCCCGGCTCCGGCGGCAGCTCAAAGCGCCACTCAAGGACGCCGCCGCCGTCAATGCCACCCGCTGGGCGCTGTTCAACCGGCTCAAAGCCACCGGCTTACCTATTGAGGCGGCCACCGGCGGCCGGACCAAGTGGAACCGCAGCCGGCAGGGTATCCCCAAGAACCACGCCCTGGACGCCGCCTGCGTGGGGCGAGCGGAGACGGTGCAGGGCTGGCAACAGCCGATCCTTGGTGTCACCGCCATGGGCCGGGGCAGCTACCAGCGCACCCGGCTGGACCGATTCGGCTTTCCCCGGGGTTATCTCACCCGGCACAAGCAGATCAAGGGTTTCCAGACCGGTGATCTGGTTCGGGCCGAGGTGCCGACCGGCAAGAAAGCCGGGGTGCATGTCGGACGGGTGGCGGTAAGGGCCACCGGCAGCTTTAACATCGGCACCGCCCGGGGGGTGGTGCAGGGAATCTCCCACCGCCATTGCAAAGTACTGCAACGTGGCGACGGATACAGCTATCAATTCAACCTCGGAGGCGGCGTTTCCTCCCCGGCCTGAACGCCGGGGTTTCCACGCCGTTTTTTTTGATGAACAAGAAGGAGCTGGTTGAAAAGTTGGTTGCCGAAGGAAATATGACCAAGGCCGATGCCGGCCGGGCCATCGACAGCATTTTCGGGGCCATCAGCGGTGCTTTGTCGCAGGGCGATAAGGTAGCCCTCCCCGGTTTCGGCACCCTGGAAGTCCGCGAACGGGCCGCCAAACAGGGCCGCAACCCTCAGACCGGCGAAATCATCCAGGTGCCTGCCCGCAAGGCAGTGGCTTTCAAAGCCGGCAAGACCCTCAAGGATGCGGTGAACGGATAGTCTTCGTCACCCCCCGAAGGCACTGGTGGATTGAAACGGCGCCTTCGGGGGGGTATGGTTTATGCCATGTGGTGTAGACCATATGGACCATATTGAATTTTGCAGCGAGGTAGCTGGCGCTGAATAAACGAAAAAACAGCAAGAAAGAAGAAACCGCGTGAATAAAGAAACGACGAAACAAAAGAAACAGACCTCCCAGCCCACGCTGGACATGCGCGACATAGCCCGCAGCGGCCACGTCACCCGCTGGCACAGTGTCCGCACGGGCCGTGACCAGACGCTGGCCGAGCACCATTACATGGTTGCCATGATCGTGAACCACCTGGCCGGCCGGATCTTCGGTGACGGGATCACCCCGGATCAACGGCTGACCCTCATGGAGTATGCCCTGTGGCACGATGCTCCGGAACTGTTGATGGGCGATCTGCCGTCCCCCCTGAAACGCAGGGTGGAGCAGCTGTGCCCCGGCTCGGCCAACCCGCTTGCCCAGATCGAGCAGCAGATCGCCCCTGGGATCGTTTCGCTTCGGGAAAAGCTCCAGGAGTTCCCGCCGGGGATGATCCTGATCAAGCTGGCCGATCTGATGGATGGGGTCCACTTCATCAGCCAGGAGGGCATCGGCCACCACGCCAAGCAGGTCTGCCTCCAGCTCAGGGCGCAGTTTATCGACACGGTTAACCGAGCGGTGGGGGAATATCCAAAATATCCTTGGCCGGTGGCCAAGGAACTGCTTGACCAGATGGAGAACGGCGCTGGCAACCAGGTTGCGTTTGAGGGTGTGTCGCTGAAGACGTTTGCATATTAACCCGAGGAGAAAAATGCACATCAACAACGAAGAAGAAGCGAGGGCCTATATCGCCCGTTGGCAAACGGACCCAACCGGTGCCCAACTGAAAAATCTGCGCATGGCTAAGGAATCCCTGGAGTTGAGCTCCCTCTACTACGAGCAGAAGGGGAATGGACAGGGTGTGGCCCGTGCCGAGGCCTCCCTGCACCTGATCTGCTGTCGTATTGAGGAAATTCAGAGCGCAGAGAATAATTAACAGAACCGCCGTACCGCTTTTTTAGATGCTCACTGAACTCCGGTTGAGCTGATCATGTAGGTCCCGTCAACTTCCACAACAAAACCACCCAGCAACTCCTTGCCCCGTTGTAGCTCCACCATCCTGTTGACCTTTACCAAAAATTCGCCGTAAAGCCCCTTCCTTCAGGTCGGGGATATAAGGCGTGTAGTTTTGCTGTTAATCCGGCGCCTGTTGCTGTTCGATATACTGCCGGATAATGGAGATCGGCGCCCCGCCGCAGGATGCGGCGAAGTAGCTGGGGCTCCATAGGACGTTCTTGTGGTAGCGGCCGGCGATCTCCGGGTAGCGGTTGCGTAAGACCCTGGAGGAAGCGCCTTTGAGGCTGTTGACCAGGGCGGAGACGGCCACCTTGGGCGGGTAATGGATCAAGAGATGAACGTGGTCGTGCTCCCCGTTCATCTCGATCAGCTCCGCCTCGAAGTCGGAGCAGACCTTGGTGAAGGATTCTTTGAGGATGCCGAGGGCTTTGGCGTCCAGCACCTTGCGCCGATACTTGGTCACGAAGACCAGGTGAACGTGGAGGTTGAAGACACAGTGCCGGCCGGTGCGAATATCGGTTGTATTTTCCATAGGCCAAAGCATAATATGAGCCATGACGCTTCGCAAGGCATACAAATACCGGCTGAAGACCAAACAGGAACAGGAAGCACTCTTCCGGCGTCAGGCCGGTTGCTGCCGGTTCATCTGGAACAAGGCCCTGGCCTTGCAGAAGGAACGGCTCGACGCCGGCGAGAAGGTGCTTCGCCACGCCGAGCTTTGCAAGCTGCTCACCGGCTGGAAGCGGGAGACGGGAACCGCTTTCCTGGCTGAGGCGCAATCGCAAGTCCTGCAGCAGACCTTGCAGCACTTGGACCGGGCCTTGATGGATGCGTTCAGTAAAAAAAGCCCGAAGCGCTTCCCGGTCTTCAAGAAGAAAGGCCGGTCCACCGACTCCTTCCGGTACCCGCAGGGGTTCAATCTGGACAGCAACCGGATCTACCTGCCGAAGATCGGCTGGGTCCGGTTCATCAAGAGCCGGGAGATCGAGGGAGCCCCGCGCAACGTCACCGTCTCCCGCCGGGGCGGGCACTGGTTCGTCTCCATCCAGACGGAACGGGAGGTTGCCGAACCCAAACATCCGGCAAGTACCGCCGTGGGGATCGATCTGGGGGTTGCCCGGTTCGCCACCCTTTCCGATGGTTCTTTCTTCAGGCCGTTGAACAGTTTCAAGGGCCTGGAGAAGAAGCTGGCCCGGGCCCAGCGGCGGCTGAGTCGCAAACAGAAGTTTTCCGCCAATTGGGTCAACTACCCCGCCCTGAAGGACGGGGCTTGTGGTGAAAGCCACAGGCCAGGTTGACCAGGGAAAGCGGTAACCAACCCGCTACGTTACGAACAGGTCGAACAGACCCACCGGCGGATGCTTCCTCAGTCCGCCGCACTGGAAGGCCGGGATCATGCTGGCGAAAGGCAAAGCGCCGAAGGTTCCAGCCGCCGCGCAAGCGGGAGCCGGTTCGTGACATTCCCGAGGGGAGACGGGGCGCAAGCCCCGCGTAACCAGGCCCGTAAGGGCCGCATTGAGACAGGAGGCAGCACATTGGCGGTATTCGTACTGGACAAGCGCAAGCGGCCGTTGATGCCCTGCTCGGAGAAACGAGCGCGGCTGCTGCTCACGCGGGGCCGGGCCCGGGTGCATCGGCTCAAGCCCTTCACCATCAGGCTGCGGGACCGCACCCGGGCGGATTGCGCATTACAGCCACTCAGGGTCAAGCTCGATCCCGGCAGCAAGGTTACCGGCATCGCCTTGGTTCGGGAGGCCGACGAAAGGCAGCACATCCTCCATCTGGCCGAGTTGCGCCACCGCGGCCAGCGGATCAGGGATCGGCTGGAGGCCCGTCGGGCGTTCCGCCGGCGGCGGCGAAGCAACCTGCGTCACCGCCCGGCCCGGTTCGACAACCGGACCAGGCCGTCCGGCTGGCTGGCTCCCAGCCTGCAACACCGTGTGGAGACGGTCATATCCTGGACGGATCGGTTGCGGGGCCTGGCGCCGGTCACCGCCATCAGCACCGAGCTGGTCCGGTTCGACACCCAGGCCTTGATCGATCCCGAAATAAACGGGGTGGAGTACCAACAGGGCGAACTGGCCGGCTACGAAGTGCGGGAGTACCTGCTGGAGAAGTTCAGCCGGACCTGCGCCTATTGCGGGGCCAAGAATCTGCCTCTGGAGATCGAGCACGTTGTGCCGAGATCCAGAGGCGGTTCCGACCGGGTGAGCAATCTCACTCTGGCCTGCCGGGAGTGCAACATCGCCAAGGGCAATCAGCTCGTGGAGGTATTCCTCGCCGGCAAGCCCGAGGTGCTGGCCCGGCTCCGGCGGCAGCTCAAAGCGCCACTCAAGGACGCCGCCGCCGTCAATGCCACCCGCTGGGCGCTGTTCAACCGGCTCAAAGCCACCGGCTTACCTATTGAGGCGGCCACCGGCGGCCGGACCAAGTGGAACCGCAGCCGGCAGGGTATCCCCAAGAACCACGCCCTGGACGCCGCCTGCGTGGGGCGAGCGGAGACGGTGCAGGGCTGGCAACAGCCGATCCTTGGTGTCACCGCCATGGGCCGGGGCAGCTACCAGCGCACCCGGCTGGACCGATTCGGCTTTCCCCGGGGTTATCTCACCCGGCACAAGCAGATCAAGGGTTTCCAGACCGGTGATCTGGTTCGGGCCGAGGTGCCGACCGGCAAGAAAGCCGGGGTGCATGTCGGACGGGTGGCGGTAAGGGCCACCGGCAGCTTTAACATCGGCACCGCCCGGGGGGTGGTGCAGGGAATCTCCCACCGCCATTGCAAAGTACTGCAACGTGGCGACGGATACAGCTATCAATTCAACCTCGGAGGCGGCGTTTCCTCCCCGGCCTGAACGCCGGGGTTTCCACGCCGTTTTTTTTGATGAAGCAAAAGAGCAAGATAACCAAGCTCCACATCCGGATCGCCGATGCGCGTAACGACTACCTGCATAAAGCCAGCACCACGATCAGCAAAAACCACGCCGTGGTGGTGCTGGAGGATCTGCGGGTAGCCAACATGAGCGCGTCGGCCAAGGGAACCATGGTGGAACCGGGCCGGAACGTCCGGGCCAAGGCCAGACTCAACAAGGCCATTCTGGATCAGGGCTGGTTCGAGTTCCGCCGGCAGCTTGAGTACAAGCAAGCCTGGCGGGGCGGGATGGTGATCGCCGTGAACCCGCGGAACACCAGCCGGACGTGCCCGGCCTGCGGCCACGTCTCGGCCGACAACCGGAAGAGCCAGGCTTGCTTTGTCTGCGTGAGCTGCGGTTTTCAAGGGAACGCCGACCTCGTGGCGGCAAACAATATCCTGGCGGCAGGGCTTGCCGTCTCAGCCTGTGGAGAGCCGGCGCAGTCAGGCCGCTCGATGAAGCAGGAACCCGCCGAAGGGCTGCGCCTCGCGGCGTAGTTCCTGCCGGAATCCTCGTCCTTTAGGGCGGGGTGGATGTCAATTGATGAGCTGCATGGCCTCCCCGCCGGTTACTTGCGGTTGATTCGCTCCCGAACGATCTTGCTGGGCCGGAAGGAGATCATGCTGCGCTTGGTGATCTCCATTGGGCCGCCGAAGCTGCCCCGCGCCCCAGGTCGAAACCGTAGGGGTAGTTACTAAACCACGCTTAAGCAAGAAAAAAGGTTCTCCTGTCAATAATGACAACAAGGGTGATTTCTGAAAAGCATGACCCGAAAGTTGAGGTTGGCTTCCTCAAGCGTCTGGGTCATGCTTTTCAGATCAGTTTACCTAGTATGACACTGTGGTGAGCAATGCTTGCACCCATCCACGACAGGAGTAGATGGTCTTAGCTTTTTGGACTGCCTGGTGGCAATTTGAAAATAATCCCAAGTACGTTTTTGATGACGGGGTAAAATAGCACCCGTCTTTATGCACTTCTCGCTCACCAGTGTTTTGGGCATTGTCGTTAACATAGTAGTGATTCATGAGTTGGTCCTTAACAGTTTTTGTTGACTGTGATGCCCAGTCACGTATAGTTAACTGAGCCTGTTTGGAATTTCCACTTCAGGCCGCCTGGGAACCCAGCGTCGAGTGCCTATCTGCCAAGAAAACCACTCGTTTGCCAGGTTCCCTTTTTTTTATCCCGTTACCATAGTTGACCACCTCCTTATTGCTTTTTGGGTTTAACCACAACCTGTAGTGTTGTGCTGGGTATTGAAGCACAAGATGTGCGAAAGGTAAAGACAATATATGGTGTTTTTGGGTGCCAGGCATCTTTTTATTGCAAAAAAGTCATAAATTCAAAAAGTTAGATGTAAGGTCGCCGTCATAACACCGTAGTAACCCTGCTTGAGTTCAATGCCCTTCCTGTCGCCGGATAAGGTCCGCAAAACGACACACTATCTTTTCGGTGATGTGTTTTGGGTTTGACCGCCTTATGGCTTGGGCGACTGTCATCGCTTCTTTGGCCGTGATTCCTCCAGCCAGGTGTAGTTCAGCGATAAGTTCGAGGCCCCACAGCAACGGAACCCCTTCCTGTTTACACACCTTCCGCAGGTTTTTGTCGTTGGTCACGCAAGTGTAGCCATGTCGCTTGGCTGTAAGCAGGCACAGCCAATCCTCGAACGACAATGGTCCGGTTTGACTGCCTGCCGCATATGCATCCTCGATTTCGGGCTCCGTGATTATCAGTCCAAGTTCAACCAACTCGTTCTCATTGTCGATTTCGTTGATTTCGTCTACAATCGGACTGGTCACATGCAAATGCCCGACATGCTTCACCACAAGCTCCAGCACAGCCCGTTCCGTTTTGATAAAATCAATCAGCACACATGCGTCCATGATCATCAGTTTGCGATGGGATGGGCGGGGTGTCACAGAATGACCTCCCAATTCTGGAGAAGCTCCTGCATATCCTCAGTGCTTATCCGAAGCATCTCGGCGCCGCGGCTGAGGGATATTTTGTCTTTTTCAACCGCTTCTCTGGTTAGTAGCCGGAAACGATCTTCGTAGAAATCAAATCGCTGCATTCCGAAAGGCTCGGCCTGATCAATGCCCATCGGCTCTTCTTTGAAGGAGAGCTTCCGATTGAATTTTTTCTGATAGGCAATATTGAACTTCATCCAGATGGATTTGTCTACAACCTCCTTTTCCAGTAATCGCGAGAGTACGGTCTTATAGCTGACGCGAAAAATCCGTTTTACTTTGAACACCCTGTCGACAAAATGTAGTCCTGCCGCTTCATTCCATTCCTTGCGGAAACCATCGTCCGGCATCAAAAAATACCCAGCGAAACGGTCGGCTTCTTTTTCTTCCTCCTTGCTTTCGTCTACCTTGGTGACATCGTATGCATCAGGGTGCAACATAAGATGGCCCAATTCATGGGCGGCGCTGAAAATCCGCCTTTCCACCGAAATACGTTCCCAAACATTTACGACTACCGCTGGGCCACCGTCCTCTTCTCCAATGGATAGACCGAAAAAACTATCGGAAGCCATTGGGACCGGAAAAACCTTCACGCCTGCTTGTTCGAGCAGTCCGCAGATATCGTGTATAGGCTCGGTGGATTTCAGCCCCAGTTTTTTCCGGCAAAGCCCAGCCGCTTCGGCGAGACGGGCTCTTGAACAAGACGCCCTAGCCTCCTTGAGCTTAAACTGTTTCCGTTCATTCAAGCATTGCTCAAGATAATTGAAATCATCGAGCCATTTCGCTACTTCGGCCAGGACATTCTCGCGATTCTGCATCCGCTTTGCAGCACGGAACCGAACGGTGCGTAATTCACGAACCGGCTGAAAAAGCACCTGAAGTTTCACGTCAAGGGCCTTGGCGATAGCTTGCATGGTCCTTATCCGCGGCTCACTTTTCACGAGTTCAATACTCTTGACCGCAGGCAAAGAAAGACCCGCTATATTAGCAAGGTCACTTTGGCTAAGGCGCTTCGCGACCCTCAGCCGCCTTACGTTGTGGGCGAGTATTTTCAGATCCATGGTCGTCTCCTTGTGTGCTTTTCCAAAGAATATCATACGTCACCTTATTGTCAAGTGGTATATTTTATGTGCAGGAATCGTTGCCGTGCTTCTAAAAAGCACCATAGTGTGGGTGGGTGGTGATCACCATGTCTCTGGCGCAGCATACTTCTGGCACGCCATACCTCTGGCTTGACAAATTTGTGCAGTTGGGTTTATCCTACCTCAGAATGGAGGATTAGCGGCTTAGGCCGCAGGAGGTGGGTTATGAGCGATACTGTACTTATGTTGATCATATTCGGGGTTTTTGCGGTGTTGATCGTCGTTGGACGGGTTACCGGTTTTTTGTCGGCGCCTCGGGAGGAGAGCCTGGGCGAAAAAATCAACAGGGCTGAGCTTGGAGATGTCGCATCGCCTTTTTACTCCCCCAAATCAATGTTTAAGGATGACTAAATGATGCGCCAAGGTTGCTAAGATAGAGATCAGTGGCCTTGGTGCATCATTTCTTTTTTATTTTAACGCCCCCAACGACTCGCAGGCTTTCCCTCCCCAGAGTTACTTCCCTCCTCGTTGCCTGACGAAAGCCGATCCAGCACGGAATTCACCTGACCCCGAATAGGCCCAGGCAAGCTGTCGAAGGGATTATCCCTGGCGGCCTGGTGCATGTCCATGGATTGCCGGGTGCCTCCCATCGCCCCGTCAGGGCTGATATAGAGCGCACCGCGTTCACCGGTAGCGGCGTTTTCGGTGTTCAGCTTCCGCATGGCCGCATCGTTGATGTCCAGCCTCTGATCCGGATTGGTGGCATCCGGCGGCAGGCCGGGCAGCCCCGGAGTGGACTGCCGCGGTGAGCCAATATTCTTCGCAAGTCCCGGAATGGTTGTCTGGACATTGCCGTCCCCGGTCATTTCCCTGGTATTGTGATCCCTGATCGCGTCCCTGGTTTCGTGGACGGTTTCAGCTTCCGGCCTCCTGAGTGTCCCCATTTGCCCGGGCGCATTGAAAGAGTCCGCTGTAATACTCCCGGTTTGTTCTGCTGCGACAACCATGCTGGGGCTCGCATCCCTGCTGATGTCCCCGTGTCGCTCCTCGACAGCGCCTCTGGTTCGACCGATCCTCTCCTTGACAGCCGGGTCGCCGGCCGCGGCGCCGGCATTGCCCCATTCTCCCCGTAACCAGCTCTGCTGTTCCTGGAGCAGATCGTTCTGCCAGCGGGAATCGGTGGCCATCGAGTTGACATGCTGAAGGGTGTCTTTCATAGCCTCCGGGCTTGATGATCCGCCCTTTTCGGGAAAGATGCGGTCGGCCATGTCCCGGAGGAATGCGGTTTCAGCGTTGACGCCGCCGGCGGCGCGAACCGTCTGGATGTTCTGCGCCTCGTTGAGATAGGTGTGCGCCTCGGATGCGCCAGCCCGTTGCGCCAGCCCCCGGCCATAGGACAACTGTTGCTTATCTTCCAGGGTTTCCCTGATGGCTTCGGTGCGGGCGGCCATACGTTGTTCGTCGAAAGCTCTGGCTTGTTCTTCAGATAGATTGAAGGTGGCTTTTTCTCCGTTGCTACCTTGCCACTGTAGTTGAGCTCTGCCGCCTGCCTCACCCCTGACAATAAAACCACCACCCACGCCTGCGGTAAGATATCCTTGAAGCGTCTGCCCTGTTTCTTCGCTTCTAGCCTGGGAAAGTCCAGAGTTCTCAGCCACCCTAGTAGCTAATCCCTCCTGCTCCCTATTGGTAACCTGATCCTCAAAACTCCTCGCCTGGCTGCTGTACCGGCTGTCCGACATATCTGTCCGCAACTGATCGTCGATGGCGGAGCTGTAGGCCATCGCCCGGGCCCCTTTCTCGATGGCCCGGGTTTCCTCGGCCCGAGTGACATCCATCTTGAGGCCGGCGGCGGTCCTGGCCAGTCCGACGTTGCCATCCGAGTCCTGGCTGAACATGCCGGCATTGGAGCTCTGGGTGGTCCAGCCCACCCCAGCCCCGTCGGTCTTGCTGATCGACTCCCAGCCCCGATCACTTCGGCCGGTTCCGGTCATCATGGCGAAACCGCCCCGGCCATCCAGAGCGACCTGCTGCATCCCGGAGCCGGTGCCGAAGCTCTGCTGGGCGTGCAGGGCCCCGGTCAGTGATTCAGGCGGAACGTCGGCCGGCAGGATGCCTCGTTGTTGAGCGGCGGCAATGGTTTCGCGCTGGGCCTCGGTCATGGCCACCCGGCTGCGATCACCCCAGGTTCCGGCCCCGGAGGATCGCTGGAAGGAGGATTGGCTGGCGCGGCCATTGAGAAAATCTTCATCCATCTTCCCCCAAGATTGATAAAAAGCATCCGCCCTGACCTGTTCGCCCATGGCGGCCTGTTTTCCTTCGGTGGTGAGCTGGCGGCCGGCCAGGCTGCCGGCGCCCTGGACGGCCCCCTGCATGCTGCCGGCCATCATCGCCAGGGCATGGCCGCCGAAGCGGATCAGCATCATGGTCAGAAAGCTGGCCAGCATGATGCCGGAGGATCTGACGATCCCGAACATGGCCTGGATTCTGGTGGATGCCTCGGGGAAGGCCATGGCAGTGTAAACGCCAAGACCGCTCTGGCGGATGTCCGCAAAGGCATCCACGGCGTGATCCATGGCGGCGCTGTGGATGATCGCGTCGGCAATGCCCCAGGTGGTCAGGAAGACGAAGAAGCCGACCATGACCGACAGGGCCTTGCCGATCAGGGGGGAGGGGAGGAACAGGGCCAGGAAGGGGATCAGGCCGATGGCCACGGCGGTCATCACCGCCCGCATGATCGGCACCCAGGAGTTCATGGTGACCGCCATCCCCATGCCGGAGGTGGTGATCTGGCGGTTGGCCTGCACCAGCATGGCCAGCTCGGGATCGGCGGTGTAGTAGAACTGGTAGAGCAGGTTGGCCAGATAGGTCTGCTGGAGCAGCCTTTGCGGATTGATGCCGGCTATGCCCACGGCCGCCAGATTGGCCTCGGCCAGTTGCATGCAGGCGGTGCGCTCGGAGGGACTGGACGGGTTGAAGCCGCTGCCGCCGCACATGGCGTCAATGGCATCGTCGTAGAATGACGCCATGGTGATGATCGGCTGGATGTTGTCCCAGGCTTCGGTGCAGGTCATCGGGACGCCTTCCGGGTTGGCGGAGTCGTAGTAAACCGTCCAGATCAGCGGATGAACGGCCTTGGCCAGCTCGGGAACGAAGTTTGTGGTGCTGTTTCGCAGGGTGTCCAGGGAGAGGGTGGTGCCCGGCCGAACCAGCTCGAAGGTAACGCAATCATCGATGTAGCGGGCCAGGCTGGCTTTCACGTCGGCGTTCTTCGGCGTGGCCCTGGTGGCGGCCCGCAGCAGGTTGAAGCCGATCCCGCCGGCGCTTTGCTGGTAGGCGCCCGGCGCCCCGGCGGTGTCGATGATCTCGACCAGGCCCCGCTCGATGAGGTTGAGCGATCCCGCCGTGAAAACCACGCCAACCGGGATGTTGTTGATGGTTTCAAAGCGGTTCAGGACCGGATCGTAGACCGTGAGGCTGCCCTTGGGGACAAACAGGCCGAAATAGACGGCCACGCCGAAGATTACCGGTAGCCCCCACGCCAACTGGCTCATGTTGGCGCCCGCATACAGACGACCGAGCCAGGAGACGACGGAAAGCAGGATCGCCAGGACGGTGACCGTGAAGAACAGGCCCTGGTAACCCCCGTCCGAGAAGATCAGGGCGACCTTCTGCAGGGCGTTGGTGATCGGGCCGAAGCCGCCGTAAGTATAGAACTCCATGTCCAGGGCGAACGCCGGGGACACGGAGCCCAGCAGCAACAGTAGGGCGAGGGGCAGTACGAACAGTCGGGAGTGGCAGGGTTTAAGCATTTCTTCGCCTCCGGGGAAAAAGGGGTGTCTCTATACCCTTTTATCCGGAGCCGGAGAAAGTAGTTGTTCAGGTTTGGCTTATGCCACATTTGAGCGCCGCAGAAATCTCTTGCCTACAAGCGAGGAGGAGAGGTCGGGTTGTTATTCTGTGTTAGAAGAAGCCGGAAGGGAGAGTTACGGTTTTATTTTTTGGTGAAAACTACCGACGCGATATAGCGTGTCTTTGTGAAATTGCTGTGCTTTCATATGATAAAATCATTGACATCATTATTGCCTGAAATATAATTACATACATCGCTGTTCGCAATCCCTACGCTATTTGGTTGCGGCAGCCTACGACAGGCCCCGAAAGGGGCCTTACTTATTTGCAGCTCTGGTAAGGGAGTTTATTATGGAGCGATTCGCCATCTTTGTCGATGCCGGTTATTTTTACTCAGCAGGCGCCTACGCAATCACCAACAGCCAGATCCCACGACGCAAAATCAGCCTGCCCTCCGCCAGTTCCACCATTAAAGATATCTGTGAACGCGGGGCAAGGCAGTCTTCGTCCCCAGCCTTATTAAGGGTCTATTGGTATGATGCCATGATGGGGCCGCGCCTGTCCATGGAACAGTCTAACCTCGCACACTTGGCGGGGGTCAAGGTTCGGCTGGGTTCCCTGAACAACGCTGGCGAGCAGAAGGGTGTCGATTCTCTAATTGTTACGGATTTGATTGAACTTGCACGTAATGGTGCGATTACAGACGCTATCCTGGTATCTGGAGACGAAGACCTGCGAATTGCCGTTCAACTGGCGCAGACGTACGGAGTTCGAGTGCACATTTTAGCGGTGGGCGATGCAGAAAAGAATGTGAGTCAGACGCTCAAAATGGAAGCCGACTCGCTGCAATCGCTTGATGTCGCTTGGCTCAAGCAGCATTTGAGTATCACAATCACAGCAACTGAAACAGCATTGCCGGCGGCCCCTGTTACGATCATGCCAGGAAATACGCCATCTGAAAAGTCTCTCGAAGACGCCGCACATGTTGTCTGCGAGGAACTTATTGCTGGGGCCGAGGAGAGCAACCTTGTAAAACTTGTGGAGCATCTCAAGGCGAGCACAGTCATCCCGCCCGAGTTTGACGGAAAACTGATCGCCAAAACTGCCGCAGAGATTAAGAGGAGGCTGACCTCAGACGAGAAGCGCAAAATACGAGGTTTGTTTGTCACCACCCTGCGGGAAAAATATCGGTCAGCAACCCCGTCCTGAGAGACTGCTTGCTTTTTTGCTGCGGGTTGTTCGGCACACAACCAAAAATAACGGCCGCACCCGTTGAGGATGCGGCCGTTAAAACAGTAACGCTGGCTGCCACTTGCCATTCATCTGGTAATCTGAATCTTTTCCACCGGTACAAGCTCCCTGGCGATGTCATATGAGGCCCGCACCACGATGTCCCGGGCCACCTCTTCCATGGCCGTGCCGGACAGGCCACTCATGGCGCCGCCGAAACCGACTCCGCCGGCGGCGCCGAAGCCGCCGATCCCGTAGCTGGTTTTGCCGGACTCGGTATGGTAAGCCCGGCTGGATATAACCTCGCCTGTTTTGGCATCCACCAGGCGCACGTCCATCCCCAAGGTGGCGGTCTGGGTGGAACTGCCGACCGCTCCGACCACCGGGAGGAAGCCGCCGCCGAAGGATCTGCTCTTGTTCTCGAAATTGATGGACGTGATCGATCCCATGATCAGGTAGTCGGAGCCTTCCAGGGCGATTTGCTGGCCGTCCATGGCCTGTTCCCGGCGTATCGCTTCCATGGCCCGCCGGTCGAACACCCGGAAGCAGTTGGTGCCCTGGATTGCGCCGGTGAACATCTCGCCAAGTCCGTCTCCGATCCCTTCGAAGTTTGGCACGCCGGCCATCTGCAACAGGGCGGCCAGGCCGCCGCTGGCCCGCGCTCCGCCGGACTGACAGCCGGAGGCCTTGCAGTCCACCTCGCCGAGAGAAATCTTGATCGGGGTTCTGTCGGTGCAGGAAAGTTGCTCGATTACCCCATCCTTGCCGCCGACCACGACCCCGGTTTCCCTCTCGGAGACGGTGGCCGGTCTTTTTGTTGTGGTGCAGCCGGCCAGGGCGATGCAGGTCACGGTCAGTCCGGCGGCGATTTTTACTCCGTTGTGCATTGTTTCTCTCCTTTCGCTCAGTTTATCCCCGTTACCCGTCGGGCGACATCCTGGCCGTACCGCTGGGATATTTCAGCACGCAGCTTGTTTTCCACCTGCTCTTGGTCACGCATGAGCTGGAGAATGGCGTTGACCTCCTCGACTGCTCCGTTGTAGCTGATCCGGGCCGAGTAGCGGAGCCGGTTGATCCTGTCAAGCATTCCGCTGAGTTGCGCATCCACATTTTCGGCGAATATCTCGGCCATGCAGTTTTCCGCGTCGTGCCCGGGCTGAGCCACCGATTTCTTGGCCAGCATCTCCTTGGCCTTCTCCAAGATATGGCCGCCCCGGCTGTAGAGATCGGAGAGCATCATCACCACGTAAGCCTTGGCCGTCAGTTCGGACATCACCGCGATCACTGTCTCTTCCCGGCCTGTGGCCACCGCGCTTCTGAGGGTCAGGCCCAAGGAAAGAGGGTTTGATTCAAGGAAGGCCAGCTCGGTTGGGCCAGGAGGCGTTTTGCTCTTTATTTTGCCCGATACCGCCAGCATCTGGCTCTGGATGTAGTCCACCAAATCGCGGTTAGCATCGTTCAGCTGATAGCAAGAGAGGGTGTCACGGCTTTTGGCCATGACCATCCCGTCGATGAAGGCCGCCACATCATCAGGGTTGTTATCCGGGCAAGGAGAGACGTAGGTAACCCGGAAGGCTTGGGCCTGGGCGGCAATCCGCACATCGCCAACCAAGCCCCGGATCAGGTTTACATACTCCTCTTGCAGTCCCATCTTTTCCACGCCGATGTTGTGAAGCAACAGGGTGTCTGCCCCCGACAGGTCGGAGAGGAACGTGGTTTTCAGATCGGCGTTGCAGGCGCTGACGGCCTGGGCCACATCGGTCGGCTGGGGCACGTGCTGGTTGGCGCGGTCTGATTCAGTGATGGACTGATAAAGGTTGGAGAATCCCTGGGAAAGTTTGTTTTCCTTGAGTGAAGTCGTAAGTCTGCCGGACATGGTTTCCATAGAGGCGAATCCGCCGGAGCCGTCATCCAGGAAGGCCCGTACTCCTTGAACTGCCGAACACTCGTCGATCTGCATGGAGTTGAGCTGGTTGGCCAAGGCTTCCACGCTCTTCATCGTTGAAGCACAGGGTTCGCAGAGGGTTTTCAGGGCCAGATCGAACAGAGCTGCCTGGGCTGCTCCGCCGACGATGTTGCTGAATTTTTGGACCAGATAGTCAAAGTCCATGAAGCTGAAACCGCCGAGAAACATATCAATGCCACCGCAGCCGCTCCGCATCCGCGGCATTTCGATGGTTACCGGATAATCGGCGCTGCTGGGCCATCGGGAGCTGAAGCTGCCGGCGCTGTAGTAACCCCTTTGTGAGCCCTGTAAATAGTTTGGTGGGTTATATGTTCTCTGACTGATCCAGTCATCGACCCAGCCGGCGGCATGGCCTGGGAGCGGGGCACCCAGGGTGACAACTACAAGGGACAGGGCCAGGATACGCTTGAATCTCTTGTGCATGCTGTTCGGCCGGTGCCGCCTCCTCTTAACGGTTGTTGATCAGGATCGAGCGGGGGTCCATCGACCCGCCCCGCTGGAATTCGTACACGGAAAACTCCTCTGGATTAATCTCGCCGGCCAGCAGCCGGATGGAGCGGTAGAGTTTCAGTTCCAGTTCATCCAATGAGATCACGCCGGAGGCCACTGTAAGTTGGCTGGGGTGGTTGCGCTTAAT
>NZ_JBIPKH010000003.1:0-219606 GCF_044068625.1 Desulfurivibrio modestus
AATTTCACTTTTGATTTTTGCTTCGTTCATGGCATTTTTAATGCTCAGGTGATAGCTGGCAAAGCCGATGACCGCGATGGCCAGAAATCCGAGAATGCCCATGACTAAAACCGATCTCATCCGAATGCCCATGGTTTACTCCTTGCTGGAATGGTGACTGGGGGCAGGCCCCGGGGGGGTACGCTCTCGACCGGGAAGTTCGTCCTTGGTCAAAGCTTTGAACATGACGGCCCTAGGACCAGTAAAATAAATGCAAATAGTACCCGTCTTTAGCCATCGGTCAAGCTAAAAAAGTCGACAGGTCGCAAATAACCGGGCTGCGTCAGTGTTACCAGGTGGCAGTAATGGCCCGCCTTTCTCCTTTACAGCACCTTGGCGACATTGGTCCTGAACTCCTGCTCCATGGGGGGATCATCGATCTCCCGACAGAGAGCTTCCACCAGCTCGGGAAACCGGGACTTAGCAAGCTCCCCGGTGGCCAGCCACTTTTCAACGGTTTCCCTGATCACCATATCGGCGATGGGTCCGATGGCCCGAGCCAGTGATTCCTGAAGAATCGGCAGGGCGCTTTTGAGGGGCTCCTCTTCTTTGGCCTCCTCGTAATCCAATTTTCTCATCTGAGCTTTGACCTGCTGGGCTGCGGCCGGATTCTGTCGGATTTTTTCGGCGGAGTTGCGCAGCTCGCCGATCAGCATGGCGCTGGTCATGTTAAGCAGGGCGAAATTGGTGTCCGGTTCGGCCATGATCACCAGCGTGGAGCCCGGCCCGGCCTGCTTGGCCAGGAGCAGGGTGTCGTCGAAAAGCATCTCCACCGAGTTGACGCTGAGCTTGCAGGGCTCGTTCATCCGGAAGATTCGCTCCAGGGAGGCCTCCAGCTGCTTCATGGCCTCGGGCGAATAGTCGGCGGGCATCTCGGAGAAGAGGAGGCTGGGCTCGGCCATGGAGAAAAAGGCTCCCCTGACCCCGGGCAGCATGGTTATTTCCTGTAGTAACGCTTCCATATTCCCACTCCTGGTTTCTAGAGCAGACCGGGTTGGCCCACTTTGGCGCGGGCTACCACCGGACCGAGGGTGGCCGCGATTTTGATCGGCGACGCTTCCGGGGCGAGCTCAATGCCCACCGTGATTTCGGGACCGGGAATGATCAGCAGCTTGTTGCCTTCGGCCTGGGCGAGAATGATGTGCTTCGGCATGGTCGGGCCGTTGAGGGCGTTTCTGATCTTGTCCGCTGTTACCACCACGTAATTGACAAAGGGTTTAAACTCCCGGTTGTTGACGTTTTTGCGCATAATGGTGGAGCCGCCGTTGGTAACCAGCACCAGGCGGTTGATGCCGGGAATGGTGTTGAGCAGTGCTTCCATCTCGCCGCCGATGGCGGATTGACTGGCGGGTTCGGACATGGCCGGATTGGGCGGCGGGAGTTTGGTGCCCCCCAGGTCGAGATCATCCGCCGCCGCCGCGGCGGGTTCAGGGGCCGGAGCCGCTTCCGCCGCCCTTTTCTGGGCCCGCTCGTCACTGAAGCGGGCCCCTTCGATGAGAATAAACCCCAGGGGTTCCGAGATGGTTCGTTTACGGTTCTGGCAGAAGTTATAGATTTCGATCTCGGCCTGTTCCCAGCTGATGATCTCGAAGGCGGCCTCAAGCCCCTCCAGCGGCTCGGTGAAGGCGTTGATCAGTTCGCCGTTCTCGAAAAAGAGGATGCCGGTGCGGGTCCCGGCCTTCACCGTCAGAGTACAGGTTTTGCGATCCAGCTCCAGCAGCTGGAGGAAGGAGGAGAGGGAGACCCCGGTTACCCGCCCCTTGGCCCCCGCCGCCAGGCCGTCCACGATTTTTTTCAGCAGCAGATCAAAGTCGATGGGCTTTTCAATATACTGGAAGGCGCCCATGGTCATCAGCCGGTCTTCCATCTCGGGGGTGCCGTAGGCGGTCATGGCGATCACCGGGATGATCGCTCCCAGCTTGCTGACCCGGCCGATCAGTTCAAAACCGTCCATCTCCGGCATTTTCAGGTCGGTAACCATCAGGTTGACCGGGGTTTTGGCCAGCAGGGCCAAGGCCTCCTTGCCGTTTTCGGCCGTGAGCAGCTCAAATTTATCGGCGTGATTTTTACACATCTCCTGCAAACTGAGTAAAAATCCCCGATCGTCGTCCACGATCAAAACTTTCTTCATAACACCCCTCGTTATGTGGTGAAAAATCCCGGAAGCCGCGGTTGCCGCAGCAGGAACAACCGGGGATTGCTCTACTTGATACAGGCCGCCCTGATCTGGTGCAGGTCGGTCAAACCCTGGAACACCTTTCTGATCCCATCCTGCTTCAGGGTCTGCATTCCCCCCCGCATGGCCTCGTCCCGGATCTCGCTGATGGGACTGTTTCTGACAATCATGTTTTTGAGCTCATCGGTAACCGTCATCAACTCATGGATGGCGATTCGCCCGACATAGCCGCTTTCCCGGCACTTCCCGCAGCCCTTGGGGCGGAAGAGGGTGGCCTGGGCAAAATCCTGCTCGGTCAAAGGGTAAAGGGGGTGGAGACCATACTCCGTCGTCAGCAGTTCGCGTTCCTCCTGGGTCGGGAGATGGGGCTCCCGGCAGTGGGGGCAGAGGCGGCGCACCAGGCGCTGGGCCAGGATCCCCAGCAGAGAATCGGAAAAATTGAAAGGGTCGACCTTCATCCCCAGCAGGCGGGTGACCGTTTCCGGGGCGCTGTTGGTATGCAGGGTAGAGAACACCAGATGGCCGGTGAGGGCGCTTTCCACCACAATTTCGGCCGTTTCCGGATCGCGGGTTTCGCCGACCATGATGATGTCGGGGTCGGCCCGGAGAAAGGCCCGCAGGGCCCGGGCAAAATTCAGGCCGATCTTTTTTTCCACCTGCACCTGGCGCATCCCCTCCTGGACAATTTCCACCGGATCCTCGATGGTCCAGATCTTTTTTTCCGGGCGGTTGACAAAATTGAGGGCGCTGTGCAGGGTGGTGGTTTTGCCGGAGCCGGTGGGGCCCACCACCAGGATCAGGCCGTAGGGCATCTCCAGCAGCCGGCAAAGTTCCCGGTGGTTGCGTTCGGAGAGGTTCATCCGGTCCAGGGGCAGGGCGCCGCCGCCGCTGAGAATTCGCAGGACCATGTCTTCATTGCCCCCATGGGTGGGCAGGGTGGCGACCCGCAGCTCAATCTTGCCATGGCGGGTTTTCAGGTTTATTTTGCCATCCTGGGGCAGCCGTTTTTCCGAGATATCCAGTTTGGAGATGATTTTCAGCCGCGAGATCAGGGAGCGCTTGTAGGTGTGGGGAATGTTTTTGTAGGGGGTGCAGGCCCCATCGACCCGGAAACGGATGGCGGTGCCCTTCTTGCCGGGCAGGGACTCGATATGGATATCCGAAGCCCGGCGGGTCACGGCGTCCTCGATGATCTTGTTGGCCATCTGGACAATCACCCCGTCGGCGGCGCTGCCGATCTCCTCATCATCTTCCGCCGTCCCCTCGTCATGCTCTTCCAGCAGTTCGATGGTGGCGAACACATCCTGCTGAGCCGTTCCGGCATCGGCGGAATGTTTGCCGTAAAAATAGTCGATGAACCGGTTGATATCCTCCTTGAGGGCCACCGCCAGCCTGAACTCGGTGCCGTGCAGTACCGAACGGATGTTGTCATGCTTGCCCAGGTCGTTGGGGTTGTCGACCAGGACCATGATTTTGCCGTCGCCGCCGACGATGGGGACAAAAAGGTTGGTACGGAAGTAGTTCTCCTTGATCCCCTGGATGCAGACCGGGCGCTCCACCTCCTCGTTGTCGACAAATTCGACGAAGGGACACTGGTAGTATTCGCTCAAGGAAGTTCCCAGCTGCTGCTTGGCGACCCTGAATTCGCTGAGCAGGATGTTGTCCAGGGTGTTGTTGTGCAGCTTGGCTTTCGCCTTGGCCTCCTCGAACTGGGCCGGGGTGATCAGTCGGCTGCGGACCAGGCCGATAAAGCGCCCGTATTTCCCCGCGGTCTGGGAGAGGGCGGTCAGCCGCTTGTGGGCATTACGGAAGGCGGGGTCAAGGGCGACGATCTGTTTTAGGGTGTTGATGGCGGGGGAGACCGAGCCGGTGCGCTCGTAAGTTATCGCCAGGGCGTCCAGGAGTTGAAGCAGCTCATTTTGACGGACAGCCCCTTTTTGCTGGCAGGCCTTTTCGAAATGCTCAATGGCCTCAAACGGCCGGTCCAGTTGCAGGCAGCACTCGCCGATTTTGCCGTGGACCACGGCCTGCCGGAAGCTGCCCCCCAGCAGCCGGTGGAGCTGGTCGTTGGCCTCGGTGTAAAAGCCGGCCATCATCAGGCCCATGGCGTTCTCGAAGCGGTCGGCTTCGGACAGCTCGGCCTCGGCGGGCGCGGCGGGGCGGGGGGCGGCCCCCTTGTGGGAACTGCTGGTCTGGATGGCAACCATCCGTTCCGCCAGCTGATCCCGGAGAATGGGCTGATCTTTGCCCACCTCGGCCAGCAAAGCCTGGTAGATCTGCAGGGCTTCCTCTATCAGGCCCTGGCTGGAGTAGAGATCCGCCTCGGCCATTTTCGCTTCCAGCTGGCTGGGAGCGGCTGTGGTGGTTGGCATGCTCATTTAGAGGGAAGCGGTTCTGACGGTTATCACCCGGACGGTTTGATCGCCTTTGCTGAGTCTGCCGGCGACCATGGAGTCGGGATCGTTTTCGGGAATCCAGCGCCACTGGGGAGTGACCTGCAGGAGGTCGATGGGGGCTCCCACCCGAAAGGCGGTGCCGCTGTTTTCCTTAAAGAGCAGGACGATGGGAGCTTTCTTGGCCGCCCGTCCCTCCGCGCCATCCGTGGCCATGGGTACCGCCATGTTATTGAGGATCGACTCGGAGTTGTGGGCCAGGTCGCCGGTAACTTTGGATTTGATCCGGCCGAAAAGACCTTCTTTCAGATTTTTGAGCGGGAAGAAGGGGCCGGTGGCCCCTTTGGGCGGCACCCCCTGGAAGGCGATCTGGTCGGGGAGAAAGGCGACCGTCTGGCCGTTCCAGGTGGTGGTGGCCAGTACCTTCCAGGGAGACGCCCCCGGCGACCGGTTGGCCCCCGGGGCCGGATTCTCCGCGGGAGATGATCCCGGGCCGCCCTGGCGCCGGGCCTCGTCCAGGGCCTGGGCCAGGATCTCCCGCTGTCGTTCCAGGCGTTTGCGGAGATCGGCGTGGATGGCGTGCAGTTTCTCGTAGCCCTGGTTTTTGCCAAACAGCCGCTCCATGGGCAAGATCCGTTTGGCAATACATTTCTCCAGAATGGTGAGGTGGGCGGCGATGGCTTCGGTCAACCTGGGTGAAAGCGCGCCGTTTCGGGTGGGGGGAGCGGCGGCCGGCTGGGCTGCCGCCGTCGGAACCGTCTGCGGCGATTTTGCAACCTGCTCCTCTCTTTCCTCTCTTTCCTCTCTTTCCTCCTGTTCCTCCCGCTCCTCGGGGGTCGCCACCCGGTCATCATCCTTCAGGATGTGGGGGGCCACGGCGCGCAGCCTGGCCAGGGCCAGGACCACCATGTTTTGGGCCCCGGCGCCGGGGTCTTCGGCAATCATGGTCGCTTTGATCGCCTCCATCCCCTCCTGCATGGCTTTGGGGGCCGAAGTGGGCACAATCTGCGAGGCCACCGCCATGGAGTCCAGGATCTCCTCCATGGTGCTGAAGAGCTCGGCCAGGTCCTCGGCCCGCTCCGAGTCAAGAATCGCCTGGATATTTCGCAAGGCCAGGCGGGTCAGGTCGATGTTGGTCTGGGAGATCTCCCAGTCCAGGGAGAGGAGGGCCTCCTCCAGGTTGTAAATCTCCTCGGGGATTGCCGACGCTTTGTCGGCAGTCGTTTCGGGGGCGGGGGCAGGGGGGGGAGGAGCCGCGGCGGGCTTGGGATCGGTGGCCCGCCGGGCCGCCGACCCCGGGTCCTGGCCGTTACCTGCGGTTTTATCGGTTTTTTCGTTATCACCGCTGTAGGGGCCGAAGAGGTTGTCGATGGCGTCGTCGAGTTCGCTGTGGAATTCCTGCTCTGCCTTGCTTGGGCTCATGCTCTGCTCCTGAGGAATTTGCCGACCTTGGGCTTAAGCTGCTTACAGGTTGGTCAGCAGGTGTTTGTTTGCCACGTGACGGACCGTCTGCTTGCTGATCTCCCGCAGGGTTTCAAAAACCCCCTTGCCTTCCACCGCCGAGGCCAGAAAGGTTTGGACCTTGAGGGTACTGTTCAGGTCACTCTCCAGCTCCTCAATGGTCAGGGTGGGAGTGGGGCCCTCGGCCAGGTCCCTTTTGTTGTACTGAATGACCAGGGGCATCTCTTCAATTTTGAGCCCGTACTCCAGCAAGTGCTGGCGGAGATCCTGCAGGCTTTCGATATTGCTCTCCCGGCGGACCCGCAAAGGGTCGGCCACGAAAACCAGGCCGTCCACCCCCTTGAGAACCAGCTTGCGGGTGGCGGCGTACATCACCTGGCCGGGCACGGTGTAGAGCTGGATGCGGATGTTGAAGCCCCGGATGGTGCCCAGATTAAGGGGGAGCAGATCGAAGAACAGGGTGCGGTCACCTTTGGTGTCGATGGTGAGCATCTTGCCCCGGTCCTTTTCGGCCATGGACTCGTAAACGTTGAGCAGGTTGGTGGTTTTGCCGCAACGGCCCGGGCCGCAATAGACGATTTTGCAATGTACTTCCCTTTTGCTGAGATCAATCAGGGCCATCAATATCCCTCGAAAATCTTGAGGATGGTCGCGGAAATATCGTTCACCCGGCAGCGGACCAGCCCCAGGGAAACGTCCTCCCGGAAGATGGTGATCAGGATCAGTTCATCCCCGATCCGGCTGAAATGGATGTTGTCGGTTTTACCTTTGTGGAACAGCAGGGAGAAATCTTCTTCGCCGATAAGTTTGGCGATCTGGGAGGTGGCCCCCAGGTTGGCGGCCGCCAGGGCGGCCAGGGAGATGGCGTCGATTTCGGCGGAATCCTGGCCGCAGTTGGAGAGAATGTTGCCGGCGCCGTCAATGAGCAGGGCGGTGCGGACCCCGGCGCTGATCAGCGAGTTTTCAAGGGCCAGGCGGGTTCTTTCCAGAATTCCCGCGGTGAGTATAAAATCCCGCATATTGGTTTTCTCCTACGCTGAGGGAGTTGGAGGGTTACAAATAAATGGAGTCGCAGGCCGGAATTTATGGGGCCCGGGTCAAGGTGATATCAGTTATCAACCGGGCAGTATTTTGGCGCTTTCCCTCCTTCACGCTTGCTCTGTTCAAGGTAATTAATCAGTTTAACGCAGTAACAACTTGTACGATTTACCTGGAAAAAAAAATGGTGTCAAGCAGAGAACGCCAACCGCTTTCCCCCCAAAGCGTTCAGCGGGCGGCGGTTTTGAGGTTGGTGGCGTACTGCCTGACCCCTTCGGCGATGCTTGCCGCCAGTTGGTTCAGGTATTGCTCATCGGTCAGCAGGTGCTCCTCCTCCGGATTGCTGATGAACCCCACCTCCACCAGCAAGGCCGGCATTCGGGCCCCGATCAGTACCACAAAGGGCGCCCGGCGGATTCCCCGGTCGTTGATCCGGCCGCCGTAGGTTTGGCGCAGGCTCTCCACCACCGTTTCGTGGACCATGTTGGCCAGGTGGACCGATTCCTGCAACTTGGCGTTGTTGATCAGCTGGTGGACGATGTTCTGCAGATCGCTGAAGCTGCGGGCCGAGGAGGCGTTTTCCCGGGCCGCCACCCGCATCGCCTCGTCGTCGCTGGCCACCATGTCCAGGATGTAGGTTTCCACCCCCCGGGCTCCCCGGTTGGGGGCTGAGTTGACGTGGATGGAGATGAAGAGATCGGCGTCCCGGCTGTTGGCGATGGCGGTTCTCTCCTCCAGGGGCAGGAAGATGTCCCGGTCACGGGTCAGGATCACTTCGCTGCCCAGTCGTTGCTTGAGGGCGGTGGCCAGCAGCTTGGCAACCCTTAAGGTTACATCCTTCTCCATGATCCCCGAGGGGCTGATCGCCCCGGGGTCGCGACCCCCGTGGCCGGGATCGATCACCACCCGGCGCACCCCCAGGCCCAGCTGCTGGGCCAGGGAGAGGGGCGGGGGCGGAGCGCCGGGGGTGGCCACCCGGGTGGGCGCGGCCTTGGGGGGGCTGAGGGGCTGAATAACCCGCAAGGTCGGGGGGGCCGGTTGACCCAGCAGGTCGATCACCACCCGGGAGGGATTGTCCAGGCTGAAAATCTTGTAATCATCGATTCGGGTCTGGGTATCCAGCACCACCCGGACGGTGTCGGGGTCATGTTGAGCCAGGCGAATGCGCCGGAGCAGGCCATCCTCGATGGGGGTCTCCCCCCGGGTGATCCGGGGGCTGAGGCGGGCGCCGCTCAGGTCGATGTAGAGGCGCCGGGAATCATCACCGTTGGCCAGCATGTGGCTGCGGAAGCTCAGCGGCTCGGTGGTCTCGATCACCACCCGGGTGTAGCTGTCGCTGGACCAGTGGCGAACCGGCAGCACTTCGCCCCCCGCCGCCGTCGTCGCCGCCGCCGGTGAGGATTCCAGTTCCCGCAACTGGCGCCGGGCGCTGGCAGCCATCTCCCCGTCGGGATAGAGGGCCACGATCCGGCGCAGGGCGCGGCCGGCCCGCTCCGGCTCCTTGCGGTCATGGAGGAAGATATTGGCCAGATAGAAGAGGGCGTCGTCGGCCAGGTAGTGGCGAGGGTATTTGGCCTGTAGATCCTGGAAATAGGTGATCGACTCGGCCAGGTCCAGCTGGTTCTGGTCGCGCCGGTAGAGCTGGTGATAGAGGGTACCCAGCAGGTAGAGGCTTTGGGGGGCCACTTGGTGGGTGGGGTTTTCCCGCTGCAGGCGTTGCAGGGCCTGCCCGGCCCGCAGCCAGTTGCCCCGGGTTCGTCCCTCGGGGCCGTTGAGCAGGCGCTGGTAGTAATCCCGGATCTGCTGAAACTGCTGGATGGGGTCGGGGGTGCTGCCGGTGGCGGTGAGCGGCAGGGAGCCGCCGATCAGGGCAAGGAGCAGCAAGATGGGCAACCACAGTTTCTTCACAGCTGTTTCAACTCATATAAAAGCTTGAGGGCCTCCAGCGGGGCCAGGTTGTCGGGCTGGATCTCCTGCAGGCGACGGCGCAAGGGGTCTGCACCGGCGCCGAACAGGGGTAACTGGCTGGGGTGATCGGCCAGGGCCTTGTCGGCCCTTCCGGCCCCGCCCGTGGCGATGCGGGGCTGGCCCTGGCGGTTGAATTCGCCCTGCTCGATATTATGCAACAGTTCCTTGGCCCTGGCAACCACCGCCGGCGGCACTCCGGCCAGGGCCGCCACCTGGATGCCGTAACTGCGGTTGACCCCGCCGGGCATCAGCTTGTGGAGAAAGATGATGGTGTCGTTCCACTCCCGGACCGCGATGTGGAAATTGTGTACCCGGGGGCGGGCGGTCGCCAGTTCGGTCAACTCGTGGTAGTGGGTGGCGAACAGGGTCTTTACCCCCTTCTCCTCCTTGTCGGTCAGGGCCTCGGCCACGGCCCAGGCGATGGCCAGACCGTCGAAGGTGGAGGTTCCCCGGCCGATCTCGTCCAGGATCACCAGGCTTTTGGCGGTGGCGTTGTTGAGGATGTTGGCGGTTTCGTTCATCTCCACCATGAAGGTGGATTGGCCCCGGCGCAGGTCATCCATGGCCCCGACCCGGGTGAAGATCCGGTCCACCACGCCGACGCGGGCCTGGGCCGCCGGCACGAAGCTGCCCATCTGGGCCATCAGGACGATCAGGGCCGTCTGCCGCAAGACCGTGGATTTACCAGCCATGTTGGGGCCGGTGATGATCATCAGCTCCCGCTCATTCTGGTCGAGATGGATATCGTTGGGGACGAAGCGACCCGGGGGCAGGTGGCGCTCGATCACCGGGTGGCGCCCTTCGCTGATGATGATCTCCTCGCCATCATCCACCTGGGGCCGGGTGTAGTTGTGCCGGGCGGCCCCGATGGCCAGGGCGGCCAGCAGGTCCAGCATCGCCAGGGCCCCGGCGCTGTGCAGAATCCGGGAGCCGGCGGCGGCCACCCGGGCCCGGATTTCACCAAACAGGCGATACTCCAACTCCAGCCGCCGCTCCTCGGCCCCGCTCACCTTGTTTTCAAACTCCTTCAACTCCGGGGTGATGTAGCGTTCGGCGTTGACCAGGGTCTGCTTGCGGATATAGTCGGCCGGGACCTCGCCCGCCTTGGCCCGGCTGACCTCCAGGTAGTAGCCGAAGACCTTGTTGAACCCCACCTTGAGGGTGGGGATGCCGGTCCGCTCCCGTTCCCGGGCTTCCAGGCCGGCGATCAGCCCCTTGCCGTCGCGGAGGATGGTGAGCAGTTCGTCCAGTTCGGCGTGGTAGCCCTGGCGGATCAGGTTGCCTTCCCGCAGCCCCACCGGGGCATCGTCACGGATGGCGGCGGCCAGCAAGCCATGGAGATCATCCAGCAGGTCGATCTCTCCGCCCAATTCACCCAGCAAACCGGGGCGGCCCGCCAGCAGTTGCTTGATCGCGGGCAACTGGGCCAGGGAGAGCTTGAGGGCGGTGAGATCGCGGGCGTTGGCGCTGCCCAGCACCGCCCGGCTGTTGAGGCGTTCCAGGTCGTAGACCGCTCCCAGGGCCTGGTCCAGTCGCCGGCCCAGCTCCTGGTCCCGAAGCAGCTCTTCCACCGCGTCCAGGCGGCGGCGGATGGCGGCGACATCCTTGAGCGGCATCAGCAGGCTTTTCCGCAACTGCCTGGCCCCCATGGGGGTGCGGGTGTAGTCCAGGGTCGCCAGCAGGGAGCCCTCCCGCTGGGCCCCGCTGATGGTCCGGGTCAGCTCCAGGTTGCGGCGGGAGGCTTCGTCCAGCAGCAGCACCTGTTCCCGGTCCATGGGGGCCAGCCGCTCCAGGTGGGAGAGTTCGCACTTCTGGGTTTCCCGCAGGTAGGCGAACAGGGCTCCGGCCGCCCCGATCCCGGTTTCCAGGTGCTCGCAGCCGAAACCGGCCAGGTTGGCGGTGCCGAAATGCTCCAGCAGCAGCTCCCGGGCCGGGCCGGGCTGAAAACCGGTTTCCGGGCGGGGGGTGAAGCAGCACTGGGGCAGCAGGGCAGCCAAGCTGGCGGTCAATTCGGCCAGGGGGCCCTGCTGCCGGCCGGCGGTGGAATCCGCTGGGTCGCCGGCCGGCAGCAGGATCTCCGAGGGGGTCAGCCGGCCCAGGTCATCCAGCAGCTCCTCCCGCTTGTCGTGTTCGCCGACCAGAAATTCGCCGGTGGAGAGATCCAGCAGACTTACCCCCAGCCGCGGTCCCCGGAGGCAGATGGCCGCCAGAAAGCGGTTCTCCTTGTCGTCCAGCAGCTGGTCTTCGATCACCAGGCCCGGGCTCACCACCCGGACCACCTCCCGGCGGACCAGCCCCTTGCTCTGGCCGGGCTCCTCCATCTGTTCGCAGATGGCCACCCGCCGCCCCGCCTTGATCAGTTTGGCCAGATAACCGGTGGCGGAATGGAAGGGCACCCCGCACATGGGAATCTTGTCGGCCTCATCCTTGCTGCTGCGGGAAGTAAGGGTGATGCCCAGAATCCCGGCGGCTTCCACGGCGTCAGCGAAGAACATCTCGTAGAAGTCCCCCATCCGGTAAAAGAGAATGGTGTCCGGATGCTGGTTTTTGATCTCCAGGTACTGCTGGAGCATGGGGGTTATCTTCATGCCGCCACAAATCCTCGCTCTTCTCGTCAGCCCCTTAAGGACGGGGCGGCAGCAGCTTGCCCCGCGCTTCGGCCCGGCTGATGTTTTGCAGATGGAAACGTTTGTCGCGGGAGCCGGCGCCGCCCACCAGGGTGACCGCCGCGCGCGGCAACCCGAGAACCCGGGCCAGGAAGGCGATCAGGGCGGTATTGGCCTTGCCGTCAACCGGCGGGGCCGCCACCGCGATTTTCAGGGCGTCGCCATACTCGCCCCTGATCCGGGTGCGGGTGGCGCCGGGCTGGGCCCTGACCCGCAACAGCACGGCGGTATCGTCGTCCAGGGATTGCAGCCAGTCCATGGGGGGTACCCGGGCGTTTTTCAGCTTTTGGAGGGCTCCTCGTCGTCATCCAGGGAGATATTCAGATCCGGCTCCTCGCCCAGCAGATCGTCCTGGTCGAGCAGCTGCAACTCCTCGTCGTCGATCACCAGGCGCTCCTCCTCTCCTCCTTTCTCATCCTGTTCGGGGAGTAGCAGGTCCACGCTCTCGATGCTCAGCAGGTTGTTCGACTTGTCCTCCTCCGGTTCCTCCTGATCCAGGGGATCCTCCAGGGTGAAGATCATGTCGCCGTCCAGATCGGGCATGGTCAGATCTTCCAGCTCGGGTGCGGGTTCCGCCGGTGGGGCGGGCGGGGGTGAGGATTCGGCTTTCTCCTCGGCTTTCTCCTCGGCCATGGTGAGCAGGTCGTCAGACAGTTCGATGCTTTGATAGAGATCCTCGATTTCGTCGGAGTCGGAGTCGGCCGCCGTTTCCGCCGGCTCAACGGTTTCCACTGGTTCCACCGGCTTGATGAAGGCGCTGGTCGCCCCGGCCCCGGCCGCGCCAACGGCGGCAACCCCGGTGGCGCCGGCCATGACGGGGGCGACATCGTCCTGCTGAATTTTAGCCAGATAGCTCTCCAGCAACTGGCGGACCTCCTCCCGGACCTGGTCCTTCATGGCCCGCAGTCGATCCAGTTCCCGTTCCAGCTTGGCAACCTCCTGGCCGGCGCTCTCCTCCAGTTCCCGGGCTTCCTGCCGGGCTTTTTCGGTCAACTCCCGGGCTTCCTGTTGGGCTTTGCCGGTCAGCTCCTGGGCCTCCTGCCGGGCCTTGGCCAGCAGCTCCCGGGATTCGTTGCCGGCTTTCTCCTTCATCTCGTCGGCAATCTTCTGGGCGGAAAGAATGGCGCTTAATGAGGATTTTTCCTGCTGTTTATAGGTTGTTACTTTCCGCTCCGCCGCCGCCGCCTGCTCTTTCAGCCTCGAGTTTTCGTAGTTGGCGGCCTGGAGGGCCGCGGCCACCTGCTCCAGAAACTCGTCCACCTCTCCCGGATCGAACCCCCGAAAACGGACATGAAACTGTTTGGCTTGGATATCCTGGACTGTCAGCATGGCGTAGCCTCCTTTGCCCTAATTGTAACCGTGGTGGTTATGGTTCCCGTTGCGCCGTTGGACGGTTAGCCAATTGCCCGGGCCAACTGCTGCAGGGTCGGCACCAGGAAACTTTGCAGGAAGATGATGGCCAGAATCAATAAAATGGGTGAGAAATCAAAGCTGCCGAAGACCGGCAGGTAGCCGCGGATGAAGCGCAGGGGCGGTTCGGTGATCTCGTGGAGAAAACGGACGATGGGATTGTACTGGTCGGCGTTGACCCAGGAGATGATGACCCGGCCCAGGATCACCCAGATGTAAACGCTCAGCACAACGTTGATCACACTGGCCAGGGCATTAAGAAAGTTGCTGAGAACAAACATTAACCAATCTCCTCGTTTATGACTCCATTTGAAAACAGTTGAACAGGTGCTGGCGCTCCTCCAGGGTAACCTGGCAGGGTTCGATCGAGGCCGGAGCCGGTTCCTCGGGTCGGTCTGTCGCCTCCGGCCGGGGGAGGGGGGTGGGCTCCCCCAGCAGCGGGGCCAGGCCGGGCGGGCCGATCCTGCCGCCGAGCAGGAGGAGAAAACGCTGCCGCTCCCGGGAAGAAAGCTCCTTTTCCAGCAGCACCAGGCCGCCGGGCAGCGGCAGGGCCCGCAGGGCCCAAAGCTCCGCCTCCCGGCCGACCCGGCTCAAAAATCCTTCCCGGCTGTCGGTTCCGGCATCCCCCGTCATTGGCCCTTTTTGATCCGGGGGAACAAATTTTCGCCCAGGTTGACCGGGGCGCCCGGCGGCAGCACCCCCCAAGCCTGATGGGCCGCCAGCCCGGCGGCCGGATCCAGCGGCAGGGCGGCGGCCATTTTAGCGGCCGCTCCCGGCATGATCGGCTGCAGGGCGCAGGTGAGGCAGCGCAGGGTCTCCAGCAGGGTGTGGAGGACGGTGCGCAACCGCTCGGCCTGGGCGGGGTCCTTGGCCAGCTCCCAGGGCGCGTTGGTCACGATATAGCGATTGGCCCGGCCGATCACCTCCCAGACCCGTTCCAGGGCCTGGCGGAAGGCCATCTCCCGCATCTTGTCCCGGTAGTCGGCCAGCATTTTAAGGCAGGCGTCGGCCAGCTCCTGATCCTCGGCGCTGAGGGGGCCGGGGGTCGGCACCTGGGCGGCGGCGAAATTTTTCACCATGGTCAGGCTGCGGCTGAAAAGATTGCCCAGATCGTTGGCCAGATCCGAGTTGCGGCGGGCCAGGACCGCCTCCGGCGAATAGGAGGAGTCCAGGCCGAAGGACATCTCCCGCAGCAGGAAGTAGCGCACGGTATCCGCCCCGAATTCGGCCACCATTTCGCCGGGCCTGACCACGTTGCCGATGCTTTTGGACATCTTGGTTTCGTTGATGTTCCAATAGCCGTGGACATGGAGGCGGCGATAGGGCGGCAGGCCCATGGCCTTGAGCATGGTGGGCCAGAAGATGGCGTGGGGCTTGAGGATATCCTTGGCGATCAGGTGTTCGGCCCCGGCCCACCAGCGGCCGAAATCGGGCCCGTCGGGATAGCCGATGCCGCTAATATAGTTGATCAGGGCGTCAAACCAGACGTAGGTGACAAAACGTTGGTCGAAGGGTAGGGGAATCCCCCAGCTCAGGCGGCTGACCGGCCGGGAGATGCAGAGATCCTCCAGGGGTTCGCTCAGGAAGGAGAGGACTTCGTTCCGGTAGCGTTCCGGCTGGATGAAATCGGGGTTGGCCTGGATGTGGTCGATGAGCCACTGCTGGTAGCGACTCATCTTGAAAAAGTAGTTCTGCTCGGTCACCGCTTCCGGGGGGGTGAGATGGTCGGGGCAAAGGCCCCCTTCCGTCAGCTCCTTTTCGGTGAGGAACCGTTCGCAGCCCTTGCAGTACAGCCCGGAATAATCGCTGAAATAGATATCGCCGTTGTCGTAAACCCGCTGCAGAATGGCCTGGACGGTGGCCATGTGGGCGGGATCGGTGGTGCGGATAAAGTTGTCGGGGGCCACCTCCAGCAACGGCCAGGTTTCCCGGAACATGGCGCTGATTTGGGCGACATAGTCGCCGACCTCCACCCCGGCGGCCTGGGCCGCCTGGACGATTTTATCGCCATGCTCGTCGGTGCCGGTCTGGAAAAAAACCTGATCACCGTCCAGGCGGGCAAAGCGGCAGATGGTGTCGGCCACCACCGCCGTATAGGCGTGGCCCAGGTGGGGTTGGGCGTTGACGTAAAAGATCGGGGTGCTGATATACAAAGTCATGCTTTCCGTTTTTCCCTGCGGTTTCCTTGACGTTTTTCCGGTGGTTTTTCCGGCTGTTGCTCCTGGTTCTGGGGCGGTCGGCCTCCTCCCTTCAGGGGTTCGCACCGGCTCCACTCGCTGGCCTGCCAGACGATCACCCGGCCGGGATCGTCCAGGGCGCAGACCTCGACATTCTCCTCCAGGACATGGACGCGCAGGACCTTGAAAGTCGCGCCGTCCAGGGTGACGTTCTTGCCGAGCTTGGGCATTTTCCGGCGCAGTTTCTGGTAGGTTTCAAACTCGTAGGTCAGACAGCAGAGCAGGCGGTTGCAGACCCCGGAGATCTTGCTGGGGTTCAGGGGCAGGCCCTGCTCCTTGGCCATCTTGATCGACACCGGGGAGAAGTTGCGAATATAGGCGCTGCAGCAGAGCTCCCGGCCGCAACAGCCGATGCCGCCGATCATCTTGGTCTCGTGGCGCACCCCCACCTGCCGGATCTCCACTCGGGTGCGGAACTCCTGAACCAGATCCTTGACCAGCTCCCGGAAATCCACCCGATTTTCAGCGGTGAAGTAAAAAATAACCTTGCTGCCATTGAAGTAGCGCTCCACCCGGATCAGTTTCATGGGCAGGCGATGTTTGGCGATCAGGTGCTGGCCGGTGGTGAAGGCCTCTTTTTCCCGGGCCTGCAGGCTGGCGAACCGGTCGTGCTCCTCTCGGCTTGCCCGGCGGATGACGGCGGGCACGGTGGCGGGGCGGCCTTTGCAGCCGCCGGCGTTGCCGTTCTCCTCGGAGTCGGAACCGTTCCGCTCCTCGGCGCTCGCCGTTTCGTCGCCCTCGAGCTCCCCCCCGGCTTCACTGGCGGGAGGCTCCTCGGCGGCCCTGGGGCCGCAGGGGCGATAATCATGCAGCACCAGGGCCGGCTCCAGGCCATGGTCGGTCTGGACCATCACCAGTTCGTCCCGGTGCAGGGGCTCGAGCCGGGTGGTTGCCGAGCAGGGCTGATCGGCGGGGCGAAAGCGAATGGCGCAGCAACGCGGCAACACCGTTTCCGGGGGTGGGCTATTTGGGGTTTCGTTGATATTGCAGTTTTCCATGATCGTTCAAAATACCACTAAAGGAGGTCAAAGAAAAGGACTTCGCAGACCAGGCCACGGTTGCAGTTGCGGGCAAGCCGGCGCTTGGCCCGCCGCAGGTGCTCCAGCCGTTCTCCGAGTTGCTGGAAGTTCCAGCGGCTGCGGGCCCGCTCCAGCAGGGGAGTCAGGTCCCGGTTGATCTGGGGCCGGGCCTGGCCGGGGGGTGGATTGGCCGGGCTTGAGGCCAGCAGGGCCAGGTCGTGAAAGCAGGTGGCCAGCAGATCGAGGAAATCTTCCAGATCCTCCTTGAGCAGGGCGCAGCGCTCCGCCGCCGCCAGTACCGCCTCCACCGCTTCCGGCTGTTCGAGCCGGTGGTCCAGCAGCATGGTCAGCACCTCCGCCCGCAGGGGCAGCAGCTCTTTTTCCTGCCAGAGGCGAGCCCGGCTCAGACTGCCTTCGGCCACCGCCGCCAGGGTGGCGGCGGCCCCGGGATCGATGGCGCTCTCGCGGGCCAGGATGGCTGCCACCCCCCCCACGCTGAGGGGGAAAAAGGGGATGATCTGGCAGCGGGAGAGGATGGTGGGCAGGATACCGCCGGCCTCGTCGCCGGTGAGGATGAAAATGGTTCCCGCCGGCGGCTCCTCCAGGGTTTTGAGCAGGCTGTTGGCCGCTTCCCGCCGCAGATTGTGGACCTCGGTGAGCAGCACCACCCGCAGCCGGGCCTCCAATGGGGGGAAGGCCAGGGCCTTTTTCAGCTCCCGCACCTGCTGAATTTTGATTGCCTGACCATCTGGAGCCACCACCAGCAGATCGGGGTGGGAGCCGGCCGCGAATTTACGACAGGAGGGGCAGGTGCCGCAGGCCTCCAGGTCAGCGGAGCGGTCCGGCTGTTGGCCCGTGGCCGGCAGCTTATGGCAGTTGAGGGCGGCGGCCAGGGCATGGGCCAGGCTTTGTTTGCCCACGCCGGTGGTGCCTCGGAAGAGGTAGGCGTGGGCCAGCTTGCCGCCGACCACCGCCCGTCGCAGCATCTCTTTGGCCTTGTTTTGTTCGATGATCTGGGAAAAACGGATGAGCATGGCGGCCGATCAGCCCCACAGGCCCTTTTGGCGGATGGGGGGCTCGGGGGAGGTGGGCTGGTGGTTGTCGCCGGGGCCGGCAGTCTCTTTCGGCTCCTTGGGCGGGGTGGCGGCGGGGTCTGCCGGCGCTTCGGGGGGGTGACCCTGGAGATAGAGGAACCGCTCCAGATTACGCTGGTACTCGGTCCACTGATAGCCCGGTTCCGGGGTCTGCCGCCCCAAACGGGCGAAATAGTTGAGCTTGGCGTCGAGGTCGTCGAGGAAGTGGAGGATAAAGGCCTCCTGCATCATGGGCAGGGTGGGGGCGCCGAATTCGTGGCGGCCGTGGTGGCTTAAGATCAGGTGTTGCAACTGCTCCAGGCGGGCGGCGGGAAAATCGGGGAGCTGCCCGGCTCGAACCCCCACGGTTTCAGCGCCCATCACCAGGTGGCCCACCAGCCGGCCCCGGTTGCTGTACCCGAAGGGATAGCTTTCGTAGGTCAACTCCTCGGTTTTGCCCAGGTCGTGGAGCAGGGCGCCGGCCAGCAGCAGATCGCGGTCGACGGCGGGGTAGAGCCCGCTCACCGCCAGCGCCAGCCGGCCCAGGGCCACGGAATGCTCCAGCAGGCCGCCCAGATAGGCATGGTGCATGGTTTTGGCCGCCGGGGCAATGGTGAAACGGCGGCGCAGCTCTCGATCTTCAATGAAGATGGCGCTGAGCAGTCGCTTGAGGTGGAGGTCGCCGACTTGAGCGATCAGGCCGTCCAGCTCCACCGCCAGTTGCCGGAGATCGATATCGCCGCCGGGGATGAAGTCGGCGGGGTCGATGGCGGCCCCATCCACCGGAGTGATCCGGTTGATCCGCAGTTGGGGGCTGCCCTGGTAGCTATCCCCCTGGCCGCTGATCCGGAGGTAGCTGCCGGGCCGGCAGAGGGGGGCCAGGGCCTCGGCATCGTCCCAGACCGGCCCGCTGATCTCGCCGCTCCTGTCCATCACCTTGAGGCGGAGAAAGGGCTTGCCGGCCTTGGTCTCCCCCCGGTTCATCTCCTTGACCAGGAAGAGCCCTTCCACTCTGCCGCCCTCCGTGATCTCGGCGACCATGGTCCCTTTATCCAACGTGTTCTCCATTCAGAAGGCCAGGGTTTGCTGCCAGCTTTGCTTCAGATCTTCCAGCCGCTCCACCATGATGGTGGTCCCCTTCAGGCCCGAGATC
This sequence comes from Desulfurivibrio modestus, assembly GCF_044068625.1. Lineage (NCBI taxonomy): Bacteria > Pseudomonadati > Thermodesulfobacteriota > Desulfobulbia > Desulfobulbales > Desulfobulbaceae > Desulfurivibrio > Desulfurivibrio modestus. Next base: position 18,634 of record NZ_JBIPKH010000003.1, read on the forward strand.
CGTAAAACCGGCTCGGTGGTCACCACGCCGATCCGGCTGCAACTGGTGCCGGCCATTTGCTGTTCAAAGGCGTCGGCGTCGGCGGGGGCCACGGTGACCAGCAGGCGGCTGGCGCTCTCCGAGAAGAGCAGGAAGTCGTCCCGCTCGATCCCTTCGCAGTCGGCCAGGCCCAGGTCCAGGTCCAGCCCCAGATTGCCGGCAAAGGCGGTTTCCGCCGCCGCCACCCCCAGACCGCCGTCGGAGAGATCGTGGGCCGAGGCCACCAGCCCGGCCTTGATCGCCTGGTGCAGAGCCTGGTAGCGCGCCAGGGCGCTGGCGGCATCGACCTTGGGCACCTGGTTGCCGACCCCCCCGTGGCGGGCGGCGTATTCGGAGGCGCCCAGCTCGGGATAGGTCCGGCCCAGCAGGTAAACGAAGTCCCCCGATTTTTTGGCGTCCATGGTCACCGCCTGGCGGACATCGTCGATCTTGGCCACCACCGAGAAGAGCAGGGTGGGGGGGATGGAGATTTTTACGTTGCCCACCATGTAGTCGTTCTTCATCGAATCCTTGCCGGAGATGCAGGGCACCCCGAAGGCCAGGGCGTGGGCGGCCAGGGCCTGGTTGGCCCGCACCAGTTGGGCCAGCTTGTAGGGGCCGTCCGGGGTTTTCTCCGACAGAATCGGGTCGCACCAGCAGAAGTTGTCCAGCCCGGCCATCCGCTCCAGGGAGGCTCCCACCGCCACCGCGTTGCGGATCGCTTCATCCATGGCGCAGGCGGTCATATGGTAGGTGTCGATATCGGAGTAGCGGGGGCAGATGCCGTGGGCGATCACCAACCCCTCCATGGAGTCCAGCAGGGGCCGGATCACCGCCGCGTCGGAAGGACCGTCGTTCTCGGCCCCGGTCAGCGGCTTGACCACGCTGCCGGCCTGGACCTCGTGGTCGTACTGGCGGACCACGTACTCCTTGCTGCAGATGTTGAGCCGGCCCAGCAGGGCGCGCAGTTCGGCCCCCAGTTCGGGGTCGGCCGGCCACTCCGGCTCGGGATGAACCGGCGGGGTCCAACGGGCGACCATCTGCATGGGGGGCAGCCCTTTGTGGATGAAGTCCATCCCCAGGCAGGCCACGGTTTTATCCTGATAGAGGACGTGGAAGTTTTTCTCGGCGGTGAACTCGCCCAGCACCGTGGCCTCCACATCCATCTTGGCGCAGAGGGCCAGGAACTGGTCGATCTTGGCCGGGGAGACCGCCAAGGTCATCCGCTCCTGGGCCTCGGAGATCATGATCTCCCAGGGCTGGAGGCCGGCGTATTTGAGGGGGGCCCGCTCCAGGTGGATCTTGAAGCCGCCGGAGTCCTGGGCCATCTCGCCCACCGACGAGGAGAGGCCGCCGGCCCCGTTGTCGGTGATGGCGGTGTAAAGCCCGAGATCGCGGGCCTTGAGCAGGCAGTCGAACATCTTCTTCTGGGTGATGGGGTCGCCGATCTGGACGGCGGTGGCCGGGGAGCCCTCATGCAGCTCTTCCGAGGAGAAGGTGGCCCCGTGGATGCCGTCCTTGCCGATCCGGCCGCCGGTCATCACGATCAGGTCGCCGGGGTTGGCCTTCTTGTCCTGGGAGGGCTTGCCGTTGACCAGGGCGGGCATGATCCCCACCGTGCCGCAGAAGACCAGGGGCTTGCCGGCGAAACGTTTATCGAAGACCAGGGAGCCGTTGACCGTGGGAATGCCGCTCTTGTTGCCACCGTGTTCCACCCCCAGCCGCACCCCTTCGAAAATCCGCTTGGGATGGAGCAGCCGGGCGGGCAGGGGCTCGTCGTAAAAGGGCGAGGCGAAACAGAAAACGTTGGTGTTGCAGATCAGCTTGGCCCCGATCCCGGTGCCGAAGGGATCGCGGTTGACTCCGACAATGCCGGTGAGGGCGCCGCCGTAAGGGTCCAGGGCCGAGGGGCTGTTGTGGGTTTCGGCCTTGAAGGCCACGTTCCACTCCTGGTTGAAGCGGATCACCCCGGCGTTGTCCTTGAACACCGAGAGGCACCAATCGTTGTCGCCCAGCCGCCGGCGGATCTCGGCGGTGGGATTGCGGATAAAGGTGTCGAAGAGGCTGTGGAAAACGGTGGTCTCGCCGCTTACCGTATCCTCATAATGGATATCGCCGTTGAAGATCTTGTGCTTGCAGTGTTCCGACCAGCTCTGGGCCAGAACCTCCAGCTCGACATCGGTGATCTTCTCGCCCAGGCCCAGGCTTCGGCGGGCGGCCAGCACCGTCGGATCGGCCAGGTGGTCGCGAATCAGTTTCATCTCTTCCAGGGTCAGGGCCAGCACCCCCTCTCGGCTGATCCGCAGCAGCTCCTGGTCATCGACGTTGAGGTCGATCTCCAGCACCTTGACCTGTTCGCCACCCACCACTTTGGGGGCGTGGGCCGCCACCCCGCCCTGGGCGGTGAACTCCTCCCGGGAGAGGACGGTAAAGCGCTCGATCAGTTCGTTGGCCAGCAGGCGGGCGGCGATGGTTTCCGCCTCCTCCCGGCTCAATTTGCCGCTGAGCAGGTACTGGGTGGAGGTGTAAACCGCCTCGCCCTTGGCCAGCTTGCGGCCCAGGAGCAACTCCAGGGCGGCGGCGGCGGTGCGGCCTTCGTTGTCGGTGACGCCGGGCCGGAAGCCGACCTCGATGCACCAGTCGAAGGTAACTTCCTGGCCCAGGGCCAGGGAAGCAGCCACGGCGAAATCCTGGGTCACCGGGTCGCAGTAGGGGCCGGCGGCCACCGCCTGCAACTGTTCCGGGCTGATTTCCGCCTCGACGGTGAAGACCTTGAGGGTCCGCACCTGTTCCACCGCCAGTTTGAGATCGGCGGCGATCCGCTTGCGGGTCGCCTCGCCGAAGGGGTCATTGAGCCGGCTTTTCAGGCCGACCTCGATCCGGGCAAGCATCGCTTAAGTTCCTCGCTCTTTTTTCCGGGGCCGTTTTCCCGTTGCCGGGAGAGGGTTCAAATCATGGTAAGCCGGTTAATATAACCCATCTGATTTTTTTTGCCCGGCCCTTTTTCGTCGCCGTTACATCGCCGAGGAGAACGCCCTCTTCCGCGCCGCCAGACCGCGTCAGGGGCGGCGCTTCAAAGCCGGCCTGCTCCAGAAGCTGGCCGCAGCCGGTTGGCCGTTCACATATCCAGCGGGCTTTTCTTTTCGGTGCTGGTGGTGCTTTTGATGGTGTGGGTGTAGATCATGGTGGTCTTGATGTCGCTGTGGCCCAGCAACTCCTGGATGGTCCGGATATCGACGTTGGCCTGGAGCAGGTGGCTGGCATAGCTGTGGCGGAAGGTGTGGGCGGTGGCTCGTTTGCTCAGTTGGGCCGCGACCACCGCCTGCCGAAGCGCCTTCTGAAGCTGGGTGGCGTGAAGATGGTAGCGCCGGTATTCGCCGCTATCCGGCACCCTGGTCAAATCCTTGGCCGGGAATATCCACTGCCAGGCGAACTCTTTAGCGGCCGAGCGGTATTTCCGGTCCAGGGCGGTGGGCAGAAACACCCCGCCGTAATTGCGGTCCAGGTCGCGCTGATGTTGAATCTTCAAGCTTTCCAGCCGGGCCAGCAACTCCTCGCGCAGCGCCTCGGGCAGCGGCACCGCTCGATCCTTCTGCCCCTTGCCGTCATGGATGGTGATAATCCCGGCATCGAAATTTAGGGCGTGTACCCGCAGGTTAAGGCACTCGAAGAGGCGCAGGCCGCAACCGTAAAGCAGCTTCACCACCAACCGGTACGGCGGTTCCAGCCGGGCCAGGACGCGGTCGATCTCTTCCCGGCTCAGCACCACCGGAATATAGGGCCGCCTTTTGGCCCGCACCACCCCGTCCACCTTGCCGAATTCCCGCTGGAGGACATGGCGGAAGAAAAAGAGCAGGGCATTGAAGGCCTGGTTCTGGGTGGAGGCCGCCACCCGCCGCTGGACCGCCAGCCAGGTGAGAAACTCCTTCACATCGTCAACGGCCAGCGACTCCGGGGGCTTGCCCCGGACATAGACGCGAAACTTACCCAGCCAGTGCCGGTAGATTTTCAAGGTACTGGGGGAGTAGTGGCGAACCTTGATGGAGTTTTCCAGGGCGGTGAATTCCGCCGTCCAGGGACGCGATGCCGACCCTGAACGGGGCTTGGGTTGGGGCGCTGGCTTGGGTTGGGGCGCTGGCTTGGGTTGAAGCTGAGACTGGGGCTGAGCCTTGGCTACCGGGGCGGGAGCGGTGACCGGTTTTGGCGACGGCACCGGCGGCGGTGCGGGAGTGGGCGGGGAAACCGGCAGAAGCTCGTAGTAGAGGGCGACGGCCTGCGCGGCCTGCTCCCGTTGCCAGGGCTCCAGATTCTTCTCTTGCAGCTTTTGGAGAAAAAGCGGAAGGTTTTCCCCGGCTTCGGGGGAGTTTAAATACTTGTGGCAGAAATCGAGGTAATAACGGAGCCATCTCAGGTAGTGCTCCCGATGTTTTTCCGGAACATTTCCGGCCGCTAGCAGTTTTTTGAAACGGCCCTGTAAGGCGGTTGGAATGGTGAGCATGGGGAACTCTACGAAAACTGTTTATTATGCTGTTTTGGAGTGATATACGAAAAAGCAATACCGCATTCAAAAATATCTTGTCAATAAAATTTTTTGCAATTAGCCTTGCAAAAAGGCTCGGTTAGCGCCAGTGCGCACTCACGAATCGCGACATGGCGCGCGGGAAACAGTCGATCCGATCACGCCACGACCTGGATGATAAACGGGTCTGTTTAATTACTTGTTAGGCCAATGAAAGGAAGATAGATGTCAGAATCGATGCCAACATTTGACTCCCTCATGAACCCGCTTCTTGAAGCGTTGTTCGATCTTGGGGGTTCAGGCTCTATTGATGAAATTTACGAAAAAGTCATCGAGATGCAAAGTATCGATGATGAGCTGGCATCGATTCCGCATAACCCGGAGAAAAGCAACCTAACCGAGATCGGTTACCGGATGGCCTGGGCTCGAACGTATTTGAAAAAGTACGGCTTTCTCGAGAATTCGACTCGAGGGGTCTGGGCGCTCACGCCACTTGCTCGTGAAAAGCGGAAGGTCGATCCGAAAGATGTCGTGAAGAAGGTTCGAGAGGCCGATAAAGAAGCGTCTCGGAAGAAGCTAAGAAAGACTAGCCGGGAAGATGCAATTGAGCTGGCAGACGATACAGGAGTTGATAGTGATTCCTGGCAGGAAGACCTTTATCACCTGCTCACCAAGGAAATTGCTCCAGACGCCTTTGAGCGGCTAACTCAGCGGCTACTGCGAGAATCGGGATTCGTTCAGGTTGAGGTTACAGGACGGACCGGCGATGGTGGCATAGACGGTAAGGGGATTGCCAGAATTCATGGATTCATGAGCTTCCATGTCATTTTCCAATGCAAAAAGTATCAAGGTTCAGTTTCGGCTGGGGCTATTCGCGATTTTCGAGGTGCAATGGTGGGGCGGGCTGACAAAGGCCTATTCATAACAACCGGCACCTTTACTCCTGCAGCGATCAAGGAAGCCACTCGCGATGGGGCGCCGCCGATCGACTTGGTGGATGGTGAACACCTTGCAGAAAAGCTCAAGGAGTTTGGTCTTGGAATAAAGACTGAAATGATTGAGAAGGTCACGGTGGACAAACAATGGTTTCGGAATCTTTGAGCCGCGATGGCCTAACAAAAGCGTCAACACGGACCGGCTTTTCCGCTGGAGCTACAAAGCCGGCCGGTTACGCTAAACGTTATACCACTCATCGGAGGGCGGGTAATCGGCAAGAGATACAAGGTCGATTGAGTTATACAAAGGATGACAAGGAAGGGCGGCAAAGCCGCCCCCGGTCCCGTTAGCGGTCCCTCCAGAGGCGACCCGGACCCACCGGCGTGCTTGCTCTCGCCCTTGAGGGGCGGCCGCCGCTGCCGGGGGTAGAGAGTGAGGGGTTGTAGAGCTGTACAGTCTGCGAGAAGCACAGAGGCAAAGACAGGGGCCGACAGTGCATCCACGGCAGAGGCATTGGGAAGGTAGCTCGCACCACACCCTGGGGGGTTGTGGGTAGGCAGCCTTGTCTGGTTACCGGCAGGAGAGAACAGCGACAAGCTGTACCGTCTGCGATATCCGCCGGGCGGCAGGTACGCGGCTGACTGGATTCAGGCGGCCAGGTCGATCAAAACAAAAAGAGGCCCGTTGCCTTCACCCGGCGGGGCCGGGCTGCGCTTCGCTTGTCGACGTCAGTACCTGCCGCCCGGCGCGAAAGGCATCGAACCCGAAGGCGGAGCCGTAGGCAGCAACCCCAGCAAGGGCATTAAAACCCGCTGTAAGGGCCGTTCACCGTCAAAGTATAACCCCAGGGGTTGCACCCGACCGAAATACGGACAGAGGCCATTTAAACGCCGTTGTCGGCGGGTGAACCCCAACGTTTGCCGAAAACGCATTGCGCAACCAACCTTCTAGTGATACGTTTGGAGGTACAAAAGGAGGTACGGCCAATGCAAAGAACGCCCAAAATCATTCCTATCTCGGATCTCCGCCAAAACGCCAGTGGCGTCATCAAGCGAGTAGCAGCATCTCGCGAGCCCTTGTTCATTACCCAACGAGGCAGGGCTGCCGCAGTCATGGTCAGCATGAAGGAATATGAGCATACTCAGCATGAGCTCGAAATTTTGAAGATTCTGGCTCAAGGCGAGAAAGATATTGAGGCTGGCGTAGGTTTTGATATGGAAGACGTGATGGCCGAAGCCAAAGCGCTGCTGGCGGAAGAACCATGAAAATCCGTTTTTCTCCGCCAGCGCGTGAGCAATTCATACGAGCACTTGCCTATATCCGCCGCGACAACCCGTCCGCGGCGGTTTCTTTTCAGCAAAAGGCTGAAAAGATGCTCTCCCGGCTTTGTGATTATCCAGAATCAGGGAGGAATTTGCCTGAATTTCCGGAAATCCACTACCGAGAAGTAATTGTCGCTCCTTATCGATTCTTTTACCGGGTCAGGGGCAATGCCGTGTGGATTGTGGGCGTTTGGCATGGAGCGCAGATACCCAGCGAGCCATCAGATGAATCGGCTAACACTTAATCAAGCGGACGGAAAATGCTAGCAGCAAAAGTTGAAAAGGTTCGGTGGTGTGCGTAGGTTGCGTCGCCACCGCTTATTTCTACCGTTGAACCTGTGTAAAAAGTTAATTCATTGTAGTTTCGACTGTATTTTTATAGTGGTGGTGGATTTCAGCGTGGTTTACGAGAATGATGATCTGCTGGTGGTGAACAAACCGGCCCCGTTGGCCGCACTGATCGCCTAGCCACCCCGGTTGGCAGCAACCGTTGGAGAATACAGAGCAAGAAGGAGGCGACATTATGAGCCCAAACAGCCACCACGATCATCGCCATCAGGCCGCGCCGCCCGCCGGCGGCGAGGGGCATAGCGGCCACCGGAAGGCGGCAAAAGATCATGCCGGCCACGATCAGCATGCAGGTCACAGCCCGGGGATGTTTCGCGACAAGTTCTGGTTCTCCCTGATCCTCACCGTGCCGGTCGTTTTCTGGGCGGCACACATTCAAATGATCTTTCGCTACCAGGCGCCCGAGTTCCCCGGCTCGACCTGGATATCACCCGTCCTCGCCACAGTCGTTTTTCTTTATGGCGGCCTGGTCTTCCTGAAAGGGGCATGGCGCGAGCTGAGAGCGCGACTGCCCGGGATGATGACCCTGATCTCGCTGGCCATCTTGGTAGCCTTCATTTTCTCGTGGGTGGTCCAGCTCGGATTCATTCAGGCGGATGCCATCTGGTGGGAGCTGGCCACGTTGGTGACCATCATGCTGCTGGGCCACTGGATCGAGATGCGCTCGATCTCCCAGGCGCAGGGTGCGCTCCGGGAGCTCGCGAAATTAATCCCGGACACCGCGACTCGGGTCTCCGAGCAGGGCGAGCAGACCGTCCCGGTCAGCGAGCTGCGGGAGGGCGACATCGTGCTGGTCCGTCCCGGCGAGAGCGTGCCGGCGGACGGCGTGGTCCGGAAAGGCACCAGCGATCTCAACGAAGCCTTGATTACCGGCGAGTCCAGGCCGGTAAAAAAGAGGGAAGGCGATGAGGTCATCGCCGCGACCATCAATGGTGAGGGTTCCCTGCGCGTTCAGGTCACCGGCACCGGGGAGAAGACCAAGCTCTCGGGGATTATGCGGCTGGTGGCCGACGCCCAAACCTCGAAATCCAAGGCCCAGCATCTGGCCGACCGGGCGGCCCGGATTTTGACCGGGGTGGCCATCGTCGCCGCCGTGGTTACGCTGGTGGTGTGGCAGTTTATTGGCGCGTCCATCGACTTCTCCATCATTCGCGTGGTGACGGTCCTGGTGATCGCCTGTCCCCACGCCCTCGGCTTGGCCGTGCCGCTGGTCGTCGCCATCTCCACCTCCCTGGGCGCGCAAAACGGCCTGCTGGTGCGGGATCGGCGCGGGCTGGAAGAGGCCAGAAACCTGGATACCGTGATTTTCGACAAGACCGGCACGCTCACCTTGGGAGAGTTCCGGGTGGTGGAGATGGCGATGGCCGAGGGGGAGTCCGAGGAGAACCTGCTCCGGGTCGCGGCCGGGGTGGAGGCGGAATCAGAGCACCCGATCGCGCGCGGCATTGTGAAGACGGCGGTGGAACGTAAGCTTGAAGTGCCGCCGGCGGAGGGCTTCCGGGCCTTGACCGGGAAGGGTGTTGCCGCATCGATCGAGGGTGCCGAGTATCACCTGGGCGGTCCCGCGCTTCTTAAGGCGGAGAACGCCCAGGTGTCGGACCCGCTGCGCCAGGCCGCCGACGCGGCCGCCGGTCGCGGACAGGCTGCTATCTACCTGCTCAGGGACGGCAAGGCCCTGGCGGTCTTCGCCGTGGCCGACGCCATCCGCGAGGAGAGCCGCGAGGCCATCCGGTCGCTGCACGCTCGGGGAATCGAGGTGGCCATGCTCACCGGTGATGCCCAGGCAGTTGCGGATGCCGTCGCCGCTGAACTGGAGATCGACACCGTGTTCGCGCAGGTCCTGCCCGAGGACAAGGCCGTCAAGGTCCGCGAGCTGCAAGATCAGGGAAAGAAAGTCGCGATGGTGGGTGACGGCGTCAACGATGCCCCGGCCCTGGCCACCGCCGATATCGGGATCGCGATCGGCGCTGGTACCGATGTCGCGGTGGAGGCCGGCCACATCGTGCTGGTACGGTCCGACCCCCGCGATATTCCGAAGATTGTCGAGTTGTCACGCGCGACCTACCGGAAGATGCTCCAGAACCTCTGGTGGGCGGCGGGTTACAACATCTTTGCCATTCCCCTGGCCGCCGGCGCGCTTGCCGCGTGGGGTATCCTCCTCACGCCGGCCGTGGGAGCGGTATTGATGTCCGCGAGCACGGTGGTCGTGGCGATCAACGCCCAGCTTCTCAAGCGGGTGCAACTGTGACGGCATGTCTGGATAAAGCAAGCAGGATCGGAGGAAATGACAGGTGAAGCATGGTCTGGTGATACTGGTCGGGGTGATGTGGCTGCTTTTGAGCCTGTCCGGTTGCGTGGCCGACGACAACGATGATGATGACGGCGAAGAGGCCGGTGATCGGGTTGCCTTCTCCCTCCTGCGGAGCGGCCAGGCCAGCGGGATTGACGATGAACGGCTGACGGTGATACGGGAGCAGGCGGCCTTCGCCGATCTGTGGCAGGAGCATGCCGCCGCCTTCTCGCCGCCGCCCCTCCAGCCGGAGGTCGATTTCAGCCGGGATATGGTGGTGGCGGTCTTTCTGGGCCAGCGGGCCACCGGCGGCCACTCCCTGGCCGCTACCGAGGTCCGGGAAAGATCGGCCAGCTTCCTGGTGAAACTGCGGGTCACCCTGCCGGAAGCGGGCTGCACCGTGAACCAGAATCCCTCCCAGCCTTATCAAATGGTGATTATCCCCCGCTCCACCAAGGTGGTGGCCTTCACCTCCGAGGTGCAGGTGGCTTGTCCCTAGGGGCGTGAGCTCCTGCGCGGAGAACTGTCGGCGGCCCCAGCCGGCGCTTGACAAGGACAGAAAAACCTGTATATTCGTCAGACTGGTGTCTGTCTGGAAGATTTGATGCCGCGAGCGGACATAGCTCAGCTGGTAGAGTACAAGCTTCCCAAGCTTGGTGTCGCGGGTTCGAATCCCGTTGTCCGCTCCAGTCCGTTTCTGTTGTTTTCAGAGCCGTCGCAGTTCCGGCGGGTTGTTGGAAGTGGGCCAAAAGCCCGCTTTTTTTGTTTATTGTGCTGGAGGAAGCCGTCGCGTGGCCACTGGTAATCCCGCCCTGATAAAGCGTCTGGTCGACCTGCTGGAGCCGGTGGTGGCGGATTACGGCCTGGAACTGGCCGAGCTTCAGTTCCGCCGGGAAGCGCCGGGCTGGGTGTTGCGCTTGGTGCTGGACGGTGAGCATGGCGTGGGGATCGATGACTGCGCTCGGGTGAGCCGGGAAGTTTCCCATCTGCTGGAGGTGGAGGACCCCATCGAGCAGCCTTTTCACCTGGAGGTTTCCTCCCCCGGCCTGGATCGGCCCTTGAAGCGGGAGCGCGACTACCAGCGCTGCCTGGGTAAAAAAGCAAAAATCGTTTGCCGGCAACCGCTTGCCGAGCAGACGGTATTTATCGGGGAGTTGGGCGAGCTGCTCGACGGCGTGGTGAACATAACCACCGAGTCGGGGCCGGTGGCGATTCCCCTGGAAAATATCCGCCGGGCCAGACTGGTGGTCGAGTGGTAGGCCGCGGATCGCGTTGTTTTTTCACAACCTGTAGGGAGTAGGGATATGATATCCGAACTGAAGCGAATTATTGATCAGATCTGCCGTGACAAGGGGATCAACCGGGATTTGCTGATTGAGGCCATCGAAGAGGCGGTGATGAGCGCCGCCAAGAAGAAGTACGGTCATCGCCGGGAGATCGAGGCCCGTTTCAACGATGAGCTGGGCGAGATCGAACTGTTCCAGTTTCGCACCGTGGTGGAGGAGGTCGGCGACGAGCAGACCGAAATCTCCTACGAAGAGGCCCGGGCCCTGGATCCCGAGGTGGAGATGGGGGATGAGCTGGGCAGCAAGATGGATTCGGTGGCCGATCTGGGCCGGATCGCCGCCCAGTCCGCCAAGCAGGTGATCATCCAGAAGATGAAGGAAGCGGAAAGCGACGTGGTCTTCGAGATGTTCAAGGAGCGCAAGGGGGATATCGTCAACGGTATCGTCCAGCGTTTCGAGCGGGGCAACATGATCGTCAACCTGGGGCGCACCGATGCCATCCTGCCGGCCCGGGAACAGATGCCCCGTAAGAGCTACCGCCAGGGGGACCGGATCCGCGCCTACCTGATCGATGTCCGCCATTCGGCCAAGGACCCCCAGTTGATCCTGAGCCGGACCTGCAACGAATTTTTAACCAAACTTTTCGCCCTGGAGGTCCCCGAGATTGCCGAGGGGATCGTCAGGATCATGGGGGTGGCCCGCGAGCCCGGTTCCCGGGCCAAGATCGCCGTCTCGTCCATCGAAACCGATGTTGATCCGGTGGGCGCCTGTGTCGGCATGAAGGGCTCCCGGGTCCAGAACGTGGTGCAGGAACTGCAGGGCGAGAAGATCGATATCGTGCCCTGGAGCCCGGACCCGGCCCGGTTTGTCTCCAACGCCCTCTCCCCGGCCCAGGTTTCCCTGGTGGTGGTGGATGAGGAGAACAAGACCCTGCTGGTGGTGGTGCCCGACGATCAGCTTTCCCTGGCCATCGGCCGCCAGGGCCAGAATGTTCGCCTGGCCTCGGCTCTGCTCAGCTGGCGGATTGATGTCAAGAGCGAGTCCCGCTATACCCGCTCCATCGAGGAGGGTTTCCAGTCTCTGCTGGATATTGCGGGGATGAACGAGAAGCGGGCCGAACTGCTCTACGACAACGGTTTCAGCTCGGCGACGGAGCTGGCGGCGGCCTCGGTGGACGACCTGCGAGAGATCGCCGGCCTCAACCTGGGCGAGGAGGAGCTGGCGGCCCTGATTGCCGCCGCCGCCAAGCCGGCCGCGGCTCTTAAGGAGAGCGCCGATACTGCAGGCGTCGAGGAAAGCGTCGAGACGAAAAGCGTCGAGGCGACTCCCACCGCCCCGGCGGCAGTGGACGAGGCGGCCCCGGCAACTCCCCCGGAGGAGGATGACAGCGGCGAGCGTTCGTGATAGACTGTCAAGTTAACGATGTGGACGGGTAAACAGGTTGCGGGGCGGTCTCGCCCCGTCAAAGGGATATGACGAAGGATTTACTGAATCCTTCGGGAGCAGGTGGATGAAGAAAATTCGCGTATACGAGTTGGCCAAAGAAGCTGGAATGGAAAACAAGGTGCTGGTGGCTCGGCTCCAGGATGAGGGCTATGATGTCAAATCCCATAGCTCCAGCCTGGAAGAGCACGAAGCCCAGGCGATTCGCATCAAGCTGGGGCTGATCCATGTCCACACCGAAACCCAGGAGAAGCGGATCCAGGAAAAGGGGCGGACCACCATTATTCGCCGCCGGAAATCGGTGGTGGAGGAGCCGGAGCCGACCCCGGAGGCCGTCGCCGCCGAACCTCCTGCCGAGCCGGAGACCGTGGCCGCTTCGGAGCCTGCCGAGCCTGCCGTTCCCGCCGCTGCCGTAGCCGAGACCCCCGCGCCGGAGTCCGAGCCCTCCACCCCTGCCGGCGAGCCGGCGGAGGAACCAGCCACTCCCGCGGTACCGGTGGCGGCGGCCGAGGAGGTCGCTCCCACCGAGCCCGCCGCTGAACCTTCTACCCCCCCCGCCCAGGCGGAAAAGGCTCCCGAGGCCGGCGCGCCGACCGAGGCTGAGGCCGCCGCGGAAGCCTCCCAGGCCGCTGTCCGCAAGGGGTTTGCCCGGGTGATCAAGCGGGCGGCCATCGATGTTACCCCCAGTGTCGAAAGCCGACCGGCCCCCCGGCCCCGCAAGGTGGAAAAGCCGAAAAGGCCTGGCGCTCCCGGAGCGCCAGGAGCGGGAGCGCCGGGCGCGGCTGCCGGGGGTGAGGATGCCGCGGCCAAGAAAAAGGGCAAGCGGTTTGTCAAGTTCCATCCCGAACCGGAAAAAGAAGTGGCCAAAAAGGGTGCTTTGGGTAAACGCAAGCGCCAGGGCGAAGTGGTGGTGGAGGATTTCGACGAACTGGGCCTGGTGCCGGCCGGGGTTCGCCTGGGCCGGGGTGGCCGGGGCGGCGGCGGCCGCCGGGGCAAGCAGCACGCCAAGCAGCAGCCGGCGGCCGAGACCAAGGCGATCAAGAAACGGATCACCGTCCATGAAACCATCACCGTGGGCGATCTGGCCCACCGGATGGGGGCCAAGGCCAACGAGGTTATCGCCAAGCTGATGGGCATGGGGGTGATGGCCACCGTCAACCAGTCCATGGATATCGACACCGCCACCCTGGTGGCCACCGAATTTGGCTATGAGGTGGAGCTGGGCAAGACCGGCGAGCAGAGCATCCTCAATCTGGAAGAGCAGGAAGCGGGCGGTGAGCCGGTTTCCCGGCCGCCGGTGGTGACGGTGATGGGGCATGTCGATCACGGCAAGACCTCGATTCTCGATGCCATCCGTAAAACCGACGTGGCCGCCGGTGAGGCCGGCGGCATTACCCAGCACATTGGGGCCCATTACGTTCGCTCCCCCAAGGGGGACCTGGTTTTCCTGGATACTCCCGGCCATGAGGCCTTCACCGAGATGCGCTCCCGCGGAGCCCAGGTCACCGATATCGTGGTCCTGGTGGTGGCGGCCGACGACGGGGTGATGGACCAGACCCGGGAGGCGATCAACCACGCTCGGGCCGCCAAGGTGCCGATTCTGGTTTGCGTCAACAAGATCGACAAGGACAATGCCGACCCCATGCGGGTCAAGCGGGAGCTTTCCGATCTGGGCCTGATGCCGGAAGATTGGGGCGGTGATGCCATCTACTGCGAAACTTCGGCCAAACAAGGGACCGGAATCAGTGAACTGCTGGACAGCATCCTGCTGCAGTCCGAGATCCTGGAACTCAAGGCCGACCCCATGCGGCGGGCCAAGGGCCATGTGGTGGAAGCCCAACTGCACAAGGGCCGGGGGCCGGTGGCCACGGTTCTGGTCCAGCAGGGAACCCTGCGGGTGGGCGATTTCTTCGTCGCCGGCCAGTACAGCGGCAAGGTGCGCTCCCTGCTCAACGACAAGGGGGAGCACATCACCGAGGCCGGCCCCTCCACCCCGGTGGAGATCCAGGGCCTGAGCGGCGTGCCCCAGGCCGGTGACGAGTTCGTCGTGGTCCGGGACGACAAGATGGCCAAGAGCGTCAGCGCCGAACGCCAGTTGAAGGTTCGGGAGCAGGAGCTGGCCTCCGACAGCAAGATCTCCCTGGAAAACCTCTTCGAGCGCCTGCAGGAGGGCGAGGTCAAGGAGTTGATGGTGGTGCTGCGGGCCGATGTCCAGGGGACCCTGGAGGCTTTTATCTCCTCCCTGGAGCAGCTTTCCACCGCCGCGGTCAAGGTTCGGGTTCTCAACTCGGGCACCGGCACCATCACCGAATCGGATGTCCTGCTGGCCGCCGCCTCCGATGCCCTGATCATCGGCTTCAACGTCCGGCCCAACGCCAAGATCCAGGAGCTGGCCAAGCGGGAGCGGGTGGATATGCGTTTCTACGACGTCATCTACCACGCCCTGGAGGATATCAAGCAGGCGATGGAGGGGATGCTGGAACCGGAATTTGTCGAGGAGGTGATCGGCAGCGCCGAGGTTCGCCAGACCTTCCAGGTTTCCAAGGTGGGCACCATTGCCGGTTGCTACGTCACCAACGGCAAGGCCGAACGCAACGCCAAGGTTCGGCTGCTCCGCGACGGGGTGGTGATCTTCACCGGGCAACTCAGCACCCTCAAACGCTTCAAGGACGATGCCAAGGAGGTCGCCAGCGGCTACGAGTGCGGGCTTACCCTGCACAACTACAATGACATCAGGGAAGGGGATGTCATGGAGTTTTTTGTCATGAAGGAAATCAAGCCGGAGCTGTAAGCCGATGAGTGCCGCCGCCAGAAAAAGAACCAGCCCCCTGCCCGGGGTGGCCGAGCGTGCCGGGAAACGGCGCCCCGGCCGAGTGGCCGACGAAATTCGGCAGGAGGTGGCCATGCTGCTGCTGAGCAAGGTGCAGGATCCCCGGGTGGCCCAGGTGACCATCCTGCGGGCCACCGTCACCGATGATCTCAGCCAGGCACGCCTTTACTACAGTGTGCTCAACGAAGAGGCGGCCGCCGACGCGGCCAAGGGACTGGAGAGCGCCAAAGGGTTTATCCGGCGCAGTCTGGCCACCAATCTGGCCCTGCGGGTGGTGCCCGCCATCATCTTCCAGCGGGATCACTCCCTGGAGGAGCAGGAAAAACTGGAACGCCTCTTAAAGCAGATCCGGGAAGAGGAGGGGGAGGGCAACTAAATGAACGGTTCACCGCTGGAGGCCATGGTCGCCGCCATCAAACAGGCCGAGAATATCCTGATCCTGACCCATATCCATCCCGATGGCGACGCCCTGGGCTCCCAGTTGGGCCTGGGCGAAATTTTGCGGGGCCTGGGTAAACAGGTCTGCCTCTACGGTGAGGCGGAAGTCTCTCACCTTTACGATTTCCTCCCCGGGGCCACCGAGATCACCATCGGCCTGCCCGAACCAAGCGCCTTTGATTGCGCCATCGCCCTGGATTGCGGCGACGCCTACCGCCTGGGGACGGAGATGGCGGCCCTGCTCGCCGTGAAACCTTTTCTGGTGATCGACCACCACGCCGGTCATCAGGAGTTCGGCGACCTGCGCTGGATCGATCCCGGCCGCGCCTCCACCGGCGAAATGGTCTATGACCTGGCCGTGGCCCTGGGAGCCGAGGTTTACCCGGCGGCGGCCTACTGCCTTTATACCGCCGTGGTTTCCGACACCGGTTCCTTCAAGTACTCCTCCACCTCGGCGGACACCTTCCGGGTGGCCCGTGAGTTGATCCTCAAGGGGGTCAAACCGGCGGAGGTGGCGGGCAAACTGTTTGACAACTATACCATGCCCCGGCTGCGCCTGTTCCAGCGGGTCCTGGAAAGCCTGCAACTGCTGGCCGATGGCCGGATCGCCCTGATCAGCGCCCCCCGCCGACTCTTTGATGAAACCGGCGCCGCCCCCCAGGATACCGAGGGCTTTATTAACTATCCCCGGGCGCTGGCCTGTGTCCAGGCGGCGGTTTTCCTCAAGGAAGCCGAACCGGGGATGGTCTCGGTGAGCATGCGTTCCAAGGGTTCCTCCTGTGATGTTTCCCTGGTGGCCGCCAAGTTCGGCGGCGGCGGTCATCGCAATGCCGCCGGCTTCAAACGGCGGGACACCACCATCGAACAGTTGAGCGCCGAGCTGCTGCGGGAACTGGAAACCGTGGTCGCCCACTGCTGATGGCCGGTAACGATCCGGCCGTCAAGCCGGTCGAGAGTTGGCCGGCTCCCCCGGCCCTCGCCCCAGCCGATCCCCTTGCCCCCATGGTTATTCCGGTGGATAAGCCCGCCGGTCCTTCCTCCTTTCGGATGGTCCAAATGGTTCGCCGCGCCCTGGGGATCAAAAAGGTGGGCCATGCCGGCACCCTGGATCCCTTTGCCTCCGGCCTGCTGCTGATCTGTGTCGGCCGCGCCGCCACCCGGCTGGTGGACCGCCTGATGGTCGGCGACAAGGAGTATCTGGCCACCCTGCAGCTGGGGGTTGCCACCACCACCCACGACCCCGAGGGGGAGGAGTTGTCCCGGGAGCCGGTGACGGCCGAGCATTACGCCGCCCTTCCCGAGGCCCTGGCCGCTTTCCGGGGTGAGCTGATGCAGTCCCCTCCCGCCTTCTCGGCGGTCAAGCATCAGGGCAAACCCCTTTACGCTTACGCCCGCAAGGGGGAGATGGTGGTCAAGCCTCCCCGCCGGGTGCTGATCCATGAACTCACCCTCCTGGAGCTGGATCGGGAGCAACAGCGCCTGCTCCTGCGGATTCGTTGCAGCAAGGGCACCTACATCCGCAGCCTGGCCCACGACCTGGGCGCGGCCCTGGGGTGCGGCGCCCATCTTACCGCCCTGCGCCGCCTGGCCAGTGGTTCTTTTCGGGTGGAAGAGGCGGTGGCTGGCAACGCCCTTTTCGACCGGGAGCAGGCCGCCGCCCGTTTGCTCGCCGGCAGCTTGAGCGTCGCCGCCGTAGAAGCCCGCCTCCCCGCCTTAACCTGAGTCGTGGGGCGGTGTCATAAAGCCTGGGAGTCCCGCGATGAACCCCTACGAGCTGTTTAAGAAAACCCCCAAGAACAACTGCGGTCAATGTGGTTATCCCGCTTGCCTGGCCTTTGCCGCCGCCGTCACCAAGGGCGGGGAGGACCCCCGCAAGTGCCCCTTTCTCGATGCCGCCGCCTTGGCACTGCTCTCTCCGGGGGGGGCCAGCCTGGAACAGTTGTCCCGGCAGCGGGATTTGGAGCTGGTGGAGCATCTCAAGAGCAAGATCGCCCCCCTGGATTTTGCCGCCATCGCCGGTCCCCTGGGCTGTACAGCGGGGAGTGGAGAGGCGGGGGAGATGTTGCTCTTCAGTTTTCTGGGCCAGGAGGTGCGGTTGAGTAAAGTGGGGGTGCTGCTGGCCGGGGTCGAGCCGGAGGACCCCCGGGATCAGATTCTGCTCTACAACTATGTCCACTGCCAGGGGGGAGCCGAACCGGCCCGGCGGGAGTGGATCGGGCTGGAGAGTCTGCCCAATACCATCTCCAAGGTCAAAACCCTGGCCGTTTACTGCGAGCAGCCCTTGGCCGAACTTTTTTCCCGCCATCCCCCCGCGGCGGTGAAGGCTGCCGGGATCGCCCTGGGGGGTGAGGAGCTGGCCGATACCGCCGCCGATCTGGCCCTGCTGGTGCCGGTCCTGCCCCGGGTGCCCTTGTGTCTGCACTTTTGGGCCGAGGCCCCGGAGGAGGGGTTCAGTGCCCGAACCAAGGTGCTTTTCGACCGGCGGGTCCTCGACTTTCTCGATCTGGAAACCCTGGTTTTTGCCGGTGAGCGCCTGGCCGAACGCCTGGCCCTGCAGCTCCGTGCCGGTAAGACCTGAATCCGCAAGGCGTGACGAAGGAGGGTGTGATGCGCAAAATTGCCGTGTTGGCCGCGCTCGCTATTCTGGTGGCGCTGTTTTTTGTTTTCGAGCTGGACAGTTGGTTGACCCTGGAGGCCCTCAAACAGGGCCAGGAACGGTTTGCCGCCTGGCGGGCCCAAGAGCCGCTGCTGGTGGCCGGGCTCTTTTTCCTGGGCTACGTGGCGGTCACCGCCCTTTCCCTGCCGGGGGCGGCGGTGATGACCCTGGCGGGCGGGGCCCTCTTCGGCCTGCTCACCGGGGTGATCCTGATCTCCTTTGCCTCCACCATCGGGGCCACCCTGGCCTTCCTGGTCAGCCGTTTCCTGCTCCGGGATCTGATCCAGGCCCGCTTCGGCGACAAGCTGGCGGCGATCAATCGGGGGGTGGAGCGGGATGGGGCCTTCTATCTCTTCACCCTGCGGTTGGTGCCGGTTTTTCCCTTCTTCCTGATCAATCTGCTGCTGGCCCTTACCCCGATCCGGACCTTTACCTTCTACTGGGTGAGCCAGGTGGGGATGCTGGCCGGCACTGTGGTCTTTGTCAACGCCGGCACCCAACTGGCCACGGTCGAGAACGTCGGCGATATCTTCTCGCCGGCCTTGCTCGCCTCCTTCGCCCTGCTGGGTCTCTTTCCCCTGCTGGCCAAAAAAGGGGTGGAGGCCGCGCGCCGGGGGCGGGTTTACGCCCGCTGGCGCCGGCCCCGCTCCTTTGAGCGCAATCTGGTGGTGATCGGCGGCGGGGCGGCGGGCCTGGTCAGCGCTTATATCGCCGCGGCCCTCAAGGCCCGGGTTACCCTGGTTGAAGCCCACAAGATGGGGGGGGATTGCCTCAACTACGGCTGCGTGCCCAGCAAGGCCCTGATCCGCAGCGCCAAACTGGCCCACCAGATCAGGCATGCCGATCGTTACGGGCTGGAAGCCGCCGCCCCCCGTTTCAGCTTCAAGGCGGTGCTGGCCCGGGTGCAGGCCAAGATCGCCGCCATCGCCCCCCACGACAGCGTCGAGCGCTATACCGAGCTGGGGGTCGAGGTTTTGCCGGGGCGGGCCAGGATCGTCGACCCCTGGACCGTGGAGGTGGCTCTCAATGCCGGGGGAGTCAAGCGGCTGACCACCCGCGCCATTATCGTCGCCACCGGCGCCGCCCCGGCGGTGCCGCCCCTGCCGGGGTTGGAGGAGGTGGGCTATCTCACCAGCGATACCATGTGGGAGTGGTTGGCCAAGCTTGATCAGCCCCCGGCCCGGCTGCTGGTCATGGGGGGCGGCCCCATCGGCTGCGAATTGGCCCAGGCCATGGCCCGGCTGGGCTCCCGGGTCACCCTGGTCCAGCGCGGTCCCCGGCTGCTGCCCAAGGAGGATGAGGAGGTTGGGTTGCTGATCGCCCAGGCCCTGGAGGCCTCGGGGGTGGAGGTGTTGACCGGGCAACGAATGGTGCGCTGTGAGCGGCGGGGTGAAAAGCGGTCGCTGCTGGTGGAGCGGGACGGGGTGGAACGGCATCTGGAGTTTGACGCCCTGCTGCTGGCGGTTGGCCGTCAGGCCCGCCTGACCGGTTACGGTTTGGAGGAGCTGGGCGTGCCCGCCCAGCGGACGGTGGTGGTCAATGAGTACCTGGAGACCCTCTATCCCAACATCTTCGCGGTGGGGGATGTGGCCGGACCCTATCAGTTCACCCATACCGCCGCCCATATGGCCTGGTTCGCGGTGGTCAACGCCCTGTTCGGCCGATTTTACCGGTTTAAGGTCGATTATTCGGTGGTTCCCTGGACCACCTTCACCGACCCGGAGGTGGCCAGGGTCGGGCTCAATGAGGAGGAGGCCCACAGGCTGGGGATTGCCTGCGAGGTGACCCGCTATGATCTTGGCGAGCTGGACCGGGCCATCGTCGACAGCGCCGATTACGGGTTCGTCAAGGTCCTCACCGTGCCCGGCAAGGACAGGATCCTGGGGGTGACCATGGTGGGCGAGCATGCCGGTGAGCTGCTGGCCGAATATGTCCTGGCCATGAAACATGGTTTGGGAATGAATAAAATCCTGGGCACCATCCACACCTATCCCACCATGTCCGAGGCCAATAAGTTCGCGGCCGGGGCCTGGAAAAAGGCCCATGTGCCCCGGAAACTGCTGGCCCTGATCGGCCGTTATCATGCCTGGAGGTTGTAAAAAACGATGAAGGAGCTGATTCTGGGTGGGGCCCGTTCGGGCAAGAGCGCCCTGGCCGAAGAGCTGGCCCTGGCCAGTGGTCTGGCGGTGACCTATCTGGCCACCGCCGAGGCCGGTGATGCCGAGATGCGGGAGCGGATTCGCCACCACCGGGAGCGGCGGCCGGCCCAGTGGGGAGTGGTCGAGGTCGGTTGCGATCTGGCCGGAGAACTGGTAAAAAGGGCCGCGGTCGGCCACTGCCTGCTGGTGGATTGCCTGACCCTGTGGCTGACCCGCCTGCTGATCGATCCCGAGCCGGAGCGGTTGGCGCGGGAACGTGATGAACTGTTGCTGGTGCTGCCGGGGTTGCCGGGCCGGATCATCATGGTCAGCAATGAGACCGGACTGGGGGTGGTGCCCCTGGGGGAGATCTCCCGGCGTTTTTGCGATGAATCGGGTCGCTTGCATCAGCAGCTGGCCCGGGTGTGTGATCGGGTGGTGCTGACCGTGGCCGGTCTGCCCCAGGTTTTGAAAGGTGAAAGGATAACATGATGATAAATGATCGATTTTCGTGGGTGGAGGAGCCGGTGGCGACCTTGGATGATGCCGCCCGGCAGCGGGCGGAGCAGCGCCAGGGGCAACTGACCAAGCCGGCCGGTTCCCTGGGTCGGCTGGAAGAGCTGGCCTTACGCCTGGCCGCCATGCTGGGTCAGGATAAACCGCGCCTGGGCAAGGCGGGGATCGCGGTTTTTGCCGGGGATCATGGGGTGGTGGAAGAGAATATCTCCGCCTTCCCCCGGGAGGTTACCGTGGAGATGGTCCGCAACTTCGCCAACGGCGGGGCGGCGATCAGCGTGCTGGCCCGCAATCTGGGGGCGGAACTTGAGGTGGTCAACCTGGGGACGGTGGCGGATCCCGGCCCCCTGCCGGGGGTGGTGGCCGTCAACCTGGGTCCCGGCACCGCCAACTTCAGCCATGGCCCGGCCATGGGCGAAGAGCAGCTTGCCGGCGCCCTGGAGGCCGGTTATGCCAGTGTCGAGCGGATGCTGGCTCGGGGGGTGGGGCTCTATATCGGCGGCGAGATGGGGATCGGCAACACCACCAGCGCCGCCGCTCTGGCCTGTGCTTACCTCTTTGAAAAACCCGAGGTTCTGGCCGGCCCCGGGACCGGGCTTGATTCGGCCGGGGTGCGGCGCAAGGTCGAGGTCCTGGAGCGGGCTTTGGCTTTGCACTGCCCGGCCGGGAAAGAGACCCCCCCTCGGGAGATCCTGTGGCGGCTGGGGGGCTTTGAGATCGCCGCCCTGGCCGGGGCCTATCTCCGCTGCGCCCAGCGCGGCCTGCCGGTTTTGGTCGATGGCTTCATCAGTTCGGTGGCGGCCCTGGCCGCCCTGCGCCTGCGGCCCCAGGCCGCCGACTGGTTTATCTTCTCCCACGCTTCGGCCGAACCGGGGCATCGCCGGGTGCTGGCCGCCATGGCGGCCCGGCCCCTGCTTGATCTCGGCATGCGCCTGGGTGAGGGCAGCGGGGCGGCGGTGGCCCTGCCCCTGCTGCAACTGGCCTGCGCCCTCCACTCGGAGATGGCCACCTTCGAGGAGGCCCTGGTTTCCAAGCAGTTTACCTGAGGGGGAGAATCATGGTTAAATTGACCCCGCGACATGCGCCGCTGCTGCTGGCCTTTTTTACCTCCCTGCTGATGAGCCTGTTGATGTCGGCGGTGATCACCCTGATCAATCTCGGCCTGGTGGATGATTTTTTCCGCCGCTGGATGACCGCCTGGCTCACCGCCTTTGTGATCGCCTTCCCCGCCATCCTGCTGGTGCTGCCGGTGGCCCGGCGGATCGTGGCCCGGTTGACCGGGGCTCCCCTGGGTTGATGGCCATGGTTCACCAGTATTCGGGATATTTACGGCCGGGAACCAGGTTGTTGACCAGCAGGGCCACCAGCAGCATGATCAGGGCGCCGCTGGTGGCGGGGACCAGGGCATAGAGAAAGCCCAGGGCGTGGATCTCCTCGCCGCCGATCACCGCGATCAGGGCGGTGGCGCCGCCGGGGGGATGGAGGGTGCCGGTCAACTGCATGAGGGCGATGGCGGTGGCCACCGCCAAGGGGGCGGCCAGCCCCGGCTGCTCGGGCAGCAGCTGCTGGCAGGCCACCCCCACCAAGGCTGAAATGAGGTGCCCCCCCACCAGGTTGCGCGGCTGGGCCAGGGGGCTGTTGATCGCCCCATAGATCAGCACCGCCGAAGCGCCGAAAGAACCGATGATCATCACCAGGCCCCGAGGGGCCAGCCAGCCGTGGTGGAGGGCGGCCACCGCCGCGATCCCCAGCAGGGCTCCCAGCCACGAACAGGCGATATAGCCGGCTCCCACCGGGGGCGGACATTTGCCCCCACCTTTCATCTTGGCGAAATAGTTCATGGGTGTTTCCTTGGGGTTGAAGGTATAATCGGGTTTAACCTTATCCAATTCTGGAGGATGCCATGGAAGAGTCCAAAAACAGTCTTGTAACCATTGTCGATATCAGGATGCCCTTCGGTTCGATGGTCGTGTTCATGGTGAAGTGGGTCCTGGCTTCCATTCCGGCCTTTTTCATCCTCGCCTTCATCGGCGCGGCGGTCTTCGGCGTTCTGGGGGCCCTCTTCGGCACCCGCATGCACTGAGCGTCGTTTCCGGCCAGGATGATCAAGGCGGTGGGGCTATTACATTCTGACAGAGATGGCGCCAAAATGCTGGTAAAGATTGTTCAAATTTTTGGTCACTTTCGGCCCAATCCATGGGTTTAGGAGGCTGGTGATGCGATTGGCCGGTGGCGATGGCCCAACTTATGGGGGGCTACGATCGTCCCCGCCGTTAATGCCCTGGCCCCTGCTGCTGCCCCTGCTTTTATCGGTCTTTATCGCCCTGCTGGGGATCGGCATCATCGTGCCGGTGATGCCGGTTTTCGCCGCCGGCCTGGGGGCCGGGGGGCTGGCTTTGGGCTTTATTATCGCCTCCTTCTCCATTACCCGGGGGCTCTGTCAGCCCCTGGTGGGGTCGCTCTCCGATCGTTGGGGCCGCAAAGGTTTTCTGCTGGGCGGCCTGCTGGTTTTCGGGGTGGTGGGCTTGCTGATCCCCCTGGCCACTTCGGTGGAAAACCTGGTGCTGATCCGCGCCCTGCACGGGGTGGGTTCGGCGATGATCGTGCCGGTGGCCATGGCCTATGTCAGTGATCTGGCTCCGGTGGGCCAGGAGGGGCGCTACATGGGGCTGCTCAACACCGCCATCTTTGCCGGGATCGGCAGCGGCCCGTTGCTGGGCGGGATCTTCACCGACCTCTGGGGGATGGCTTCGGCCTTCCACGCCATGGCCGCCTTAAGTTTCCTGGCCCTGCTCCTGGTTCTGGCGCAGATGCCGGCCATGCCCGCCGCCGAGGCCGGCAGCCGGGGGCGGGAAAGCCTGCTGGCCGCCATGGGCCACATGCTGGCCAGCCGCCGCACCTCCGGTCTGCTGCTGGCCAGGATGGCGACCATGATCATCATGGTCCCGACCATGGCCTTTCTGCCGCTGTTGATGACCCAGGCTTTTCAGGCCAGCGGCAGCCAGATCGGGATGGTGATCGCGGCTCGCACCCTGATCAACGCCCTGCTGCAAGGACCCGGAGGCCGGCTGGCCGACCGCCACGACAAGTCGCGTCTGTTGCGGATCGGCTGCCTGGTGATCAGCGCCGTGATCTGCCTGATTCCCCTGGCGGCCAACTTCTGGAGCCTGTTGCTGCTGTTCATGATCCTGGGCTTGGGCGAGGCCCTGATCTGGCCGACCCTGGGGGCCCTGGCCACCGAGGAGGGGCGCGTCTATGGGCAGGGCACCATGATGGGGGTGTTCAATCTGGCGATGAGCGCCGGGGTGTTGATCGGGGCCCTGGGGGCGGGGATCGCCACCGATCTTTTCGGCCTGCTCTGGACCTTCCCCCTGATCGGCCTGCTGGTGCTGGCCCTGACCATGTTCGCCGTCGCCCGGATTGCCGCCGACCGGTCCCCGGTTGCCGTTTAGCGCTTTAGCGGTTGACTTTCAGGGTAATATTTATTACTTAGGATCGTTTAAAGTAGGAATGGCCGGGGTTGCCGGAATCTGCCGGAGCGGCTGGCCATCTCCCGAATGTTAAACTATTTTTGAGGAGTAGTTAAAGTGACCCTTACCACCGAAGACAAACAGGCCATCATCGCCGAACACGGCGCCAACCCCCAGGATACCGGCTCCCCCGAAGTGCAGATTGCCCTGCTTTCCGCCCGGATCACCTACCTGACCGAGCATTTCAAGACTTTCAAGAAAGACCATCATTCCCGCCGGGGCCTGCTCAAGCTGGTCGGCCAGCGTAAGCGGCTGCTCCGCTATCTCAAGGATAATGATGTGGGTCGTTACCGCAATATCATCGCCAAGCTGGGCATCCGGAAGTAAGCGGATCCTTGTCGTCAGCGTAGCTTTTTTTGTTAAACGTTCAGTCGCGCCCCGCTTTGAGGCGTAGCTGAACGTTTAGCTTTTACGGCCCCGGGGGATTGCCCCCCCGAGCTGTTTATGTCCGAGGGCGCGGGCTGTGCGAACCGGGCCCCTAAGCGAATGTCAGAGGAGAAGAGAAGAAGATGGAAAAGAAGATCAGTGTGGAACTTGCCGGCAGAACCCTAACCATTGAAACCGGACGGCTGGCCAAGCAGGCCAGCGGCGCGGTATTGGTCACTTACGGACAGAGCATGGTGCTGGTTACCGCCACCGCCGCCCGCGAACCCCGGGAGTCGGTGGACTTTCTGCCGCTTACCGTGGAGTACCAGGAGCGTTTTTACGCGGTGGGCCGAATTCCCGGCAGCTTCTTCCGCCGCGAGATCGGCCGTCCCACTGAGAAGGAAACCCTCTCCTGCCGCCTGATCGATCGCCCCCTGCGGCCCCTTTTTGCCGCCGGCTACCAGAATGAGACCCAGATTATCGCCACCGTACTTTCCGCCGACCATGAAAATGAGCCGGATATGATGGCGATGATCGGTGCTTCCGCCGCCCTCTCGGTCTCCCATATCCCCTTCAACGGCCCCATCGCCGGAGTCCGGGTGGGGATGGTGGACGGCAACTACATCCTCAACCCCACCAGCGAGCAGCGCAAGAACTCCAGGCTGGACCTGATCGTGGCGGGCACCGCCAAGGCGGTGGTGATGGTGGAGGGCGGGGCGGACAGCCTCTCCGAGGAGGAGGTGATGAACGGCATCTTCTTCGCCCACGAATCGATGCAGCCCCTGATCGCCATCCAGGAGGAGTTGCGCCAGGCGGTGGGTCGGGCCAAGATGGAGGTCAAGCCGCCGGAGGTGGATGAGCAACTGCGGGTCCGGGTGGCTGAATTGGCCGGCCCCGGGATGCTCGAGGTGACCGGCACCGCCGACAAGATGGCCCGGGGCGAGGCTTTTCACGCCCTGGAGGGTAAAGTGCTTGCCCAGCTCAAGGAGGAGTTGAGTGCTTCCGATCAGTTGGCGGCCAAGCTGAAAGAGGCCAAAGAGCTGCTCTACGATCTCAAGAAGAGCGTGATGCGCGGTCAGATCGTCAAGGAGAAGAAGCGGATCGCCAATCGCCGCCTGGACGAGGTGCGCCCCATCAGTTGCGAAGTGGCGGCCCTGCCCCGGGTCCATGGTTCGGCCCTCTTCACCCGGGGCGAGACCCAGGTGCTGGTCAGCGCCACCCTGGGCAGCGGCGACGATGAGCAGCGGATTGAATCCTTGAGCGGCATGTCCTTCAAGCCCTTCATGCTCCACTACAACTTCCCCCCCTACTGCGTGGGGGAGGCCCGTTTCCTGCGTGGTCCCAGCCGTCGCGATATCGGCCACGGCGCCCTGGCGGAACGGGCGGTGGCGGCGGTGCTGCCCGACAGCGAAACCTTTCCCTACACCATCCGGGTGGTTTCCGAGGTGCTGGAGTCCAACGGCTCCTCCTCCATGGCCACCATCTGCGGAGCGTCGCTCTCCCTGATGGATGCCGGCGTGCCCTTGAAAAAACCGGTCTCCGGCATCGCCATGGGCCTGATCAAAGATGGTGACGATATCGCCATCCTTTCCGACATTCTCGGTGATGAGGATCACCTGGGGGATATGGATTTCAAGGTGGCCGGTACCGAGGACGGGATCACCGCCCTGCAGATGGATATCAAGATCGAGGGGGTATCCCGGGAGATCATGAGCCAGGCCCTTTCCCAGGCCCAGGCCGGTCGACTCCATATCCTGGAGAAGATGAGCCAGGCCCTGGCCACCTCCCGGGCGGATGTGCCGGAACACGCCCCCAAACTGTTCACCATCAATATCCACCCGGACAAGATCCGCGACCTGATCGGCCCGGGGGGCAAGATGATCCGTTCCATCACCGCCGATTACGGAGTCAAGATCGATGTCGAGGACGACGGTCGGGTCAAGATCTTCGCCCCCAACGGCGAGGTGGCCGACAAGGTGCGGGAGGTGATCGGCTCGATCACCGCCGAGGCGGAGATTGGCAAGATCTACACCGGCACCGTGCAGAAGATCATGGATTTCGGCGCCTTCGTCCAGATCCTGCCCGGCACCGACGGCCTGGTCCATATCTCCGAGCTGGAGAATCGCCGGGTGGAGAAGGTCACCGACGTCCTCAAGGAGGGCGATGAGGTGCGGGTCAAGGTTCTGGAGATCGACGGCCGCGGCAAAATCCGTTTGAGCCGCAAGGCGGTCCTGGCCGAAGAGAACAGTTGAACCGCCCCGCCAGCCCCCCGGGCTCCCCCGCCATGTGCCAGCAAAGCACTTTGGATAATGGGTTGCGGATCGCCACCGAAACCACCGACTCACGGGTGGTTTCGGTGGGGGTCTGGATCGAGGCCGGGGCCCGTGATGAACATGACCTGACCAACGGCAGCTCCCATTTTGTCGAACATATGCTTTTTAAGGGCACCGGTCGGCGCAATGCCCACCAGATTGCCCGCGAATTCGATGTGATGGGGGGGATGGCCAACGCCTTCACCTCCACGGAAACCACCTGTTTTTACGCCACCGTCCTGGCCGACCGCCTGCCCCAACTGGCCGACCTGTTGGCCGATATCGTCCTCAACTCCAGCTTTCTCCCCGCCGAGGTGGATAATGAGCGGGAGGTGATCCTCCAGGAGATCGCCATGGTGGAGGATACCCCCGACGACCTGGTCCACGATCTCTTCAACCGGGAACTGTGGGGGCGGCATCCTTTGGGTAACACGGTGCTGGGTTCTCCCCGGGTGATCGGCGCCCTTACCCCCCATCATCTGCTGGATTATGTGCAGCGCCACTATACCCCCGGCCGGATTTTAATCGCCGCCGCCGGCCAGGTCGAGCATGACAGCTTCCGCCAACTGTGGGCCCAACCCTTCGGCTCCATGCCGCGTGGGCCCGGCGAGCGGGCCGCCGATTCCGCCGCCGGCTCGCGCCGGGCCCCGGAGTTCCGGGAGCCGGTCCGGCGGATTTTCGACCGGGGACTGGAGCAGGTCCATCTGGTGATGGGCACCTACGGCCTGGGGGAAGCCGATCCGGACCGCTACGCCCTGCAGCTGCTCAACACGGTGCTGGGCGGCAATATGAGCTCCCGCCTCTTTCAGGAGATTCGAGAAAAGCGCGGGTTGGCCTACTCGGTGTACTCCTACCTGAACACCAACAGCGACAGTGGCGCCCTGGGGGTTTATCTGGGGGTGGATCCCCTGGCGGCCGAGGAGGCGGTGGGGCTGGTGGGCAAAGAGATCCGCCGCCTGGCCCGCGAACCGATCCCCGCCGAGGTGCTGGCCGAGGCCCGGGATTATGCCCGGGCGGTGATCATGCTGGCCGATGAGAATCCCGAGGCCCGAATGTGTCGTCTGGCCCGCAATGTGCTCAACTTCAACCGCGATCTGCCCCTGGCGGAAATTCTGGCCGGCTTTGACCGGGTAACCGCCGCCGATATCCAGACCCTGGCCGAAGGGATCTTTGTCCGCCCCCTGAGTGCCGTGGCCCTGGGTCCCCTGGATGACGGGCTGCTGGACTGGGACGCCCTGGATGAGTGAGAGCGGCCTGCGATTCTGCGTGCTGGGGGGCGGCAGCAAGGGCAACGCCACTTACGTGGAGGCGGGTGGTACCCGGCTGCTGATCGATGCCGGTTTTTCCGGTCGGGAGATCGAAGGCCGGCTGGCGGCCCTGGGGGTTGACGCCGCCGACCTGACCGCCATCCTGATCAGCCACGAACATGGCGATCATACCCGGGGGGCGGGGGTGCTTTCCCGCCGCCACCGCCTGCCGGTGCTGGCCAACCGGGCCACCCTGGCGGCGGCCGGGCCGAACCTGGCCAACCTCGCGGCGGTTCAGGAGTTTGCCGCCGGCACCACCTTTGTTTGCGGCAATATCCAGGTTCACCCCTTCGCCATTCCCCACGACTGCGCCGAACCGGTGGGTTTTCTGCTCAAGGTCGGCGGCCGGTTGCTGGGCCATTGTACCGATCTGGGGTCGGTCTCCCGCCTGGTTCATCACCGCCTAAGCGGCTGCCACGCCCTGGTGCTGGAGGCCAACCACGATCTCGCGATGCTGCTGGAGGGGCCCTATCCCCCGGCCCTCAAGCAACGGGTTCGTTCCCGCCATGGGCATCTGGCCAACCACGAGGCCGGCGCCTTCCTGGCCCGGCTGCTGCACCGGGAGTTGAAGCAGGTGGTGCTCTCCCATCTCAGTGAAACCAACAACACCCCGGCCCTGGCCGAGCAGACGGTCGCCGCCGCCCTCAACGGCCGGCCCGCCGGCTCCTTGCCCCGGCTCACCATCGCCTGCCAGCAAAAGGGCAGCGCCATGGTTTGTCTCTAGTTTTTTGCCCCCCGCTCAGATTCCCTTCAAAAAAAAATCAGATCCGCTTCCACTGGCCGCCAGGGGTGTGCTAAGATGCCGCCAGGTTCAACGGCTAACTTATTCAAGGAGGCGAAATGGCTACGTCGAAATGGTACAAACCCTATCTGCTGGGAGGCCTGGCCGGGCTGCTGCTCACCGCCAGCGTCCTGTTTGCCAATCAGTTCTTCGGCACCTCCACCACCTTCCCCCGGGCCGCCACCTGGCTGGTGGATCTGGTGGGGATCGATCTCAGCCACCTGGACTTCTATCAGGTCAGGGGCGGCGCCCTGACCGGGGCCTCCTTCCCCAACTGGCAGCTGCTGTTTGTTTTGGGGATCGGGATCGGAGCCTTTATCAGTTCCCTGCTCACCGGGACCTTCAAGCTGGAGAGGCTGCCCCCCATGTGGGTGGCCAGGTTCGGTGATCGGCTGGGCCTGCGGATTGTCCACTCCCTGCTCGGCGGGGTCCTGGTGATGCTCGGCGCCCGGATGGCGGGGGGCTGCCCCAGCGGCCACGGGGTCAGCGGGGTCAGTCAGTTGGGAGTCAGCAGCCTGCTGGCTTTGGCGATGTTCTTTGTCGGCGGCATTATCACCGCGCGCATTATCTATCGGGGAGGTAAGTGATGACGCTGATCATGGGACTGGTAACCGGGATTTTCTTCGGCATTCTGCTGCAGCAGGCGGAGGTATTGCGTTTCGAGCGCCAGGTGGGGGCCATGCGGCTGCGGGACATGACCATCGTCAAATTCATGCTGAGTACCATCATCGTTGGTGCCATCGGCATCCATCTGCTGGCCGATCTGGGGATGATCTCCTTTGCTCCCCGGGCCTTGAGCCTGGGCCTGCAGACCGTGGGCGGGCTGCTCTTCGGCGTCGGCTGGGCCTTGATCGGCTACTGCCCGGGCACCAGTGTCGGCGCCCTGGGTGAAGGGCGCTACCACGTGATCTGGCCGATCATCGGCATGCTGCTGGGCGGGCTGATTTTCGCCTTTATCTACCCCCTGGTGCAAACCCACCTGCGGCCGCTGGGTTCCTACGGCGCCCTGTCGCTGCCGGCCCTGCTTGGGGTCAACCACTGGCTGGTGATCGGCGGCTTGGTGGTGGTGGCCCTCCTGCTCTTCAGCTTTTTCGAACGCAAGGGGTTATAGGGGTATCGGGGAAAAAAAATAATTGACCTTGGGCGTGGAGAGTGGGTACTCTGGGCGCTGATCCCAATAAATTATCAATTTTTCTGTAAGGGAGAGGCCATGCCCAGGAAACCTTCCCTCCTTATCGCCCTGATCCTGGCCGCCGGCTGTCTTTGCTGGTCCGGACCGGCGGCGGCCGCCGAAGATCCGCTGCTGGCCGGGCGTCAAGCGCTGGCCGCCGGCGACTTCGATACCGCTTATCGTAGCTTCTTTGCGCTCTTCGAGCAAAACCCGGCCCACCCGGAGGTGAATTTCCAGTTGGGCCGGGCCGCCTTCGAGTCGGGTCGCTACGAAGAGGCGGTGATGGCCTATGAGCGGGTGCTGATGGCCAACCCCGAAGCGGCCCGGGCCAAACTGGAGCTGGCCCGCTCCTATCTGAAGCTGGACTCCAACGAGATCGCCCGCCGGTATTTCCAGGAGGTGCTGGCCACCAACCCCCCGGAGGCGATCTGGCAGAACGTGCAACGTTTTCTGGCGGCCATCGAGGCGGCGGAAAAACGCCACTTCATCAACGGTCTTTTCACCGTGGGCGCCGGCTACGACGATAATGTCCGCGCCGCCCCCCATGATTTTGTCTACATAGTCCCCTTGAGTTTTGACCGGGAGAGCGATTCGCTGCTCAACACCAACCTGGTACTCAATCACGTATATCGTCCCCGTTACAGCAGTCCCTGGTCCTGGAAGACCTCCCTCACCAACTACAACGTCTTCCACGAGTCGGTCAACGATATGGATCTCAATCTCTACGGCCTGGGCACCGGTCCCAGTTGGCGCCGGGAGCGGCTGCTGCTCCAGGGCTCGCTCAACTTTCACCATATCGACCTGGGATATGATCGCTACCTGGGGATCATGGGGGCCGGCGCCGCCGCCACCTGGATCGCCTCGCCCCGCTGGGCGGTCAGTGGTGGGCTGACCGTGCAGGAGAGGAAGTACCATCAGGACAGCGCCAAGGATGCCACCAATGTCGCCGTCAACCTGGGGCCGGTATTCAGTCTCGGCCCCAACCGCCTGGGGCTTACGGCCGGGTATGAAAAGGAGAACGCCGAGCTGGGCCTGCACTCCTACGACCGCTGGCGGCTGACCCTGCGCTATGATCGCCGCCTGCCCTGGGAGTTGGCCTTTTTTGCCGTGGCGCGGCTGACCGAGACCGACTATGAGGATCCCCATCCGCTGTTCGCCAAAACCCGCGAGGATGAGTCGCTCTACCTCAATTTCGGCTTCTCCCGGGTTCTCTGGCGCTCCGCCGATTCCCGGCGCGGTCTCAGCGGCCAGTTGGCCTATGCCCGGACCGACACCGATTCCTCCATCCCCATTTACGAATACACCAAGAACGTTTACGACCTGGCCCTGACCTACACCTTCTAGGCGGGGCCAGCCAGGGCGGCCGCCGACTTGGGCGGCTGCCGGAAGCTTGACGGGAGTTCTCCTATGGATCAGCACAGCCGATTGCAGTCGATCACTTTTTTCGCGGCCCTGTTTCTTCTGCTGGCCGCCGCCGGTTGGGCGGTGCCGCTCAAGGCGGCGGAGGCGGAAGGAGTCGCCATGGTGGTGGCTCTGCGGGGCCAGGTGACCGCCGTGGACCAGGCGGGGGAAAAGAGGCCGCTGGCGGTCAAATCTCCGGTTTATGTCGGCGACACCATCCAGACCGGGCCATCGGGCCGGCTCCAGTTGATGTTCACCGACAACACCATCGTCAGCCTGGGGGGCAACGCCGAACTGGAGGTGGCCGCTTACCAGTGGGACCAGCGGCAGGGTGAATTGACCACCCGGGTCAACCAGGGGGCTTTCCGGGTAATGGGCGGCAGTATCGCCCGGACCTCGCCGGAGAACTTCACCACCGAAACCCCCGCCGCCACCATCGGCATCCGGGGCTCCATGTACGCCGGCCGGGTCAGCAACGGCATGTTGACCGTGGTCTTCCAGGGAGGGACCGGTATTGTCGTCAGCAACCCGGCGGGTAGGGTGGAGATCACCGTCCCCGGCCTGGGCACCCGGGTGAGGTCGCGGGAGGAGCCCCCGGCGCCGCCGGCCCGGTTCAGTGGCGCCGAACTGGAGGAGTTGCAGGAGGGGCTGCCCGAGGAAGAGGAGGCCGCCGAGGAAGCTGCCGCCGAGGAGGCCGCGGCGGGGGAGGATAGCGAGGCCGAGCCGGTGGATGAGTGGGCCGGGGTGATAGGCGATGAGCCCGTTGAGTCCGCAACGCCCCCGGTGGTTGCCGATGATCCCGTGGTGGAGCAGGTTGGCGAGGTCATCACCGAGGCCGGCCAGGAGGAGCTGGAGCAGGAGGTTATCGGGTCCGCCGCTTATTCCGGCCGGGGCATTCGGGTGTGGTACAGCGAAGGGAGTGAGCAGGTCGGCGATTTTGGCCGGGAGGACCTGCTCTTGACCACCAAGCCCGCCATCCTGACGGCAATTGAGCCCGAGCTCCTGCTGGAAAATGGTCAGAGCGGGTTCAGTGACGGGGATTACGGCGAGGTCTGGTGGTATGAAGATTTCTCTTATGAGTCGTCGGGGGGGGGGGGATACCTTCGTGCTGAACGACCGTTTCAGCATGACCATGGTGGACAATCGGGGGGAGTTTTGGGTTTACAACCAATGGGATTATACCGAGACCGCCACCGGTTTTGCCAAGGAGGATCTGCTGCTCTTCCATGGTCTGGAAACTACTGCCAGCCTGATGCCGGTAAGCGGCGGCGCCATCTATGGCGGGATCTTCGCCGGGGCAGGTGATCTCGACTTTGCCGACCATATGGACAATATTTTCGGCAGCGTGGCGCTGGCGGTGAACTGGCGCACCGGCCAGGCCGTGGGCTATTTCACCGATTATGACGATGAACGCCTGCTGCCGGTTTATCTCCTGGCCCGGGTGGATGGCAGCGGGCTGGCCACCGTCGGTCTGTTCGGCCAGGACCGGGGCAGCGGTTTCAACGGGCCCCCTCCGGGGGCCATTGTCGGGGGTGGAACCTTCGCCCAGTTTTACGGCAGTGAATATCAGGGGCTGGGTCTCACCGCCCAGGGGCAGATGATCTCCTTGCTCGACCAGGAGAGCGTCACTGAAACCTGGTCGGTGGCGGCCGGGGCCTACCGCGACCCCCTCTTCGTCTATTTCGACCCCGACCTGCCCGCCTCCTGGCAGGGCTTTGCCACCGGGATGGCGCTGAACCTGAGCGCCGAGCCCGGCGCGGCGCCAACCCTGTTGCGCAGCACCGAGGCGGTTGATTTCTCGCTGGCGATCGATCGGCAGGCGGGAACCTTCAGCGGCGGCATCGATAACCTCCAGGCGATCGACGGCGATTACACGGTGGGCGGCCTGGAGGTCGGCGGCTTCTATGTCACCGACCACCACCTGGCCGGGGAGATCACCGGCACCGGGCTCAACCCCCATGGCAACTTTCTGGGGGGCAGCGGCAATTATGCCGACCCCCTGGCCGAGCACCTCTCCTGGGGTTACTGGGCCCTCAGTTTCGATGATCCGTTTTCCGGCGACGCCCAGATCCTCAGCTCGCGCGGTTCCTTCTGGGTGGCCGGAGAGCCGACCCCGGCCGTGGTGGTGCAGGATTTGATCACTGCCGGCAATGTGGTGGGTGACTACGTGGGGGGAGCGGAAGGGGTGATGGTCCTTAACGACGCAATCACCGATCTGGTCGGCGGTACCACCAACCTGAGCATCGATTTCGGCGCCACCGCCGCGGCGGTGAGCGGAGTTATCTCTTTCGCCGAGGTCGAGCTGTTGGTCGGCGGCGCGTCCAGTCTGACCAGCAGCGGTTTCGCGGCGGAGATCACCTCCGTCTCGGGCCTGGGTGGGGGGACCCCCTATCCGGAGAGCGGGATCAGCGGCTCCTTTTTCGGCCCCGATGCCCGCTCCATCGGTGGCAACTTCCAGGCCGAGACCGATTTCGCCCAATATCTGGGGATCTTCGGGGGCACCCGGGGTGAGTGGTAACTCCTGCCGCCGCCGCCCGGGAGAGTGATGCGCCAGTCGCCTGCCTTGCTGGCTCGCCGGTTCAAGCTTACCCCTTTTAAGATCGGCTGCCTGGTGATCCTGGCGGCCGTATCTTTTTTTTACTCCTTCGGGACCCAGAAGCCGCGCCTGCTGAGCGCCCTGGACCAGCGGGTGGTCGATACCATGTTTCACTGGCGGGGAGTGGCGGCTCCGGGCGACCGGGTGGTGATCGTCGATATCGACGAGCGCAGCCTGCGGGAAGTGGGGCAGTGGCCCTGGCCCCGTCACCTGGTGGCCCGTTTATTGAGCCATGCCGGGAAGGGGGGGGCGGCGGCCATCGGGGTCGATATCGTTTTCGCCGAGCCGGATCGCACCTCCCCCGCCGCCCTGTTGGCCGAGCTGGAGCGCCGCCGGTTAACCCTGTTTGAGCCGGGGCTGATCGGGGAACTCCTGCAAGGTGGAGAATTGGACTATGACCGGATTCTGGGGGAAACCCTGGCCGAGCTGCCTTCGGTGCTGGGCTACGTTTTCCAGCTCCGGGATGACGGACTCAAGGAGGAAGCGGCCGCCCCTTTCCCCGCCGCCCTGATCCGCCTTGAGCCGCCGGAGATCGGCTTTGCCGGTCTGGCCCTGATCCCCGCCTACCGGCCAATTCTCAATATTCCAGAGATCTCCCAGGCCCTCAGTGAGGGTTTCTTCAATGTCTTCCCCGACATCGACGGCACCGTCCGCCGGGTCCCCCTGCTGATGATGATGGATGGGGTGCCGTACCCCTCCCTGGCCCTGGAGCTGACCCGGATCGCCCTGGGGGAGGAGGCCCTGGTGATCCACGCCGATCCCGTGGCCCATGGCGGTCGGCACGCCTTGCTGGGGCTCTCTTTGGGGTCGCGTTTTATTCCCACCGACGAGCAGGGCCAGCTCAGCGTCAATTTCCGGGGTCCTGCTTACTCATTTACCTACCTCTCGGCGGTGGATCTGCTCAATGATCCCGCTCCGGAGGGGTTGGCCGGCAAGATCGTCCTGATCGGGACCTCGGCGGCCGGACTCATGGATCTGCGGGCCACCCCCTTCTCCCATGTCTTTCCCGGGGTCGAGATCCAGGCCACCATCGTCGACAACCTCATCGCCGGTGACCCTTTGGTCCACGATATCTACACCGAGATCGGCCTGACCTACGCCACGGTGGTCGTCGGCGGGCTGCTGCTTACCGCCCTTCTGGCCCATGGCGGTCCCCTGGCCGGGGGGATGGGTGCCCTGCTGCTGATCGGGGGCACGGTGGCGGCCAACTATCACTTTTTCTTCAAGCAGCAGGCGGTGGTGGGCCTGGTTTACCCCCTGGCCACCCTGGTGGTGCTGTTCATGGTGGTGACCCTGTTCAACTACTTCTTCGAGGGGCGCCGGAAGCGCCGGATCAGCAAGGCCTTTGGCCAGTACGTACCGCCGGAGCTGGTGGCGGAGATGGCCGCCAGGTCCGAGGAGCTGGGGCTGGGGGGGGAGACCCGGGAGATGACGGTACTCTTCTCCGATGTCCGGGGGTTCACCACCATCTCCGAGGGGCTGGAGGCCCCCGAGCTGACCCGGCTGATGAACGCCATGCTCACCCCCATGACCCGGATCATCCATCAGCATCGGGGCACCATCGACAAGTACATGGGTGACGCAATCATGGCTTTCTGGGGGGCGCCCCTGCCCGATCCCGAGCATGCCCGCCACGCCCTGGCCGCCGCCCTGGCCATGGTGCGGGAGTTGCCCCGCCTTCGGGAGGAGTTCGAGGCCCGGGGGTGGCCGCCGGTCAGGATCGGCATCGGCCTCAACAGTGGCATGATGAACGTGGGCAACATGGGGTCGGAGTTTCGCGTGGCCTATACCGTGCTGGGGGACGCGGTCAATATCGGCTCCCGCCTGGAGGCCCTGACCGTCCAGTACGGGGTTGAGATCATGGTCAGCGAGTCCACCCGGGACCTGGTGCCCGAATACCTCTACCGGGAACTGGACAAGGTGCGGGTCAAGGGGAAGGAAAAAGCGGTGGTGGTTTTCGAGCCATTGGGGTTGCCCACCGAGCTGGACCCCGCCCTGCTTGTGGAGCTGGAGCGCTATCACCGGGCCCTGGCCCTCTATCGTCGGCGGGAGTTTGCCGCCGCCCTGGAGATTATCGAGGCCCTGCATCGGCAAAACTCGGGCTGCCGGCTTTACTGCCTTTACCGCGCTCGCCTGCGCCACTTTCTGCGCCACCCCCCCCCTCCCGACTGGGATGGAGCCTTCAACCACAGCAGCAAAGGGGGCACCGAGGAGGGTGGAGTCGGTTAAGCTCTGGAGAGATGGAGGGGCCGGGGAGCCGGTTCGGCCAGGTGGAAGCCCTGGGAATAGTCGATGCCCAGCTCCTTCACCACCTGGTGGACCGCGGCGCAATGGACAAATTCGGCCACCGTTTTAATCCCCAGCCTGCGGCAGAAATCGACGATGGTATGGACCATCACCCGGGCCTGGGTGTCGTGATCGAGGTTGCGGATCAGGGAGGCGTCGATCTTGAGGGTGTCCACCTGCAGGGTCAGCAGATGGGCAAAGTTGGAGTAGCCGGAGCCAAAATCATCCACCGCGATCTGGCAGCCCGCCTGCTTGACCCGCGCGATGAAGGAGCGCACCTCCTCCACATTTTTCATCCCTTCGTTTTCGAGAATTTCAAAGGTGAGACGAGCCGCGGTGGCGGGATTGGCGTCGATCATCGCCAGGAGATAATCCCGCACCTCGCTGTCCAGAATGTCGGTTAGGGCCAGGTTGATGGAGAAGGAGTAGCGGCAGTCGGCAAAGTCGCTGAAACTTTTGGCCACCACCTGTTTGGTGAACTGGGGATAGAGGTATGACTCCTTGATC
Organism: Desulfurivibrio modestus; assembly: GCF_044068625.1. Lineage (NCBI taxonomy): Bacteria > Pseudomonadati > Thermodesulfobacteriota > Desulfobulbia > Desulfobulbales > Desulfobulbaceae > Desulfurivibrio > Desulfurivibrio modestus. The sequence goes on from NZ_JBIPKH010000003.1 coordinate 55,631, forward strand.
AGATCCAGGAAGTGGCCCGGGGTGAGGATGGCGCCATCCTCGTCCCGCATTCGGACCAGGCACTCGTAGCGGGCGATCTCACCGCTGAGGTTATCGAAGATCGGCTGGTAGTAGACCAGGATATCATCCTCGGCCAGGGCCCGGCGGGCCTTTTGCAGCATCTGCAGGTTGGCGGCGATTCGGGCCTGGATATTCAGCTCGCTGCGGTAAATGGTGAATTTGGTCCGCTTGAGCCTTTTGGTCTCCTTCAGGGCCATGTCGGCGGTTTCCAGCAGGGGGCGCTGGCGGGAGATTCCCATGGAGATACTGAGCCGAATCGGTTGCTCCCGGTGGACAAAAAGCTCTCCCTCCACCGCCGCGACGATGGTCTGGGCCAGGTTATCCGGGGTGAAATCCGCCGGCTCCTCCAGCAGCAGACCAAAGTCGTCACCACCCAGGCGATAACAGCGGGACCAATTGCCGGGGGCGGAGAGCTTCTCCAGCCGGGCCGCCAGATCGACCAGGACATAATCCCCGGTCTGGACCCCGTAAAGATCGTTGATATGTTTGAAGTCGTCGATATTGACCAGGAAAAGCAGAGGACGGCGGCGGCTCTCCTGGTCGTGATCGAAGGCGAAACGGTTGGCCAGCTGGGTCAGATTATCGGTGGTGGCGGCGGCGCTGAGGGCGGCGGACAGCCGGTTTAAGGCCAGGTTCTCCCGTTCGGTTTTGAGCAGCAGGGCGACAACCAGCAGCATCGCGGCCAGAAAGGCGCCGAAAAAGATGTAGGTGAGCCGGTTGAGCCGGATCAGCCAGTGGCTGTTTTCCGTTTTCAGCGCCTCCTGCAGTTGCCAAAGCAGGTTGCCGGCGGCGGGCTGGAGGATGGCGGCCAGGAGCCGGCTGTAATCGGGCAGCGTCTCGGCGAAAACCCGGCCGTGGGCCAGCAGGAGCGGATGAAGATGTTCGGTGCCCGGGGGGGGAGGGTGGGTGGCCAGGGCCTCCAGGGATAAGGAGAGGCCCCGCAGCAGATCCGGGTCCAAACTGTTGCGGCTCAGATGGAGAGTGGAGTTGAGATCGGTCAGCAGAACGTGATAGTGGGGGTCGAGAGTGGGCGCATCCAGTCCGGCCTGGCGGGTGAGCTGGGGGATGTACATGGCCGAGTTTTTCAGCATTGAGTTGAGGGTGAGCAGGCGGATGATCCGTTCCTCGTTCAATTCGACCATTTGCCGGTAGCCGGTCAGCAGGTCGCAAACCTGGGAATGGTTGCCGCTGATGCCGGCGTGGAGCTCCATGGCGCTGGTCAGGGTGTGTTTGATTTGCCTCAAGGTGGCGTGAATGCGGTCATAATCGTGGTAAAGGAAAAAGGCGCTGTGCAGAATTTCACTGTCCAGTTGCTTCTGTTGCCGTTCCAGAAGGGTGATTTGGTTGAGCAGGGTCAGGCGAACGGTGGTCTGCTCCTTGGCCCCCTTCAGATAGTAGCCGAAGAGAATGCCCACCAGGCAGGCGACGGCGATGGTCAGGTGAATTTTCAGGCGCATGGCGGCTAGCGGCTCCCCTCGTCCAGAATGGCCGGTTTCTCCCCGGTGAGGGTGCGCAGGAAGGCGATGAGATCCTGTTCCTGCTCCTTGGGAATCTCCAGCCCCAGATTGTGGAAGGCCATCTGCTCCAGGGCCTCGGGCAGGCTGGGGCAGGAGCCGTTGTGGAAATAGGGGGCGGTCAGGGCGATGTTACGCAGGGTCGGCACCTTGAAAAGATGGCGGTCGGCGGGGTTGCCGGTTACGTTGAAACGGTCGGCCACCTCTTCCCGGTATTCGGTGGGATTGATCACCCCGATCTTCTGGAAGGAGTTGCCGCCCAGGTTGATGCCGTTGTGGCAGGTAACGCAGCCGATCTCCTTGAAGGTGTGGTAGCCCTGCAGGGCCCTGGGGGGGCAGGGGCGTTTCGCCCCGCAGATACCGGTCAAAAGGGCTGTTGGGGGTGACCAGGGCCCGTTGAAATTCGGCCAGGGCATCCAGGACGTCGTCGAAGCGGACCCGGTTGCCGCCGTAAAGCTCCCTGAAGGTTCGACGGTAATCTTCCACGGCGCTGAGTCGCCGCTCCACCTCGTCAGGGCTCATCCCCATCTCCCGGGGGTCCTGGAGGGGGCCGGCGGCCTGTTCTTTGAGGTCGGCGGCCCGCCCGTTCCAGAACTGGCGAAAATTGAACACCGCGTTGAATACGGTGGGGGCGGCCATGGTGCCCTGCCGCCCCATGATTCCGGTGGAAACCGGCCGGGGATCATGGCCGCCGCCGGCCAGGTCGTGACAGGAGGCGCAGGAGACGGTTTGGTCCAGGGAGAGCAGGGGGTCGTGGAACAGCTCCTTGCCCAGGGCGGCTTTGCCGGGGTCGTAGTCGATCGCCAGGGGGATGGGGCGGATCGGTTCGGCGTTGGCCGCCGGCAGGGCGAGGAGCAGGGTGGCGGCCAGCAGGGTGAGCGCCAAGGTCAGTCCGGGTGGCGGGCCGGGCGGAGCGGGGTGGCGGTGGAATGTTGGCGCAAAAAAAAACATATGTTCATTATGCCATGCAAAGGGCGAGTTGGTCGAGTGATTAAGCTATAATGATGAAATGGAAATTTTTCTTGAACAATTTCTTGAGGAAGATACTCAAACCTGGTGGGGCTGGCAAGCCGAGAGCCTTGTTGTGGTGTTGTTTTTTTATGTTAAATTTCGGTAAATTTTCGGTGGCGCTCCTGGCGTTTTTGCTGGCGGTAAGTCTTGGCGGGCCCTCTCCCCTGGCGGCCGAGGAGAGTGGCGGCATCTACACGGCCGTCATTGAGAACGACATGTTGCGGGGGACCGACCGCCACTTTACCCACGGCACCCGCTTTTCCTACTATTCCGGGGTGGTACGGGACGACTGGCTCAACCGGATCGCCGAGCTCCTGCCCTATTTGTCCCACAGCCGGCAGCAGGAGTCCTGGCGGACCAACCTGGCCTTGGGGCAAAATATCTATACTCCGGCGGATATTTCCGTCCGTGAGTTACAGCCCGAGGAGCGGCCCTATGCCGGTTATCTCTATCTGGGCCTGGGCCTGGTCCGGGCCGAAAAGGATGCGGGCGGCAGAATCCAGATGGTTAGCAATTTCGAACTGCAACTGGGGGTGGTGGGGCCCTATGCCATGGGCCGGGAGGTCCAGACCTGGTGGCATGACCAGGTCAGCGGTTCCGAGGAACCCATGGGCTGGGAGCATCAGTTGCGCAACGAGCCGGTGATCAACCTCTACTGGGACCGGCAATGGCGCCACCCTTTGTCGCCCCGGGGCGCTGAAGGCGTGGAAGCGGACCTGATTCCCCATGCCGGCTTGGCCCTGGGCAATGCCGACATCCACCTGGGGGGAGGGCTAACCTGGCGCCTGGGGAAGGGGCTGGGGGGCGACAACGGGCCGCCCCGGATCCGGCCCAGCCTGCCGGGGGCCGGCTATTTTCGCAAAACCCCCGGCTGGAGCGGTTACCTGTTTATCGGAACGGAAGCCCGTCTGGTGGGGCGCAACATCTTCCTGGACGGCAACACCTTTCGCGACAGTCACCGGGTGGACAGAAAAATTCTGGTGCTGGATGCGCAATATGGTTTGGTCGCGACCTACGACGGGATCAAGGTGGCGATCACCAGCGTCGTGCGCAGCCAGGAGTTCGATGGCCAGCGGCGGCCGGATCGTTTCATGGCCCTGAGCGTTTCTGTGCAACGCTAAAGCGGTCAAGCGATAAGGAAGGGGAGGAGATGAGAAGAGAGATGCTGGCGGCCCGGGACGCCCTGGGCCCGGAGGAGCGGCGGCAAAAGAGTGCCGCCATTCACCGCGCCCTGGCGGGGATCGGGGAGGTGGCCTCGGCCCGGCTGGTGATGGTCTATCTCCACTTCCGCAGCGAGGTGGAGACCCTGCCCGGTCTGGACGCTTTTCTGCCGCCGGGGTGCCGAATCGCGGTGCCCCGGACCGTGGTGGCGGCCAAGCAGTTGGAAATTTACCTGCTGACCGAGCCGGCCCGGCAACTGCGGCCAGGTTACTGCGGGATTCCCGAGCCGGACCCGCGGCTCTGCCAGCGATTGAACCCGGCCGAGCTGGACCTGGTGCTGGTGCCGGGCAGCGCCTTTGATCGCCGGGGCGGTCGCTTGGGCTATGGCGGGGGTTATTACGATCGTTTTCTGGCCAACGCCGCTCCCCGGGCCGTCCGGATCGGGTTGGCCTTCGCCTGTCAGGTCAGTGAAGAGCCCCTGGTGCTGCAGCCCCACGACCAGCGGCTGCACTACCTGGTCACCGAGGAGGGGGTGGTTGATTGTCGCTGATCAGAGGGCTGTCCACAACATCCGGGTGGCCACCGCCAGCAGCAGGATGGCGAAAACTTTCTTCAACTTGGCCACCGGCAGGCTGTGGGCCAGGCGCACCCCCCATGGGGCGGTAAAGACGCTGGCGGCCACGATCCCGGCCAGGGCGGGCAGGTAGATATAGCCCAGGGACCAGGCCGGCAGCTCCGTAACCTGCCAGCCGTTGAGGAGATAGCCGATGGTGCCGGCCACCGCGATGGGAAAACCGATGGCCGCCGAGGTGCCGATGGCCTGGTGGAGTCCGATATTGCACCAGAGCATGAAGGGTACCGAGAGGGTGCCGCCGCCGATCCCCACCAGACTGGAAAAAACCCCGATTCCACCGCCCACCCCCAGCATCCCCGCCGTTCCCGGCAGTTCCCGACCGGGTTGGGGTTTGCGGCCGCTCAGCATCTGCCAGGTGACGAAGTAGAGAAAAAGGGCGAAAAAGATCTTGAGAAAGGCGGTGGAGAGGGCCGCGGCCAGAAAGGTGCCGGCCAGGGTTCCGATGAGCGCCCCCGGGGTGATCCGGCCCACCACCTCCCAGCGCACCGCTCCCCGCTTGTGATGGGCCATGAAGCTGGAGACGGCGGTGAAGATGATACTGGCCAGGGAGGTGCCCAGGGCCAGGTGCATCAGATGTTCCGGGGGCAGCCCCTGCCAGGTGAAGGCAAAGACCAGCAGCGGCACGATCACCAGGCCGCCGCCGATCCCCAGCAGTCCGGCCAGGACCCCGGCCACCGCCCCCAGTCCCAGGTATAACGCGATTATGGTAAGCATGGGTGGGATATTTAAGCAATAAAGTCCGGCTTGACAAGCACTTCCTGGCAGGGCTGGACCTTGTGGACCGATCCGACCGGGACCTCCCGGCGGATGGCGGCCAGATCGTCGGGCCCCAGCAGGGGGGTGAAGTTGGTGGTGCGAAAGTGATGGGGGATGCCGCCGGCGGCGATCAGGCGGCTGGAGCGGCGAATGGTCTCCGCGGCCACCGCCGCCCCGGTCAGTTGCCGGTAGCGCTTCAGGGGCGCCTTCAAGTCCATGGCGATATAATCCACCGCCTTGGCGGTCAGCAGCTCGGCCAGCACCTCCGGTCGGCTGCCGTTGGTGTCCAGCTTCACTGCCAGCCCCAGCTGGCGCAGGCGGCGGCAGAAGGGGAGCAGCCCCTCCTGGAGGGTGGGCTCCCCGCCGCTGATCACCACCCCCCCCAGCTTGCCCCGGCGCGAGGCCAGCCGGGCGATAATCTCCTCCTGGTCGTAAAGGGCCGGGCGATCGGTGGCGATCAGCTCGGCGTTGTGGCAGTAAGGGCAGCGGAAGTTGCACCCCTGGGTGAAGATCACCGCCGCCACCCGGCCGGGGTAATCGATGAAGCTGGCCGGGTGGAAGCCGCCGATCTTCACGGCTGAACCGGCCCGCCGGGCGCCGGCAGCCGGTAACGGGAACGGGCGGCAAACTCCGCCTGCTTGCCTTCGTGCCACTGTTCCACCGGGCGAAGATAGCCCACCACCCGGGAGTAAACCTCGGTGGGGGTCTGGCAGTGGGGACAGGGCTGCTGTTCCCCGGCCAGATAGCCGTGCTCCCGGCAGATGGAAAAGGTGGGGGTCAGGGTGAAATAGGGGATCCGGTACTGGTGGCAGACCGTTTTGACGAAGGATTTAACCGCTTGGGGATCGATCTCGGCCTCGCCCAGAAAGCAGTGGACCACGGTGCCGCCGGTGTATCTGGCCTGGAGCTCATCCTGATGGTCGAGCAGGGCGAAGATATCATCGGTGTAATTGACCGGCAACTGGGTGGAGTTGGTGTAGATGGGCAAGCCCGCTTCCCCGGCGCAGGTCAGGGAGGCGGCCAGGGCCGGAAAACGGCGGGCGTCCAGCTTGGCCAGCCGGTGGCCGGTGCCCTCGGCCGGGGTCGCCTCCAGGTTGTACTGGTTGCCGGTCTCCTCCTGGAAGCGGCGGAGCTGCTCCCGCATATGGTCGAGAATCCGCAGGGCGAACTGTTGCCCCTCTTTGGTGCCGATATCCTTGCCCAGCAGGTTGAGACAGGCCTCGTTGCTGCCGATCAGGCCGATGGTGGAGAAGTGGTTCTCCCAGAAGCGGCCGAAGCGCTGCTCCACCTGGCGCAGATAGTAGCGGGTGTAGGGGTAAAGCCCCTTGGCGGTGAAGTTTTCCAGCACCTTGCGCTTGGTTTCCAGCGAGGTGCGGGCGATCTCCATCAGCCGGTCCAGGCGGCGGAAAAAGTCGGCTTCGTCGTCGGCCTGATAGCCCAGGGCGGCCATATTGATGGTCACCACCCCGATGGAGCCGGTCAGGGGATTGGCCCCGAAGAGGCCGCCGCCCCGTTTCTCCAGCTCCCGGGTGTCAAGGCGCAGGCGGCAGCACATGGAGCGGGCATCGTCGGGACTGAGGTCGGAGTTGACGAAGTTGGCGAAATAGGGCAGCCCGTAGCGGGCGGTGATTTTCCAGAGACTATCCAGGCCGGGGTCGTCCCAGTTGAAATCGGCGGTGATATTGTAAGTGGGGATGGGAAAGGTAAAGGCCCGCCCCTTGCTGTCGCCGGCGGCCATCACCTCGAGAAAGGCCTGGTTGAGCAGGTTCATCTCGGCCTGGTGGTCGCCGTAGACGCTCTCCTGCTCGTCGCCGCCGATGATCACCGGCGCCTCCCGGAGGCTCGTCGGTGGTTGCAGATCCATGGTCAGGTTGGTGAAGGGGGTCTGGAAACCCACCCGGGTGGGCACATTGAGGTTGAAGACAAACTCCTGCAGGGCCTGCTTGATTTCGCGATAGCCCAGCCCGTCGGCCCGGATAAAGGGGGCCAGCAGGGTGTCGAAGCTGGCAAAGGCCTGGGCCCCGGCCGCCTCCCCCTGGAGGGTGTAGAAGAAGTTGACGATCTGGCCCAGAGCGCTGCGGAAATGCCGGGCCGGGCCGCTCTCCGCCTTGCCCGGCGCCCCGGTGAACCCCTGCTTGAGCAGGTCCCGCAGGTCCCAGCCCACGCAGTAAACCGAGAGCTGGCCGAGGTCGTGGAGATGAAGATCGCCGGCCAGGTGAGCCTGGCGCACCTCGGCGGGATAGATCTTGTTGAGCCAGTAGTTTTTGCTCACCTCGCTGGAGATGTAGTTGTTCAGGCCCTGCAGCGAGTAGGACATATTGGAGTTTTCCTGGACCTGCCAGTCCAGCTTCTGGAGATAGCCGTCGATCAGGTCCAGATCGGTGCGGGTCACCATCTCTCGGAGCCGGGCATGCTGGTCCCGGTAGAGGATATAGGCCTTGGTCGTCTGCTTGTAGGCGGAGGAGAGCAGCACCTCCTCCACCAGGTCCTGAACCTCCTCCACGGTGGGCGGCGCCGGCTCCGCCCCGTGGTCGGCGGCAAAGAGGTTCTGGGCGATGGCCAGCACCTGCATGGTGAGCCGGCGGGCCTCGGGCCGGCCGATCTCACCGGTGGCCAGTCCCGCCTTGTGGATGGCGGCGGTGATCTTTTCCGCCTGGAAGGGTACCAGTTGCCGGTTGCGTTTGCGGATCGAAGTGAACAGTTGGGGCGGTTGGCCGGCCGGGGTGGCGGCCATGGCTGGGGGGGAAATCGGGGGCATAACGCTCTCCTTTGCGCGAGGCAGCGAAGTGATCATGGCCGACCCCAGGCAACCCGGGGCCGGCGGTTTCACGGCAGGTCTTCGGACTTTCGGGCGGAGTGCTATCTACTGGTTATCCCTTCCCGGCCCCTGGCCAGTGGTTCCGATAACGTTCGTTCCCGATTACCGCTGCGCGACAGTTCCGGATTCACACCGGATTCCCTTTTCGTTCCGGCCCGTAACCAACGGGGCGGAAACCGCTTGCCCCACTATATATCGCGCTACGGGCCGGCAGTCAACACAAAATATGGTAGGTTAAGGGGGAGGGGATGCTTAAAGGGAGCGGTGTTTTTCCGGAATCGGCATTATCCGGGGTACCCCGCCCATGGGGTTCTCGTCCACCATCAGGGCGCAACGGTAGCACTTTTCCAGCCGCTCCCGGTTGAGGACCGTGGCCGGCGACCCCAGCCCCGCCAGTTTGCCGCCATCCAGCAGGAGCAGCCGGTGACCGTACATGGCGGCCAGGTTGAGGTCGTGGGAGACCATCACCACCGTGACCCCCTGTTCCCGGCGCAGCCGTTCCAGCAGATCGAGGATCATGATCTGATGGGCCGGATCCAGGGCGGCGGTGGGTTCATCCAGCAGCAGCAGGCGCGGGCGGCGGCAGAGGGCCTGGGCGATGAAGACCCGCTGACGCTCGCCGCCGCTGAGCTGGTCCAGGCGGCGACCGGCCAGATGATCGACCCCGGTGAAGGCCATGGCCTCGGCCGCCAGCCGGCGATCCTCCTTTTTCTCCAGCTCCCAGGGGCGCAGGTGGGGCGCGCGGCCCATCAGCACCGTTTCCGCCACCTTGAAGGGAAAATCCACGGGGATCTGCTGGGGCAGCATCGCCACCCGGCGGGCGAAGAGTCGGCGATTGACCTTGGTGGGATTATGGCCCAGGATGGCGATCTCCCCGCTGGTGGGGGGCAGCAATCCGGCCAGCAGGCGGATCAGCGAGCTCTTGCCGCTGCCGTTGGGGCCGATCACCAGGAAAAATTCCCCCTCCTCCACCGTGAAGTAGAGGCGATGGAGAACCGGCTGGCCGTTATAGGCCAGGCTCAGGTCGGTTACCCGGATCGCTTCCCTGCCGGTCGCCGTGGCCTTCATGTCCGTGATTTCCAGAGGAGAAAGATAAAGAGCGGGGCGCCGATCAGGGCGGTGACGATCCCCACCGGCATCTCGCCGCCGGTGGGCAGGGAGCGGGCCAGCAGGTCGCAGAGGATCAAGTAGGCCGCCCCGCCCAGCAGGCAGGCGGGAATCAGCAGCCGATGGTCGGGGCCGGCCAGCATCCGGAAAATATGGGGCACCACCAGGCCGACAAAGCCGATCAGCCCGGCCTGGCTGACCACGATCCCCACCATGAAGGAGGTCATGGTCAGCAGCAGCAGGGAAACATTGCGGACCCCCACCCCCAGACCGGCGGCGGAATCGCGCCCCAGCAGCAGCAGGTTCAGGGTCCGGGCCAGCAGGGAGATCACCAGCATGGCCGGCAGCAGCAGCAGCAGGATGGGGAGATGGTGCAGGTCGGCCCGGGAGAGATCGCCCATCAGCCAGAAGAGGATGGTGCGCAGCTGATCGTCCTGGCTTATGGCCAGCAGCAGCATGATCAGCGAGCCGCAAAAGGCGTTCATCATCACCCCGCCCAGGAGCAGGGTGTCCTTGCCGCCGCCGCTTTGGCTGCCGGCGATGGCCAGCACCAGCAGCAGGGTGGCCATGCCGCCGGCAAAGGCCAGCAGGGTAACCCCGGGGAAGTTGGCCAGGCCGGCCATCATCCCCAGAATCGCCCCCACCGCCGCCCCGCCGCTCAGCCCCAGGATATAGGGTTCGGCCAAGGGGTTGCGGAGCAGGGCCTGGAAAATCAGGCCGCCCAGGGCCAGGGTGGCGCCGGCGGCCGCGGCCATCACCACCCGGGGCAGGCGGATCTGCCAGATAATGGCGGCGGTGACCGGGTCGGCGCTCTCGGGTTTGGTCAGCAGCAGCCACAGATCGGAGGGGGAGAGGCCCGATGAGCCGCCGCTCAAGCCCAGGAAAACGGCGCCGGCCAGCAGCAGGCCGCCGCCGAGCAGCAGCAGGGGCAAGGTTTTAAGCAGTGAGGGAAAGTGGGAGGTGGTCATGGCTGGAGCGACCTTATTTGATTTCCGGCCGCGGGTCAAGTCCGGGATCGACCGGGGGAAAGAGTTGGGGTTGGATCAGGCGGGCCAGGGTCTCCAGACCGTCCACCAGGCGATTGGTGGGGCGGTCGAACAGGTCGGCATCCACCACGTGGATTCGGCCGCTTTGCACCACCTCCAGCTGGGGCCAGCGCTGCCATTGCCGGAGCAGCTCCTCGGGGCTCTGGCCCCCGGCCATGGAGGTGATGATCACCACCTCCGGCTGCAGCCGCAGGATCTCCTCCCAGCCGAAACGGGGATAGGGAGGGCCCCCGGCGGCGGCGTTGCGGCCGCCGGCCCGGACAATCAACTCATGGAGGAAGGTCTGCTCGCCGACGCTGACCATGGGTTCGGCATCGACCTGAAAAAAGACCAGCGGCCGCTGCCGGGCCGCCGCCACCCGGCCCTCGATCTCGGCCAGACGCCCGGTCATGGCGGTGACGATCTCGGCGGCGACGGGTTCGGCGCCCAGTACTGCGCCCAAAGCCAGTAAGGTGTTCTTGATTTCGTCCAGGTTACGGGGGTCCAGGGCAAAAACCGGGATTCCCAATCGCTGGAGCCGCTCGATCAGTTGGCGGGGGTTGCCGTCGCGGGTGGCCAGGACCAGGTCGGGGCGATGGGCCACGATCCGTTCCAGGTCGGGATGGACGTAGGAGCCGATCCGGGGCAGCTCCTTGGCGGCGGGGGGGTAGTTGCTGAATTCGGGAGTGGCCAGCAGCAGCTCTTGCCGCTGGAGGGCGAAGACCATTTCGGTGATGCTGGGGGCCAGGGAGATTACCCGTTGGGGGGTAACCGGCAGCCGGACCAGGCGCCCGGTGGGGTCGGTCAATTCCCGGATTTCGCCGGAGATTGCCCCGCCCGGCAGCCCCACCAGCAGCAGCAGGATTATGATCTGTCCAAGCCAAAAAGGCATCGTCTTATCTTCCCCTTAATTTATTGGTAAACCTCTCGCGAGGGCCGACAACCTGTTGCTTTAACGGGCTGTAAACGTTCAGCTATTGTAGTTCAAAACGGATCGGTACCAGCACCCGGCTGGCGATGGTGGTTGCCCCCCGCCGGCCCGGCTCAAAGCGCCACTGTTGCACCCCCCGCAGGGCCGCCCGGTCCAGCAGGGGATAGCCGCTGCTGGTGGCCACCTCGGCCTCGCGAACCCGTCCCGCTTCATCCACCAGGACCCGCAGCAGCACCGTGCCTTGCTGGTGGCGCTGGCGGGCGGCCGGCGGATAGTCCGGGGGAGGATTGTCCCGGTAGAGGGGGCGGGCTTCCACCACCGTGGTCGCATCCGGGCCGGGTGAGGACTCGCCGACCGGTCCGGGTGGGGGGGGCGAATCGGGCCGGGGCGAATCGGGGGCCTCGGCTCGGGGTGGGAGTTCGGGCTCGGTTTGCGATTTCGGGGCGGGCTCCGGCTCCGGTTCCAGCGGGGCCGTCTCCGGGGGGATCGGCTCCACCGCTTGGGGCGACGCCAACGGCTCCGGCTTCGGCTTCGGCTTCGGCTCCGGCTTCGGCTCGGGCTCGGGCTCGGGCTCGGGCTCGGGCTCGGGCTCGGGCTCGGGTTGGGGGGTGGGCTCGGGCATGGGCTCCGGCATGGGTTGTGGGGCGGGGGCCGGCGACGGTTGGGCCCCGGGGGCCGGTTTCGGGCTCGGACTTGGGGCCACCGCCGCCAGCTCCAGGGTCAGCTCCCGGTGGCCCAGATCGGGCCGGGAGAGTGGTTCCAGCCGCCAATTTCCCCACCCCAGCAAGCCGGCGTGGAGCAGCAGGGCCAGGACCGCCGCCCCCAGCAGCCGTTTCATGGTCCGTCCGGGGCCTCGGCCTGCAGGGAGATCCGTTCGATTCCCGCCTGGCGGATCAGGTCCAGCACCCGAAAAAGCTGCTGGTAGTCGAGATCGCGGTCGCCGAAGAGCAGCACCGTGGGCTGGGGTTGCTCCGCGGCCCTTGCCGTCAGGGTCTCCCGTAGCGCGGTGGGGGTAATGGGCCGCCGGTTTAAAAGCAGGGTGCCGTCGGCCAGGAGATTGATGGTCAGCCGACTGTCGCTCTCCACGGTGGTGGCCGCCGCCTGGGGCAGCACCACCGGCAGCCCTCGATGGACCGCCATGGAGAGCATGGCATAGATAAAGACCACCAGCACCAGGAAGACGATATCGATCAGCGGCAGCATCTCGATCCGGGCCTTTTTCAGGCCGATATGGGCCGGGTTGAGCTTCATGGCCGGTGGGCGCCCCGCTCGTGCATGGTCAGCTTCTGGTAAACGATCTCCAGGCTGGTGGCGTATTTTTCGATGCCGCGGGCGGCGTTCTCCACCCGGGCGTTGAAATAGTTGTAGGGAAAGACCGCGAAGATGGCGATACTGAGCCCGGCGGCGGTGGTGATCAGGGCCTGGGCGATGCCGGCGGTCACCGCCCGGGGTTCTTCGATCCCCACCGAGCCGATCATCTCAAAGGAGTTGATGATCCCCACCACCGTGCCCAGAATCCCCAGCAGCGGGGCCACGGTGATCATGGTATCCAGGGCCCCCATATAACGGCGCATCTTTTTCAGCTCGTCACCGGCCGCCGCCTCCATCGCCTTGGTGGGGGAAAACTCCCGGTGGAGAATGCCGCTGATCAGCACCCGGATCACATAATCCCGGCTGCCGGCCGCCTTTTCCCGGATCGTTTCCCACCGGCCCCGCCGCGAAAGCTCCAGCACCTCGTCCACCAGCTCCCGCCGACGATGGTAGTCCAGCACAATCCAGAAGATGGCCCGCTCGATCACCACCGTCAGCATGATGAGCGAGCAGGCCAGCAGGGGATACATCAGCGGCCCGCCACTGCGAAACAGCTCCAGCATTTACCGTTCTCCTTCTCCTTAAAAGCTGTAGGTCAGGGTGGCAAAGGCGACCCGGCCGGGAGTGTTGTAGGTCGCCACCTCCTGGTACTCCTTGTCGAACAGGTTATCTATTTTACCCTGGAGCAGCAGGTTATCAAGGAGATCGTATTCGGCTCGCAGGTTGACGATGGTGTAACCGGAGAGCTTGACGGTGTTGGCGGTATCCTCATAGCGGGAGCTGTAGGTCCGGAGGGCCGTGCCGGCCCGCCAGCGTCCGAAATCGCCATCCAGGTCGATGGTGGCCATCCTTTTGGAGCGGCGGATCAACTGATTGCCGCTCTCCCGATCCTGGGGGTCCAGCAGGGTCAGGGTGGCGGCCAGTTGCCATACCCGGCTCAAACGGTGGCCGCTTTCCAACTCCAGGCCGTCGATGCGGGCCTGGTTGATGTTGGAGGGCAGCCAGATCCCGCCGCCGGTGTCGGCCCAGGCGATCATGTTATCGATTTCGGTGCGGAAAACCCCCAGCCGCCAGTAGCCCGAGCCATACTGTTGGCGCAGGGCCAGTTCATAGCTTTTGGATTTTTCCGGCTCCAGGGCTGGGTTGCCGCCCCAGGGCGAGTAGAGGTCGTTGAAGGTTGGGGCCCGGAAGGCGGTGCCGTAGCTGGCCGTCAGTCGCAGGTTACGGGGCAGGCGCAGGCCGTAGGCGACATTATAGGTGTTGTGGGTGCCGAACTGCTGGTTGTCCTCATGGCGTACCCCGGTCAGCAGATCGTGGGGGCCGAGATCGATCCGATGCTGGAGGTAGTAGCCGGTGGTATGGCGGCTGTCGCGATCATAGCTGTCGGAACTGTTGATCCGGTCCTTGAGATAGTCCACCCCCATGGTCAGCAGTTGGCTGGCGCCGATCAGCAGGTCATTCTGCCAGGCCAGCTGTTCTTTCTTGGTGTTGAAATGGGAGAAAAAAACGCCATTGAAGAAGTTTTTACCTTCGTCCCGGCTCTCCCCGCCCCGGAGGGTGATATCCCAGAAAGCAAGGGGGCGCAGTTGCAGGTTCAGCCCCAGATTTTGCTGGCGGAAATCGGTTTCTTCGGGGGTGCCGTCAAACTCATTGGTGCCGGCGGAGTAGAGGCCGTAAACCTCCACCTCGTTGCCCGGGGAGAAACGATGGCCCAGGCGCAGGCTGGCCGCCGCCTCCCGGTAGCCGTCCCGGTCCGGTTGGTTGGGGGTGTTGCCCCAGCCGCTGGGGGTGGGCACATCGTTGGCCTGGGCGTCGAACCCCCGGGAGCCCAGATGGGACAAGCCCACGCTGTAATGGCTGTCGCCGTACGGTCCGGAGAGGGCGGCCCGAACCTCGTGGGTTCCGTGGCTGCCGCCGCCCACGGCGACGCTGCCCTGTTGCTCGTCGCCGGCCTTGCGGGTGAAGATGTGGATAACCCCGCCCACCGCGTCGGAGCCGTAGAGGGTTGAGCGCGGCCCCCGGACCACTTCGATCCGTTCGATCTGGCTTAAGGGGATATGTTGCAGCGCCGCTTCCCCCATGGTGGCCGAACCGACCCGCAGACCGTCGATCAACACCAGGGTGTGGGTGGTGGCGGTGCCGCGCAGATTGATCCCCGTGGTCTTGCCGAGCCCGCCCCGGCGGTTGAACTGTACTCCCGGCACGGCGGCCAGGGCATCGGCCAGGCTCTGATACTGGCCCCTTTCGATCTCCTCCCGGGTGATGACCGTGACCGCCGCCAAGGCTTCATCCACGGTTTCGGCGGTGCGGCTGGCGGTAACCACCACCTCCGCCAGGGGTTCGGCACTGGCGGCGGGGGGAGATTGGGCGATGGCGGGCAGAGGAGCCAGCAGCAGCGTGCCCAAGCCCAGAACTGTAAATTGCTTTTTCATTATGCAAACCCCTTGCTGGTTGTTCGGCGCCGGGGCAAAAAAAAACCGGACCGATAATTTAATATCGACCCGGGATTCCCTTTTTTATCCGCAAGATCGGCCGCTCAGCCCCGGTCCACGGGGGCTGCTTCCACGCTCCAGGCAGGTTTTCTGACTCTCGGTTCAGCCTACTTGCCGCGCCTTCCCGTTCGCGCTTTGGCGAACAGTGGCATTCCTGCGGCTTTCGTCCCCGATTACAGCGGCGGGCCCGTTTCCGACTTACACGGAATTCCCTTTTATGCCCCAGCGGGCACCTGGATAGTTCTGGGGGGCAAAGATCACGGAAAAGGCGGCAAAAGTCAAGTTTTTTATCCGGGCGGCCCGGCCGGAGCAAAAAATCACTTGCGCCTACCTTCCTCAGCCAGCTAGCCTCAAGTTGAGGCCCTGTTTTCCCGCGCAACTTTTTTGAGGATACCGAGATGAAACCAGTCCTGATCGCCCTCTCTTTGCTCGCCGCCCTGCTGCTGTCCGTCGGCTTTGTGTCCGCGGTGGACCAGGAACCGATCTATGGCAGCCAGCTCATGACCCAGCAGGAGCGCAATGAATTTCGCGAAAGAATGCGCGCCGCCCAAACCGCCGAGGAGCGGGAAAGGATTCGCAACGAACATCACGAGCGCATGCGGGAGCGGGCCAAGGCCCAAGGGGTGACCCTGCCCGACGAGCCCCCCGCCCGTGGCGGAGTCATGGCTCCCGGCGGCGGTATGGCTCCCGGTGGCGGTATGGGTCCCGGTGGCGGGATGGGTCCCGGTGGCGGGATGGGACCGGGGGGAGGGCGAGGACGCTGAAGTGATCTGTATGGAACCCATTGGGATTATCCATACTTCATCCAACTGGCAGCGATGCCGATTCAGGCCGAGGTCGGGATCGGCATTGCTGGAACAGGCCCGAGACAGGGTGGCCGGTCGGAAATCGGATAACCGGTTGCAGGGTTAGCGGTTTTTCAGGCAAACATCGTTGCGGTGGGCCCGCTGACCAGGATCGGGACCGTGGTGTCGTCCATGCCGAAGCCCCAAAATTTCAACTCCGATTCCGCCCGGGGACCGTAACAGACCTGATCGCGGCCGGCATACTTGGCCAGATAGAGGCCCTGGTCCGCGTCCTCCAGGGCCGCGAGAAAATCCTGCTCATCTCCCCTGATATAACCGCTGACCCCCACGCTCACCGTGACCGACAGCTGATGCCCCTCACAGGTAAAGGGGGCATCGGCTATGATCTTCCTGATCCGCTCCCCCAGGGCGAAGGTGGTTTCCAGGGAGCTGCCGGGCAGCACCAGGAGAAACTCCTCGCCGCCGAACCGTCCGACCAGATCCTCCTGGCGCAGGCCGGTGGCCAGGCGCTGGGCAACAGCCCGGAGGACCAGGTCCCCCAGCATATGGCCATGGGTATCGTTGACCTGCTTGAAATGGTCAATGTCCAGCATCATGATGCCGTTGGATTGGTGCTGGTCGGCCAGCTCCTGGCGCAGGTGAGGGCCGGCGGCGCCGGCCCGGGCCAGAATCTCCCGCCGGTTGAGGACGCCGGTGAGCACGTCGACGCTGGCCTGCTCCTTGAGCTGGGCCTGGACACCGGAAAGGCGGCGGGTCAGGGCCCGAACGACCAGCAGGGAAGGGGTGAAGACCAGCAGCAGGACCAAGGCCAGGATGCTGATATTCTTCCGGATCAGTCCCAAGATGGTCTGGCGGTAGCGGGTAACGTCC
Organism: Desulfurivibrio modestus; assembly: GCF_044068625.1. NCBI lineage: Bacteria > Pseudomonadati > Thermodesulfobacteriota > Desulfobulbia > Desulfobulbales > Desulfobulbaceae > Desulfurivibrio > Desulfurivibrio modestus. The sequence continues at coordinate 72,127 of NZ_JBIPKH010000003.1, forward strand.
TTGTAGATCTCGATGGCCCCGATCACCCGGCCCTGCTCGGTGAAGATCGGCACGTAGGTTTCCACCACGTCCAGGTCGAAGCGGGCCTCCTGGGCCAGGTCGGCCAGGGCCGCTTGCCGTTTTAGGGAGGAATCCACCAGGCCGACCAGGGCCCGGCTCAGGCGGGGGTTGTCCCGGTCGAGCAGGCCGATGATGGCGGAGTCGGTGCTGTAGACCACCCGGTGATTTTTATCGAAAATCTTGATCTTGTCGATCTCGAAGGTGGTCAGGAAGCGGCGCATGCGGTTGTCGAATCCCCCCATCACCGCCGGGTTGATCTCCACCTGCTGGAGCTGGGGCCCGAACTCTTGGATCAGGTTGTCCGCTTCGAACTGGAGAATGGCCCGGCTGATCAGCAGGGCATCGTTTTGGGCCTCGTTGTAGACCTGTTGATGGATGGTCCTTTTCAGGCCATAGCCGGCCAGCAGCAGGATCAGGCCGATGGCCAGCAGGCCCAGGCCGACCAGGAGCAGGAAAAAATGGGCGGAAGAGTCTTCGGGGCGGTCTCTGAAAAGCTTTTCAGTCATTGCAGGCAACCCCCACCAGCAAATTTGGCCTGCCGTCGCAGGGCAAGCGGGGCCGGGTCCAGGATCCTCATCTCCATTGTCGGTTTAGCTTTTTTAAAAGCAATAAGCATGCCAGCGTTGGCACCGGCCCCCACTGGTTCCTTTTTGCCTGGAATGACGAAGGTAATCGACGGTGGCGGGCGGGGAAGGCTCCCGCCGGCCAAGGGGAAGTTGGGGATTTCACCAGGTTCAGCTGTGATTATGCCGGGGGGCTGGCGCCGGGGGAAATTTGTCATTTTTCCGGAGCCATCGCCCGCCGCAACCGCTGGACTTTGCCCTGGAGCTGCTCCAGGTCGCCGGCCGGCACCGCGCCCCGGGCGGCGGCCAGCCGGAGCCGGCCCAGGTCGGTCCGGATTTCCCCCAGGCCGTCGCGAGCCTCCCGGTAGCGGACCACCTGCCCTTCGAGAAAATCATTGAGAGCGGCGGCCACGTCCTGGAACGCGTCTTTGCGGCGCAATCGGATTCTTTGGGAAAAATCGCCGGCGGCCACCGCCCGCAGGTCATTGACCATCCGGGTGGCCACCCCGCTGCTTTTTCGTTTCACCCACCAGCAGGAGAGGGCCACCAGGAGGAGGAGCAGCAGCAGGGTGAGCATGACGGTATGGAAGAAGATTTTGCCGATGACCTGGTCGGTGGTGTGGAGCGTGACATGGGCCCGCCAGAGCAGGTTCTCGATTTCACGCCGGACCAGCCAGTTGAAAACCGTGGTGGCAACGGCGGTGGCCAGCAACCAGGAGACCAGGAAAGGCAGCAGGAATCCGTATTGAAAGGTACCGCCATCGACCAGATACCGTCTGCGTTTGTAACCCTGCATGGCTTGCTCCCTACTGAAAAAGTTGGGCGTCATCGAGCAGCAGCTTGTAGCTGTGCATCCCCCCCACCTTGACATCTATCTGGACTCTGCCCACCACCGTCAGGGTTTCGCCCAGCCTGGCATTCTCCTGGCTGATCGCCAGGACGGTGTTATCCGGCGCGACCCCGGTGCCGTCACCCAGGGTCAGCCAGTTTTTGCCCATGATATTGCCGCTGTAGCTCACCACTTTGGCCTGCAGGCTAACAATCTTGCCCTCCAGGTCATGGCGGTTGAGGAACAGTTCGGCGATGGAGAGCCGCTTTACTTCCTGTTCCGGCGGGGCGGCTGGTCTGGTGGCGGCTTGGGGCGTCTCAGGTTCACCGTCGCCGGGGAGGTCCACCATCTGGGCGATCCGGATATTGGTCACCAGCAGGATTTCGGCGAAGGTGTGGTTCATCGCCGGGCTGTGGAAGTCGCGCATCTCGATGCCGCCGGCGTACTCAACGATATCGCCGGGGGCGATATCGATGAAATTGGCGGCCAGCCAGTGTTGCTCCCCGTTTTCCTCCAGCAGGATAAAGGTGTATTTGCCGGCGTGATGACCCATCAGGACCTTGCCGGACCTGATCTCCCGTTCGGCCGCCAGGGCCGGTGCCGCGACAATGAGAATCAGGATTGTGATCACGACCATTGTTTTGATCTTCATGGTTTTCTCCAGGTTTATTTGATGTGACAGGAAAAACAGAGGGCGCTGCGCTGATTGCTCATTACCAGCATGAAATTCCTGGGTGAGTAACGGCTGTGGCAGGTTCCGCAACCGATATTGCCTTCAAACAGTTCGATCTCTTTGCCCAGGGCCTCGGGAGGAACGTAGGCCAGGGGGCGTTTCCGGTATGCTTGTCGGTAGGAGACCCCGACCGGGTGGTTGAGGTTGCCGGAGGCGTGATTCCAGCTGCCGGAGCCGAGTACATGCAGATCAGCAATCCGCTCATCGTGGCACCCGATGCAGCGCAGGGTGATGGGGTCGATGTTGGAGCCGCTCCCCTGTGGTTCGGCAATAAACTGGCCGCCGTGGGTGGCCCCGATGAAGAGGTGGCCTTTCTGGTCCACTTCGTGGCAGATCAGGCAAAAAGAGCGGCCGTCAACGCTGCGTCGCAGGAAGTAGGCCGGTTTGCCCCACCGGTTGCCCCTGGCGTGAACGTCGTGGCAGCTGACGCAGGTAAAGAGCCCCTCAACCAGCAACATATCGCCCGGCACCGCCATTTTGGGAATAATATCGGTGGGGTGGGACTGGTAGTTGCCGGCCGAAGGGTGGCAGGTGGCGCAGGCCTCGGTGATCTCCGGTCGCAGATTATCCAGGCTCCCCTCGGCCTCGGTGTGGCAGATCAGGCACTCCTCGGCGGTGAAGCGGTGGGCCTCCTGGGCCGAGGTCACCAGCAGGGCGGTTGAGGCGGCCAGGACCAGGACCAGGGTGAGGGGCAGATAAAATCTCATAGCTTGATCGACTCCATGATCCGGTCGTTTTCGCGACACTTTTGTTCCATCTCGGCCAGCAGCGACTCCGGGGGGGGCCCTTGGTCGTCGGCCGCCACCGCCGCGCGCAGCAGCTCCTCCAGCTCCTCCAGGCCGCCAGAGATCCGGCCCAGGTCCTCTTGCTGGCGCCGCTGCACCTCATTGATCGCCCGAGCCAGGGGGTGGAGGACATCCTTTTCCCGAAAGCCCAGGGTTTGGGCGCCGTGCTGGCCGCCCAGGCCCTTGAGGTACTGTTTGACCCGGAACATCGGGCCGGCCACCCGGTGGGAATAGATCACCAGCAAGAGGGCCGCCAGCAGGCAGGGCACGATAAAGAAGATCAGGCTGTTGAGCAGCGACTTGAACAGCAGCTCCTCTTGTAACTGGACCAGATTGAGGAGAACGGCGCTGTAATGGAACTCCAGGGAGGCCCGGGTTTGCAGATAGAGGTAAATCTGGCCGGCGGCCGCCGCCAGGATAAAAAAGAGCCCCAGCCAGGCTCCGATGCGGATGAAAAATGATTGGGGGATGATCTCTTCGCGCGGGCTATTCATGGCTGCTCCCGGTGTTAGTAACTTTTGGGTTCATGGGCGACCCCATGGCAGTTGAGGAAACACTGGCCGCTGAAGGGGCCCAGGCTTTCAAAATAGAGCCGACCCTGGGAGTCGGGCTGAACCAGGGAGTCATCCCAAAGGTATTGGCCCGTGGCAAAGTTGAGCAAATGGCTGTTGTTGACCTCGGTGGCCCCGTCGCGAAGACTCACCCCGTGGGGATCGTGGCAGACGGCGCAGGGGGTCTGCTGGGTCACGATATGGCGGTAATGCTCCTTGAAGCTCTGGTCGGAGAGCAGGCTGCTCCGGTCATGGCACTGGTAACAGAGGGCGTAGGCCCCCAGGTCGCTGCCGTAGATCGGCGTATCGGGAAAAGGATCTTCGGTTTCGTAGTTTTTGGCCAGCAGGTAGGGATAATCGGAGCCGTGGGCTCCCCGGGGGCCGGCGGGATTGCTGTTGTTGTGACAGTCGCCGCAGCCGATCAGGCGATTTTCCAGGTCGTAGGGGGGCAGCAGGCTGGGGGGGGCCGGGCGGCCGGCCCGGGAGCGAAACTCCACCACCGGGTGAAAGGAGGGGTTGTCGGGGGCGAAGGCTCGGCGGAGGTTCTGCCGGTTGTCGATCTGGCGGGCCAGGGGGTCCCGGCCGAAGAAGCCGGCATCGCCATGGCATTTTAAGCAGATCTCATACTCATATTCGGCCGCCACCAGGGGTTGTCCGTCGAAGGCGATTCCCGATACCCCGGCGGTGGCTCCGGAGACCGGTCGGGGCTGGCCGATGGGCGTTTCCGGCCGGCCGGCGTTGACCTGGTGGGGGTTGTGGCAATCGGCGCATTCCACGTGTTTTTCCACCAGACCGCTGCTGAAGTCTTCGGTGGGGTCGTGGATCGCGAAATAATCCTGAACCCCGTGGCGAAACTCCTTGAGCAGTTCGGCCCCGATGTCGGTGGTGGCCACGTTGCCGTTGTGGCAGACCAGGCAGTTGTCCTCCTCGGCGGCGTGGTTGAGCAGCCGTTCCGGGCCGCCGGCGTCGTGGGAGGTGTGGCAATTTTCACAGCCGTTCCGGGCCACGGTGTCGTAAGTGGCGGTGGGCCAGGGATCGGGGCCGGTCTCGTTCCAGGTCGCGGTGGAGAGGGCGTGGCTGGATTCCTCCCAGCCCCCCGGGGCGTGGCAGGCGACACAGAGGTCGGAGTATTCGTTGGAGATCACCAGAAATTTGCCGAAGCTGTTGTCGTGGGGGTTGTGGCAGGCGGTGCATTGCAGCTCCTGGTTGCGATCCAGATGAATTGCCGGGGGCAGAGTGTCGGGATCGCGCAACCGGGGGTTGCGGCGGGCCAGCTCGGCATCGTAAACGAAGGAGATGGGGTGGTCGTTGCCGAGGTCGGTCCCCAGCCGGGAGCGAAACCCTTCCGGCATGAAGCGCACCTCGCCCTCAAAGGTGATCTCCGGCCTGGTCAGCAGGGCGCCCAGGGCGATGGTCCCGTCGTGGCAGCTCAGGCAAAGCTTGGAAGATCCGGTGGGTTGGCCCACCGCGGCGTAAAGGGTGGAACTCTGGTAGGGGATGTACTCCTCGGTGCTGAGCTGCCGGTTCCAGAGGTAGGGGAACTCGGGGCTGGCGTGATGGGGGGTGTGGCAGAAGATACAGATCTCGTCCGCCTCGGACTTGATCGGTCCCGGACCGGTCGCCGAGAGGTTATGCTTGGTGTCCACAATGCTGCTGGAGGCCAGCAGCGGCCATGCGGACGCGCCCAGAATAAGCGGCAGGAGCAGGGCTCCCCCCAGGGTTGCGGCTTTCATGGCAACTCTCCTCCTCTGAGAAACTGGAAGATCTGCACCCGGTGGTTGTAGGTGTCGGCCACGTGGATGCGATCCCGCGAATCGATAAAGATGGCGGCGGGCAGCCAGAAGCGGCCCGGGGCCTGACCCGGACCGCCGTAGGCCATGAGCAGCCGACCCTGGCGATCAAAGACCTGGATATTGTCAAAGAGGGCATCCAGCACATGGATATTGCCCTCCGAATCCACCGCGACCCCCTTGGGCCGGGCGAAGTAGCCCGGTCCGTCGCCCACCGAACCCAAACTCAGCAGAAACTGACCCTCGGGGCTGAAAACCTGTACCCGGTGGTTGAGGGAATCGGCCACGTGAATGCGCCCCTCCGGACCCACCGCCACCGCCACCGGAAAGTTGAAGCTCCCCTCCTCTTCGCCGCCGCCCCCGATCCGGCCGCTCAGGGTCAGATCGGCCAGGGAGAACCGCAGGATGGTGGCCTGGCCCGTGTCCACCACCAGCAATTGGGCGGTGGTGGGGTGGATGGCCAGGCCGGTGGGGCGTTCCAGCAGGCCCCGGCCCAGCTCACCGACCATTTTCCCGTTTGCCAGGGCGAAAATTTTGACCACCCCCTCGCCGGCGTCGCTGATGAAAAGGTGCTGCCTGTCCCGATCCACGGCCAGATCAATGGGGGTTTTGAGCCCGGTCTGGCCGAAGGTCAGCTTCTGGTAACGGCCGTTGCCGCCATCGAAGATGTGGACCCCCCGCGCCAGCCGGTCCACCACGTAGAGGCGACCGGCGTCGTCGCTTTTAACTCCGTGGGGCAGCTGCAGGGGCAGCGGTTTGCTCCCCAGCATCCCCCGCCAGATCCGGCTCCAGAGTCCGCCGCCAATGGCCAGATCCTCGGGGCCGCTGACGCTCTGGCGATAGACCACCCTGGGAACCTCCGGGGCCGGCGGCCAGCGCAGATAGCCCTCCTCCCGCTCCGGAGGGGGGGTGGGGCGGGCGCAGCCGCTTGCAAGCAGCAGGGCCAGCAGCAGGGCCAGCAGCAGGCCCAATAGCAGGGCCAGCAGGGCCGGCCGGAGCCATGGTTGGGGTCGGTTATTCATAACCTTCTCCTTACTCTCCCACGGGTTTCAGTTCAGGGCCCTCTTCAGGCCCAGGATGATGGTGTTGTTGGTGGTCCGGATGCCGTCCAGGGTCCGGTGTTCATCGCTGTAACGATAGTCGGCCGTAAACGTCATGATCCGCAGGTTGTATTCATAGCCGGTGGCCAGGGCGTAATGTTTGGTTCTCTGGGGCCGGTTGGAAAGTTGCAGGCGATAGGTGCCGTCCAGTTTGAAGATGCCGTGGGCGCCGACCTTTTGGCTGAGCCGGGCCCGCACCTCCCGCCGTTCATCCTGCCGGTTGCTCTCCTTGATCTCGGTTTCGGTCAGCCGGCCGCTCAGGCTGGCCCTGAGTCTACTCCCCAGGCGCAGGTTGAGCAGCAGGCGATAGCTTTCCTCCCGGCGACCTTCATCACTGGCCCTCAGGTTATCATACTCCCCTTGCAGGGTCAGCAGGCGGCTGAACGGCAACTGAAAATCCCAGGCCGAGATCACGTTGTATTCTCGCACCTCGTCAATAACGGCCCGTTCCGTGGGTTCCTCGCCGGCCATGATCTCGGTTCGGCGGAAATTGGCGGTACTGCTGCCGTAGGCCAGGGTGTTGCGCGTGGTGGTCCGGCCTTCGCCAAAGCGCCGATCAAGGCCGGCGCGGAACTGTCGGCCCCGGTTGGAACTGGTGGCACTGCTGGCTTCGCGGTAGTTGAAGGCGCCGCTCAAGGAGGTTGGGCCAAAGGCCCGTCGCCAGGCCAGGCCGGTGTCATATGCCCGGTCATCCCGGAGGTTGGCGGGGCGGGAGCCGGCCAGTAAACGCTCCTTGCTGCGACTGGTGCGGTAATGCACGGTCCAGTACTGCCGGAAGTTAAGGCGGGCCCCATAGTTCTGGCTCCAGGTGGCGCCGTCATATTCGGGCTTGAGTTGGGCCCGGTAACGGATTCGCAGGGTCCAGCCCTGGCCGAAAATTTCCTCGTTGGGGTCCAGGAGACGGGGGTCCAGCTCGATGATCAGGGTATCGCGGTCCACCCGTTGGCTGAAGATCTCGTTGGGGTCCACCGGGGCAACGGGGCCCAGGGTGGGAGGGATAAGTTCCAGGAATAAGCTCTCCCGGTCGATAAACTCGGCCTCATGCCGTTGCAGGCGAAATTCACAGTCGAAAAGCGGCAGCTCACCCTGGTCGAGGCAACTGTCCAGGGCAAAGCTTTCGCCGGCCTCTTCGAAGCGGGCCATCACCTCCCGCTGGTCGACCCGATACTCCTGGCCCAGATCCAGATTCAGGAAACCGGTGGGAATCCGACGGCCGTAGTTCAGGTTGAGGTGGCCGAGATAGCGGTCGTGCTCACGGACCGTCGTGCTCTCCTTCTCGGCTCGAGCTCGCAGGTCGGTTTGTAGATTTTCGTAAAGCCGATGGTTGAGCCCGGCGCCCATTTCATAGGTATGGTCGATCAGGCCATCGGTCCTTTGATATTCATACCTGGCGTCGTAATGGGTCGAGAAGTGGTCGGCATGCCGGCGGTCCCAGGTCAGGTGCTCGGTCAGGTTCAGGTTATCGCGGCGGACCCCCAGGATCGACTCGGCCCAGCGCCCCCGGAAGCGGGAACTCAGCCGCAGTTCCCGGTTTTCGGTCAAAAACAGGGTGTTTTGCAGGCGGCCGGTGGTGGTTTGGGAACTGCCTCCCACTCGGCCCCCACTTTGCCGGCCCTGGTTGTGGCCGGCGCTCAGGCTGGTGGTGACCCGCTCCTTTTGTTGCAGGGCGTCAAAAAACCAGGAGTCGGTGGCGTTGGTGGTGGCCGGCGAGCCCATGCTCTCCCGCTCGATGGTGAGATGGCGGTATTTGATGGTGGCGGGGAAGCTCTCCCGCCACCAGGGCAGGGCCAGGGAGGCGCCGTAGCGGGTCTGGTCCACCTGGGTGGTGATCGCCAGGGAGCTGGTTCTGGTGCTGATGGTGCGGCCGGCAAAGAAATCGAGGGCGTAGGGCTTCAGGGCCAGCATGGTGCCGTCGATGTCATACTCCAGGCGGGTTCCCTGGCCGCTGCCCCCTCGGCCCTCCTCTTCCCGCCGCACCTCCTGCTGCCAGCTTGGGCTGAGGGAGAGGTTGAAACGGATCAGGGCCGGATGGTAGGCCCAGCCCTTGGTGGCCAGGGTGAAGCCTTCGGTGAAGAGTTGGGACGAACTGCGGCTGTCGCTTCCGGGCCGGCGGCTCTCCCGCAGATCGTAACGGTAGCCCAGATTCAGGTCCCAGCGGGGCCGGTCCAGGTAGGAGTAAAAGGGCCAGTCCAGCAGCAGGCCCCGGGACCAGGCCGGAGGGGCGGCGCTAAGCAGTGCGATCAAGATCAGTATCCCCAGTCCATGGCGGGTCCTTCCCCCGGTTCGGGCAGGGTAAACGGGGGAAGCCACCTTAGAAAATCTCCTGGTAATCCGCCTTGAGCATCATGGCGTCCCGGCCCAGGTGGGCGTTGTGGCACTCCAGGCAGTCGCTTAACCCTTCATGCAGGGTCATGTTATGGATCAAGCCCGGGCCATGGCAGCGCAGACAGGCCTGGGTGGGATCGTGGCGCAACAGGGCGGGCTGGCCACTGGCGTGGGGGTGGTGGCAGCCCAGGCAGTCGCGGGCGGCCGGCCCATGGAGCCAAAGCTCCTCCCGGCGGGCGCGTTCGGCCCCCTTTTCACTATGGCAGGCCACACACATCTCATCCCGCGGCCGGGCGAAGCGGCCAACGGCGATACGGGTGGATTTGACCTCGGGGTTGCTGGCGGGCGCCATCTCATGGCAAACTCCGCACTCCCGGGCCCCATAGGGGCCATGGACGAAGCCACCCAGCTCGTGGCGCTGGGGCAAAAGCGGGGCGGCGGCCAGCAGTTGATCCGCTGCCGTCAGCTCGGGGTCATGGGGCGCCACCAGCGGCGGCACCCCGGTAAAGAAAATGGTCAGGGTATTGTGGCGGGTCTCGGGGCTGCATCCCGCCGCCCCCAGCCCCGCCGTCCCCCAGATCAAAGCCGCCAGCAGCAGGGCCAGCCCCGGGCTTGGTTGCCACCGCCGGACCATCAGTTCAGGGGGGGGCCGGTCCATTTGCCGAAACCGTAGACGTTGAGCTTGTAGTCGCCCAGTTGGTTGCCCACGTAGATCAGATATTCGACCTTGAAATCCTTATCCACGTACTGTTTGAAGGCATTGACGTTTTCGTAGTCGATGGTCAGGGGGGCGGGCAGATACATATAGCTGGGGGCGTGGCCGAAGCCGCCGAAAAAATAGACCAGAAACTGGGTCTGGTCGTGAAAGACCTGGACATTTTCGAAGGCGGCGTCAACGGCGTAGAGATAGCCGTCCCGGCTGACATCCATCCCCTTGGGTCGGGCGAAACCGCCGGGGGTGGAACCGGCGTAGCCGAAGTGGTGGAGGTAGTTGCCTTCCGAGTCAAATTTCTGGATCCGGAAGTTGAGGGAGTCGGTGACGTAGAGGTTGCCCTCCTGGTCCACCCGCAGGTGGGAGGGGCGGTCCAGTTTGCCCTCCTCTCGGCCCCGGCCGCCGATGGTCTGGATCAATTCGGCGCTTTCCCGGTCGAATACCTTGATTTCGTGGTTGGGAAAATCGGCCACGTAGACCCGGTCGCCATGGACCGCCACATCCAGGGGCAGTTCCAGGTGCTGCTGGCCGCCGTAAACCCGGACATATTGGTCCTCGGCGTCAAAGGCCAGCACCTGCTTGCGCTGACTGTCGGTTACATAAAGGTAGCCGTCCACCACCGTCAGGCCCCGGGGTTGGCGCAGGGTCGCCTCCCGGCTGGTTGCCAGGGCCCGCATCTCCTTGGCAACCAGGTCGACGATCACCACCAGGTTGTGGCCGACATCGCTGACGTAAAGTTTGCCGGGCCGGCTGGCCACGGCGTAGGGGCGGCTGAGCTGGCGGGTGATATCCTCTCCGGCCACAAAGGCCCGTAGTCCCGAGGTCTTCTTGCCGATATCGTTCTCGCTGGAGATGGTGGTCAGAAACTGCATCCGCGGTTCATTGGGCAGTTCGGGGTAAAACCGGGTTTCCATCTCCACCCCGGTGGTGGCGCAGCCCTGCGCCAGGAGCAGCAATGCCATTAAAAACAGGGTTTTTCTCATCATGCGTCAGGCTCCTTGAAGATAAATTGCATTATAAAAAGCCGGGCGACCGCCGCGCCATGGTCGCGCCCACCCCCGGCCCGCCGTAAGCACTCACTCCCACGGGGTGGTCCGCAGGCGATTGTTCACCGGCTCCACCCGATCATAGCCGACCTCGAGATGACAGGCGGTGGCACAGCTCCCGCCGGTGTCGGTTTTGGTAAAAAGCTGCCCCAGCCCGACGGTGCCGAAAACGAATACCGGCCTTACCAGGTGGGGCTGGCGAGAGCTGTGGGGGGAATGGCAACTGCTGCAGGTCCGCCCCTTGGCTCGGTTGACATGGCGGAAATGGAGATTCAGTTCGCCGTTGCGGAACTGGGTCTCCCGCCGGGTAAAGAGGTTGGCGAAAGCGCCGGGGTCGTGACACTGGAAGCAGAAGGCGTAGGCGGCCTCGTCGTAAGCGGCATAAAAGCCCGCCGGGTAAAGCCCGTTGAGCAGGCTGGCGTACTCCCCGGCATGATGTTGATGGCAGTCGGTGCAGCGGCCATCGGCGAAGGGCTGGTGGGGCAGGCTCTCCTCATCTTCGAAGAGGGCCTTGATGGCCGACAGCGGCCGCCCCTGGGCATTGTTCAGCCGCCGGTCGTGGCAGAGAAAGCAGAGTTCGGGCTGGGTGGCCCGCAACAGGGTCGGCTGGGGGGCGGCATGGGGGTCGTGGCAGCCGGCGCAGTTGCCCTTCTCCACCGGGCCATGGATGAAATTGCCGGTGGCCAGGGCCGAACCATGGCACTTCAGGCACAGATCTTTTTGCGGCTCCACCAGCAGGCCGGCTACTTCAGCCTGGTGGGGCAGGTGGCAGGTGGAACAGTGGCCGCTTGCGGCCGGTCCGTGGCGCGAACCCTCATCGCTGAAGGGGGTGTGGCATTGAAAACAGAGCTCGGGGGCGGGGGCGAGCAACAGTTTGGCCGCTTCGGCCCGGTGGGGCTGGTGACAACTGCTGCAACGGCCCTCGGCCACCGGTTTATGGGTCGGTTTGCGACCGGTGAACGGGGGGTGGCACTCGGCGCACAACTTGGCTTCGGGCTGGCGCAGAAACATGGAGTGCCTGGACTGGTGCGGGTCGTGGCAGGAGGCGCACTGGCCGGCCGCCACCGGGAAGTGGAGAGCCTGACCCCCGGCGAACGGCTCGTGGCAGGAGGCGCAAAGTGGGCCCAGGTCGGCGGGCAGGGGGGTGAAATCATGCAGCCCCGGTTGCGAGGGCTGATGGCAGATGGTGGCGCAGTCCCGACCCTCGGCGGCGGCGGCATGGATATGGGGGGCCGTCGCCAGCTCCTGGTGGCACTCCAGGCAGGATTGCTCCGGCTCCAGAGGGAAACTCCGGTCTTGGGCTCCAGTCATGGTTCCTGACACCATAATCAATAAGATTGGCAGGATTGGCCAGAGCAGGCGGCGAGCGGTTGCGATGGACGTCAGTGGCATCAGTGGTGACTCAACAAAAGGACCCCTGCAACTGGCCAGGGGTCTCCATTTAAAAGAATATTCGTTTTTTTGCTGCAAGAGCTGAGTGGGACTCCTCTCTCTTTTTAGCCATTTTGTCGCATCATTGTCAAACCTTCAGTCGGTGGCGTATTGAATTAAATTTTAACCTTACTTGTTATGGCAGGTCAGGCAGAGCAGGGAGGCGTGTTCCGCGCCGCCCTGGCCATTCCGCATGCCGGCCCGCAAAAGCGGGGTGGCGGGCACCGAGACCCGGTTGTGCACATCATGGCAGGAGTGGCATTCCACCCGACCGAACTCCAGGTACTGGCTCACCGGGCTGTGGTCGTACCAGGTTTTATCCTCGGGCTGATGCAGGCCGCCCGGCGTGCCAATCTTGGAGTTCTCCACATACTGCACCGAGATGGGATGATGGCCCCGCAGGTCAAGATTGCCGCCGTCCTTGAGATAGCCGATGATATAGCGCCGCCCGAGCAAACCCTCGCCATCTTCGTTTCCCCTGCTGCCATCAAAGGCATTGAGGGCCACCGTATCGTCATGGCAGCCCAGGCAGAGTTTGGAGCGGCCCACCGGCTGATCGGCGATGGTTCCGGCCAGGGAGTCGCTGCTGTACATGATGTATTGGGCGCTGCTCAGGTCGCGATTCCAGAGCAGACCGGAATCCGCCGCCCCCTTCCAGAGTTCGAGCCCCCGGTCATGGGGGGCGTGGCAGACCCGGCAGATTTCGCCGGGATTATCCTGGCTGAACTCATTGTTCCAGGTCCGACCCGAGAAATCATGGATGCTGCCCTTGATTCCCAGACCATCACCGGCCGCCAGTTGCCCCGGCGGCAGCCAGCCCAGCAGGATCAGCGCTGCCAGCAGACGCAAAAGCTCTTTTTTCATCCTCCCACCCCCTGGTTGATATCCCTTTTGGCCCCAACGACCCCCGGGCGAGGAAGGAGAGAGCCCTTCCTCGCCCGGAGGCAACCTAATTGCGTCGTCAAATAATGGCGGCGCGATCAGGCTTACTTGTTGTGGCAGCTCAAACAGAGACCGGAGGGGTCGGCGCCGCGGTTGGCCGCCAGCCCCTGGCCGGCCCGGTTGAGGCGGGTGCCGATGGCGTTGATGCCTGCCGAGTCATGGACGTCGTGGCAGGAGTGGCACTGAACCATGCCCGCCTCCAGGACCATGTCCACGGTGGGGGCGCCGGTCATCTCAACCAGGTTGCCGAAGGTCTTGCCCTCGGGCACATGGAGACCGCCGGCCCGGCCGACCTTGGGGTTCTGGGCAAACATACCCTCGGCATAGGCCACCGAGATCGGATGGGTGCCCATCAGGAAGTCGTTGTCGCTGCCGGCCCGGCCCGGTCCGATGGTAAAGCCGCTTTTGACGCCCTGAATAAAGGTGCCGGTACTGTTGTCATCCGCGGTGAAGGTGTAAGTGTTGGTCTGCTGGCCGTCGAAGGCGTTGAGGGCCACGGTGCCGTCATGGCAGCTCAGGCAAAGCTTGGATTTGCCGATCACCTGGCCGGCGATCTGCCCCTCCAGGGAATCACTGGTGTACATGGCGTAGACACTGGTGTCGCTCAGGGCATGGTTCCAGAGCAGGCCGCCATCAATCCCCTCGTCGTTGGCCCAATCCTTCCAGGCGGTGCGGCCCTTATCATGGGGGGCGTGGCAGACCCGGCAGATCTCACCCCGGTAGTTCCAGCCGCCGTCTCCGGCTTCTTGGGCGTAAGTGTTGGTGTAATCGGTGCCTACGGATGGACTCCAGTCACCGAAATTATCGGTAAAATCGTGGGCGCTGCCCACGATCCCCTCGCCCTTGGCCCGGGCGTCCGCTTCATTGTACAGGCCACCGGCTACTACCAGGGCCGCTGCCGCCAAACCTGCTACCAGATACTTTTTCATTTGGTTCATCCTCCGGAAAAAAATTGGTTTTCCTTTTTGGGTTCTCCGGTAGCCCGGCCATCCTGCCTGCTGCAGGATCCGTGGGCTTTGTGTCCCCGTCTTGCGGCGGGTTTACCTTTTGCGGAGGATGTTGGGGTGGCGGCCTGGCGGCCGCCTTTCCCCGGCTCTAAAGTTGCTTTTTTACTGCCGTAACCGTCGCTTGTTTAAACTTTCTCCCCTTCCAGTGGTCGCACCTCCTTGGTCTTAATCTCTGTTGGTTGATGTTTGCGCGTCCGTACAAACCCTCCATTCCTGGTCCAGCCATCTAGCAAGGGCCGTGCCAAGGCCTGCTTTTTTGCTGTAAAACGCGCAAAAACAGTTGTTTCAGTTTGGAGATCGCGGCAAGAGGTCCGGGGCTGAGGCGGGAAATCCGGGGATATGCCCAGGTGGCGGCCGGGCATATCCCCGGATTCAAAAAATGGCCAGGGTGGGTTGAATTTATTCCATATTGACAAGGTGTAAGGTGATGCGGTAAAGCTTCATTGTGGTATGTGGGGCTGGCGATGATTTACCTTTTGTTAACAGCGACCGCGGAGGGGGGCTGATGAAACCGTTTTTTTCGCAAAAGCGCCTCGGGCTGCTCCTGATCCTGCCGCTGCTCTTCTGGTTGCTGGCCGTGGCTTGCGAGCGGGTCCGGGAAGGCACGCCGGAGCCGGAGGGGCAACCCCGGACCACCTTGGTGATCGGCCTTTTGCCCGAGCAGGATGTCTTTGTCCAGCGCAAGCGCTATGCCCCCATTGCCCAGTACCTCTCCCGGCAGGCCGATCTTGATATTGAACTGCGGATTTTGCGCCGCTATGGCAATCTCGTCGATAATTTCACCAGCATGGGGCTGGATGGTGCCTTCCTCGGGAGTTTCACCGGGGCCCTGGCCATCGAGGTGCTGGGGGCCGAGCCCCTGGCCCGACCCGAGTATCCCGGGGGGGTCTCCACCTATTACGGGATGATCTTCGTCCGTAAGGATAGCGGGATCAGAACCGCCGAGGATATGCGGGATAAGGTTTTCGCCATGGTTGACCGGGCCACCACCGCCGGCTGGCTTTTGCCCTTGCACTACTTTCATCAGCAGGGGATCGAGAACCCGGAGCAGTGGCTGCGGGAGATCTATTTCAGCGGCACCCATGAGGATGCCATCCGGGATGTCATCAAGGGACGGGCGGATATCGGGGCGGCCAAGGATCTGATCTTTGATCGGTTCGCGGATGGCAAGGCTCGCGAGCTGCTGGAAATTATCGAAGTCTCTCCGCCGGTGCCCTCCAACACCCTGGTATTAAGGTCGGATCTGGATCCGGCCCTGCGGGAGCGGCTGCGGCAACTGCTGCTGACCATGCATCAGGATCCGGCGGGCCGTGAGGCCCTGCGGCAGTTTGGCGCGGAGCGTTTTCTGGCGACCGCAGTGGAAGATTACAATCCGGTACTGGACTATGCCTGGGACATCCGTCTCGATCTGGCCGACTACCATTACCGCAACCGCTGAGCCGGGCCGGCGCGGATGGGCCTGATACCATGAGAAGAAAAGCGATCATCGGCTTTATTGTTCTCACCTTCCTTTTTGCCGGGGGGGGGTTCTACATCACCATGGCCAACAACCGGGCCATTGAGAGCCTGGAGAACGTGGTCCTCCTCACCGAGGTGGCCCATCGCCGGGCCAATCTCCGCAACAGCATCAAACTGGTGCAGGCGGACATGCTGCTGGCCGACTCCCCCCACGCCTCCGATCTGACCACGGTTATCGCCCATGGCGAGGCGATGCAGAGGGCCTCGGACAACTGCTATGGCTGCCATCACAGCGAGGAGGTGATGGACAGCTTCTATCTGATCAATGCCGCCATGGCCGAATACCTGAAGAAGGTGAGCCGGGTTTATACCATCCGGGCCAACCGGGCCAGGCTGCAGGCGGAGATCGACGAAGCCTTTGCCAGTGGTGAGCGGCTCTACGGCGAGGTTTCCCGGCTCTCCACCCTCTCGGCCCATAAGGTCCCCCTCCGGATCGAGGAGACCCGGCAGGATATCACCCGGACCAAGAATTTGATTCTGGCCCTGGTGGTCAGCGGCCCTTTGATCTCCCTGGCTCTGATCTTCTTTTTCCTGCGCCGTTTTACCACCTCGATCTCCATCCTCACCCAAGCGACGGGCAAGATCGGTAAGGGGGATCTGGCCCACACCATTTCGACCCCCCTCCGTGATGAGTTCCAGGATTTGGCCACCGCCTTCAACCGGATGACCGCCTCTTTGAAAAGGCAGCGTGACCAGATCACGGCGGCGGAGGTTCGCTACCGGACCCTCTTTGAAACGGCGGTGGATGCCATTTTCATTCTGGAAACCGAAGGGGAGCGGGCGGGGACCATCGTGGCCGCCAATCAGGCGGCGGCGGCCATGCATGGCTATGGCGTCGAGGAGCTGATCGGCCGCCACATCCAGGAGATCGACACCCCGGAAAGCGCCGCCCTGGCCCCGGGCCGGATACGGCGGGTTCTCAATGGGGAGAAGGTTGAGGCCCGGGTCGAACACCGGAAGAAGGACGGCACCATCTTTCCGGTGGAATTCAGGGCCGGGCTGCTGGAGATGGAGGGCAAAAAATATATCCTGGCTTTCGATCGAGATATCACCCTTCGGGTGCAGACCGAAGAGGCCCTCTGGCGCTCCCGCCAGTTGGCCACGGTGGGCGAGATGGCCGCCGGCCTGGCCCACGAGATTAAAAACCCCCTGGCCGGAATCAAGGTTTCCATGGAAGTTTTGATGAATGAGTTGGAGCTGGCTCCCGATGATCGGGAGATTTTTCTCCGGATCGTCAAGGAGATTAACCGGATCGAGACCCTGTTGCGCAACCTGCTCAGCTACGCCCGGCCGCCCCGGCCCAATTTCGCCCCCCTGGATCTCAACGCCCAGCTTGAAAACTGTCTCCATAACGCGGGGATGATCCTCAAGTCGCCGGAGTACAGCGGCGAAAACGGCCGGCGGGTCAGCTTCCGGCGGACCCTGGCGGATGGTCTGCCCCAGGTCAGGGCCGATGCCGCCCAGCTCCAGCAGATTTTTCTCAACCTGCTGCTCAATGCCATCGAAGCTATTCCCGGCCAGGGGGAGGTGGCTGTCGCCACCCGGCTTGGGCCGGCCAGTACCGTCCAGGTGGAGGTCGCCGACAGCGGCAAGGGGATGAGCCCCGAGGTCCGCGCCGGGATCTTTCAGCCCTTTTATACCACCAAGCCCAAGGGCAGCGGCTTGGGCTTGGCCATCAGCAAACGGCTGCTGGAGATGCACGGCGGCGCGATCGAGGTGGCCAGCACCCCGGGTCGGGGTACCACCTTTACCATTACTCTGCCGGTGGAACAGCGGCAGAAAGGGGCCGAGAACCCAAGGGAGGCTGTTGACCGATGAAGAGCCGGGGCAGAATTTTCGCCGTCGATGATGATGAACTGATTGTAAGCATGCTGGCCCGGGCCCTGAAGAGCGAGGGCTACGAGGTTAATTTTCAGACCACCACCACCGAGGTGGTCGCCAACATCTCCGCCTGGCATCCCGATCTGGTTTTCCTCGATATCGACATCGATGAGATGATGAGCGGCCTGGATATCCTGGAGGCGATCAGGCGGGAGGGGGTTACCGCCGAGGTGGTGATGCTCACCGCCGACGATTCGGCGGATTCGGCCATCCGGGCCATGAAACTCGGGGCCAGCGAATATTTCACTAAACCGTTCAATATCGACGAAATCAAGATCGTCACCCAGAATATTATCGACAATATCAGGCGCAAGGAGGAGGTCGATTTCCTGCGGCGCCAGGATTGTCGCTCGCCGGAGCGCCAGTTCATCGGGGAGTCTCCGGCCATCCGGGAGATTGTTCAGAAGGCGCGCAAGCTGGCCCTGGCCGGGGCGGAAACCATTCTCGTCACCGGCGAGTCGGGCTGCGGCAAGGAGGTGCTGGCCCGGCAGATTCACGCCTGGCAGGGGGAGGAGAGGGGGGGCGAGCAGGGTCCCTTTCTGGCGATCAACTGCACGGCTCTGCCGGAAAATCTGATTGAAAGCGAGCTGTTCGGTTATACCCGGGGGGCGTTCACCGATGCCCGGGCCGACAAGAAGGGGGTTTTCGAGTTGGCCGCCGGCGGCACCCTGTTGCTGGACGAGATCGGGGATATGCGCCTTGATCTGCAGGCAAAACTGCTGCGGGTGGTGGAAGATCGCAAGGTGCGGCGGTTGGGGGGCAGCATCGATCTGCCCATCGACACCACGGTGATCGCCACCACCAACAAAGATATCCGGGCCGCAGCGGAGCAGGGGGAGTTCCGGGCCGATCTCTTTTTTCGGCTGAGCACCTTCAGCGTCTGCCTGCCGCCCCTGCGTGACCGGGGGGAGGACGCCCTGCTGCTGGCCCGCCATTTCTTGAGATTCTTTGCCCACAAATATTTGAAAAAAGAGATTCGGGGCTTTTCGCCGGCGGCGGAAAAGGCGATCATGGGCCACACCTGGCCGGGCAATGTCCGGGAGTTGCGCAACAACATCGAGCATTGCGTGGTGCTGGAGAATATGGAGGTCGTGGAGCCCCACCACCTCTCCCTGGGTCATCCCCCCTCCGGGGAATTTGTCGAAAGGCGCAAAGTCAACCGCATCATCCTGCCGGCCGAGGGGCTCTCCCTGGAGGAGGTGGAGCGGGACCTGATCAGCCAGGCCATGACCCGTACCGGCAATAATCAGGCCAAGGCGGCCAAGCTGCTGGGCATCTCCTACGATGCCATGCGCTATCAGGTGAAAAAGTTCAACCTGACCCCAGGCTGATGATGGTCAGCGGAAGCAGACCCCGGCCCGGCAGGTTTGGGCGTCGATCATGGTGCTCCAGGCCACAATCCCCGCGCAATTCAGGGCCTGGTTTTCAAAGTTGATTACCTGGTAAGGGCGCAGCGGGTAGTCGGTCAGCAGACCCACTCCGTGGTCGCTGATATCCAAGGCCCTGGCCGAGAGCCTCAGGTGCCCCGTGCTGCCGTTTCCGGTTTCCCGCAGGGAGTAGGCCAGCTCGCTGGTGAAGGGTGATCTTTCCCGTCTGCGTTCTTGCCGCTGATCGCCGTGGGTGTTTTGGCGCGGTAAGCTCTCCCCGGATCCCTGGCCGTCGTGCAGGGCCTCGATGACCACTTCCTTTATTTCATAGAGATCGAACGGTTTGGCGATGAAACGGCAGGCCCCATGCCGGAGCGCTTCCCGGGTGGTTTCGCTCAAGCCGCAATAATCCAGGCAGCTGGCCGTCATGATGATCACCCTCACCCGGGGGCAGATATCCTTGATGATTTTCATTAAAATCATGCCGCTGAAGTCCGGCAGGTGAACATCGAGCAGGCATAAGTCGTAGGGGAAGGTGGATAGCAGGCGGACCGCCTCGGCGGCGGTGGCGGCGGTATCGACTTCGATCTCGCCGGCCCTCAGCGCCTTCTCGAGTCCATACAGGACCAGATCGTCATCATCGACCACCAGCACCTTTTTCCGCACTGACTTCCCCCTGAGCAACCTGAATGGCAAGAGTGTTTAAGTCGCAGGCCTCGTTTGGCTCCTCTTTGCCAAATTTTGCAAGTGGTGTGCCAGCTTTTCTGGTTGGGGGATTCTTTTTGTCTCCGAATGTTAGTTTCTGTAATTACGTGACTATATCGAGCAATTTCCCTTGCTCCCAGCGGGGGAGAGTGGGGAAATGGCCCTGGTTAGGCCATTTCCCCAGGGTGGTGGTGGTTATTTGCCGGGATTTACCCGCCGTCGCTCCGGTGCCCGCGCTTTACTTTTTGCCGGCACTGGTGCAGGAACTGAAAAGGGCGTCGGCGTTCTTGGCCGCGCAGAACTCGCCGCACATGGTGCAGGTGGCCTGGTCGGCCGGGCTGCGCTCGGCCCGGATCTGGCGGGCCTGGGGCCCGAAGAGCCCCAGCTCGAACTGGCGCTCCCACTGCATGTCCCGCCGGGCCTTGCCCATCTCCAGGTCGCGCCCTCGCCCCCTCTTGCCCAGCTTGACGATATCGCCCATGTGGACCGCCAGCCTGGCCACCCGCACCCCTTCGCGGACATCGGCCTCGTTGGGCAGGGCCAGGTGTTCGGCCGGGGTGATGTAGCAGACCAGATCGGCCCCGTAGCGGGAGGAGGAGGCGGCCCCCACCGCGGCGGTGACGTGGTCGTAGCCGGCCCCGACATCGCAGGGCAGCGGCCCCAGCACATAGTAGGGGGCGTCGCCGGACATCCGCTTCTGCAACTGGATATTGCCCTCGATCTCATCCAGCGGCACATGGCCCGGCCCTTCCACCATCATCTGGCAGCCCATCTCCCGGCCCAGTTCGGCCAGCTCGCAGTTGATCACCAGCTCCGCCACCTGGGCCCGGTCGGAGGAGTCGTGGATCGCACCGGCCCGGATGCCGTTGCCCAGGCTCAACACCGCGTCGTGGCGGCGCAGAATCTCCACCACCCGGTCGAATTGGGTATAGAGGGGGTTGTCGCGGTTGTTGGCCAGCATCCAGGCGATCATCTGGGTGCCCCCCTTGGAGACCAGCCCCCCGTAGCGGTAGCCCTGTTTTTGCAGGCGCTCCAAGGTGTAAAGGTTGATCCCGCAGTGGATGGCCATGAAGCTGATCCCGTCGGCGCACTGCTGTTCGATCAGGTCGAAGAGCAGTTCCTCGTCGAGCTTGTTGGGATCGCCGTAGCGGCGGGCAGCCTCGCAGAAGGCCTGGTAGAGGGGGACGTTGCCCACCGGCAACTCGGTGGCGGCCAGCACCCGGCGGCGCACCTCATCGAGATCGCCGCCCACCGAGAGTTCCATCAGGGTGTCGGCCCCCTCCTCCTCGGCGGCCCGGGCCTTGGCCACTTCGGCCTGGTAATCGATGATGTCGCTGGAGGTGCCGATGCTGGCGTTGACCTTGGTCCGCAGCCCCCGGCCGATTCCCACCACCCGCTGCCGCCGGTCGCCGTTGCAGGGGATCACCATTGCTCCCGCCGCCACCTCATCGCGGATCAGCTCCGGGGTTAGCCCCTCGTCGGCGGCCACCCGGGCCATCTCGGCGCTGATCTCTCCCTTTCTTGCTCGTTCAATCTGCGTTGCCATAGCCTTTTCTCCTTTATTCAGGCTGTGGCGGGGGGCGAAAATAAAAAAGCCCCCAGCCGTTAAAGCGCAGGGGGACCTGTCGGCCCATGCGCCAAAGGCTGGAGACTTTGCCATCATCTCCAGAAAATCCTGTCGCTCGCAGGATCGCTTTTCGACCAGGTGGCAGGCCTTCTGGCTCACGGCTCAACGCCTTCCCGGGCCTTCCCGTCGCAGAGGACAGTGGCGTGATGCGGGAGTGCTAACCGTTTACAGCGGCGGGACCGCCCGGGATTCACACCCGGTTTCCTATTCTCCCCCGGGTTTGGTCCGGGGGCACCTCCTGGTTGCTTGTCTGTGGCAAGCGGGCCAACTGTAGCCGCAACCGGGTTTGCCGGCAAGATTTTTTGCCACGACCTATTTAACAGCCCGTTGAAAAACGGGCTGTCAGCGGCCCATGGACGGGCCGTTAGTTGAAAAAGCCAGGGATGGCTTTTTCAACGGACTGTTAAGATTCCGCGTCGGTTCAGGCGATGGTCGACCTGATTGAATTGACAAAAAAGGGGAGGTTGGCTAAATATTAACAAAAGCTTAATTTTTGCCACGCGAGTCAAGTCGTTTTCTCCTTGCCCGCAATGGCGATTGCTCCGGGCGCGGCCATGAATACCGAAAATAGCTTTAATTGCGGCCGACATGATTACCTCAGATTTCTGCTGCCGGCTGGACTGGCCCTGCTGATTCTGCTCGGCTCTCTGTTTGGTTTTTTTGCCCCCGCCTATCAGGATCTGCTGCTGGCAAAAAAGAAGGAGGGGGCCCGGGAGTTGACCCAGGCTGTTCTGGGGGTGCTGGCCCACCAGGAGGCCCGGGTGGCGGCCGGGGAGCTGTCATTGGCGTTGGCCCAGGCGGAGGGGGCGGAGCTGGTGCGGGCCATGCGTTATGGCCGGGAGGGCAAGGATTATTTCTGGATCAACGACCTGGCGCCTCGGATGATCATGCATCCCTACCGCCCCGAGCTGGAGGGCCGGGATTTGGGTGAATTGGCCGATCTCAACGGCAAACACCTCTTTCGGGAGTTTGTGGCGGTGGCCCGCCGGGACGGGGGTGGTTACGTGCCCTACACCTGGCAGTGGCATGACCAGCCGGAACGGCAGGAGGCCAAGCTCTCCCATATCCAGCTTTTTGCCCCCTGGGAGTGGATCGTCGGCACCGGCGTCTATCTTGATGAGGAGCGGCGCCAGGTGGCCGCCGTCACCCGGCGGTTGGGCTATCTGGTGCTGGGGGTGCTGGGGGTTGTGCTGCTGCTGGCGGTTCACGTGGTTCGGCATGGGTTGCGGACGGCGGCCCGGCGCCGGCAGGCCGAAGCGGAGGTCCGTCGCCACGAAGAGCACCTGGAAGAGCTGATCGCCCAGCGCACCCAGCAGCTCACCAAGGCCCTGGCCGAAGTGAAACAGCTCAGCGGTCTGCTTCCCATCTGTGCTTCCTGTAAAAAGATACGCGATGACGAGGGGTTCTGGCAGCAGGTCGAGGTCTATATCCGGGACCGCTCCCAGGCCCAGTTCAGCCACGGTATCTGTCCCGATTGCGCCCAAAAATTGTATCCCCAGCTGTTTGCCGAACCAACCCGCAAATAGCGGTCGGCAGTTTAGCCGTTGGGCCGGTCCAGCACCCGGCGGATCTCCCTGGCCAACTCCCCCTGGCGCAGGGGTTTGCTGATCAGGGCGGAGATGCCCAAGGCCGCCGCCTCCTCATCGATCCCGCTGCTGTAACCGGAGCAGCGGATGATGGGCAGATCGACCCGGATAACCTTGGCCGCCGCCGCCAGTTCGGTGCCCTTGATTTTAGGCATGCTGTAGTCGGTGAGCAGCAGGGCGAAGTTTTTCCCCTCCGGCCGGCGCAGCAGCTCCAGGGCGTTCATCTTGTTGGCCTGGAGTTCCCGGGCTTCCGCCTGCTTGCGTTGGCGGATGTCCCGGACCAGGGCCAGCAGGGCCAAGGCGGCCAGCAGGCGGGCGGCCAGCCACAGCGAAATCGATTTATGGTTGGTGTTGACGGTGATGAAATCGGGCATGCCCGGATAGGCAAGGGTGTGGAGCAGGTCCAGGAGCCCCACCCCGAGAAAGGCGCAGGCCAGAAAAAGATTGCCGGCGTGGTGTTGCCGATCCAGGCTATGGTAGCCGGAGGAAAAGATCAGCAGGGCAACGACAACGGCTAAGATTTCACTGGCGGTATGGATGGCCAGGTAGTTGGGTGCCGCCAGGGAGAACGGTACCGGTAAAAGCCCGCTCCAGATGGCCAGGGAGAGCAAAGCCAGGGCCAGGGCCAGGCCGGAGCCGACCGTTAAGGGGCCCTGACCGGCTTTGATCACGGGGGGGGAGCGACTGGGGCAACGCGCACTCTCCTGGGCAAAGATGAACAGATAGTATTGAGTGTTAGAAGTGAGAATAGCGGGGCCCTTGGCCGGCGTCAAGTTCCGCTTGAGCGCAGGGCTGCCATGGCCGCCAGCAGACGCTGGTTTTCCGCCCGGCCGCGGACCGCCACCCGCAGGAAATGGGGGCCCAGCCCCCGGAAATTGCCGCAGTCGCGCAGGGCGATCCCCTGGCCCAGCAGGCCGGCCCGTAGCTCCCGGGCGTGTTCTGACTCCAGCAGCAGATAGTTGGCGGCGGCGGGATAGACCTTGGCCACCAGCCGGCTCAACCGGGCGGCCAGCCATGGCCGTTCGCCGGCGATCAGTTCGCGGCTCTGCTCGGCGAACCGCCGGTCGGCCAGGGCGGCGACGGCGGCTCTGATGGCCAGGGTGTTGACGCTCCAGGGCTCCTTGTGGGCCAGGAAGCGGGAGCGCAGTTGGCGGGGCAGCAGCAGAAAGCCCAGCCGCAGGCCGGGCAGGGCGTAAAACTTGGTCAACGAGCGCAGGATCAGCAGGTGGGAGTGGTGCAGGTGGCCCAGCAGCGAGATCTCCGGGCAGAAATCGGCAAAGGCTTCATCCAGCAGCAGTCGGCAGCGGCAGGCTTTGGCGGCGGTGGCGATTACGCTGGTCTCTTCCCGGCTTAAGGCCTGGCCGGTGGGGTTGTTGGGGTTGCAGAGCAGGGCCAGGTCGCAACCGGCCATGGCGGCGGTAAACGCGGCCGGATCGATCCGGAAATCGTCCTGCCGTTTTAGGCGCAGCCATTTGATTTTGCCCCCCACCAGCCGGGCGGCCCGTTCATATTCGCTGAAGCCGGGGGCGGTCAGCAGTACCTTGCCGGGCTTGAGCACCCGCAAGGCCAGATAGAGCAGTTCGGTGCTGCCGTTGCCGGCCAGCAGCAATTCCGGGTTTATCCGGTGGGATTCCGCGAGCGCCGCCACCAGTTCCTCGGCCAGGGGGTCGGGATAGTGCCCCAGTTGCGCGATGCCGGCGATGATCGCCTCCCGGGCGGCCGCCGGCATCCCCAGGGGGTTGATCGAGGCGCTGAAATCGAGCATCGCTTGCGGCTCGACACCGGCTGCGGCGGCCAGCATGTTGAGGTTGCCGCCATGGGCAAAGGATGCGCTTTTCATGGTACTCCCGGGCCGGCCAGCAGCACCGCCGTCAGCAGGGCCAGCAGGGCGGTGAGGCGGATGATGGCCAGGGCGTCGGGCGCGGCGGCCCCCGGATCGCAGGGCCGGTTGTCGCCGATAAAGGGCTTATCTTGCATTTGCCCGAAGTAGCTGGTGGGGCCGCCCAGTTGAACGCTTAAGGCCCCGGCCAGGGCCGCTTCCGGGATACCGCTGTTGGGGCTGGCATGGTTGCGGCCGTCCCGGCGCATGATCCGCCAGGCAGCTCGTGCCCGCCGCGGCCGGCCCCGATCCAGCAGCCAGGTGGCCAGGATGATCAGCAGGCCGGTGAGCCGGGCCGGCAGATAGTTGGCCAGATCGTCCAGCCTGGCTGAGGCCCAGCCCAGCTCGCGGTAGCGTTGGTTTTTATAACCCACCATCGAATCCAGGGTGTTGACCGCCTTGTAGGCCAGGGCCAGGGGCAGGCCACCCAGCCCCAGGTAGAAGAGGGGGGCGACAATCCCGTCGGAGGCGTTTTCGGCCAGGGTTTCCAGGGCCGCCCGCCGTACCCCGGCGGCGTCCAGGTTGGTGGTATCCCGGCCCACCAGTTGGCTGACCAGATGACGGGCCTGTTCCAGATCGTCGCAGCGCAAAACCTCCCCCACCCGCAGCAGCAGTTCCCGACTGGCGATGGTGGTGGCGGCCAGGTAGATCAGCAGCGGCGCGGCCAACAGAGCGGGCCAGCCGCCGGCGAACCGGGCCGCCACCTGCCAGATCGCGGCCCCGACCGCCCAGGTACCGCCCACCACCAGGGCGGTCAGAAAAAATCCGGCCAGGCGCAAACGGCGGGCCAGTACTTGGCGCAGAACCTTTTCCAGCCGGTCGATCACCCGCCCGAGCAACCGCACCGGATGGGGCAGGCGGGGCGGATCGCCGATGAGGGCATCGAGGAGAAAGGCCAGGGCAATTATGAGGGAGGAGGAAAAGATCATTAAAAGAGTTCGAACA
Organism: Desulfurivibrio modestus; assembly: GCF_044068625.1. Taxonomy (NCBI): domain Bacteria; kingdom Pseudomonadati; phylum Thermodesulfobacteriota; class Desulfobulbia; order Desulfobulbales; family Desulfobulbaceae; genus Desulfurivibrio; species Desulfurivibrio modestus. Next base: position 97,509 of record NZ_JBIPKH010000003.1, read on the forward strand.
ACACCCGGTTATTTCACGACTTATAGGCCTTGAAGGCATCCAGCAGGGCCTTGAAGGTTTTGGGTTTGTATTTGGCAAACCCCTCATCATCCACAAAAACAAAATCGTATCCGGCAGCGGGTTGAATGCGGTTCAGGTCGTTGCACCATTGTTGCAGGCGCGCCATTTTATGGGGCACGTCCAGATCCTCCTGGCCTTTGGTTTCCACCACCACCATCCGGCCGTCGGCCAGTTTGACCAGAAAATCGGGGTAGTAGTTGGAAATATCCCCGTCGGCGTTCACGTAGTCGAGCTTGAAATGGACGGCCAGATAATTCTTGGCATAGGAGACCACGTCACTGCAATCCTCCAGAAAAGCGGCAAACTGCAACTCGAGGCGGCTGTCGCCGATCACCCGGTTGAAGACGCTCTTTTTAGCCACCAGATAGCCCTGGTCTTTCACGACAAAGGGCCGGGTCCGGCGCAGCTTGATGGTGTCGCGGATTTCCGCGTCGCCCTTCTCCCGGACGGTGAGGCTGTTGATCGCCTTTTTGAAGGTCTCGATTACCGTTTTGGTGGCAGCCGGCTCGGACAGATTGCGCAGGGTGTTGGGCGAATCGAGGTCAACGGCCTGACCAAAGAGGTAGTCCCGGACAAACCCCTTGATCTTGGGATAAAGCACATCATAACCACGCGGGGTTGAACCCCTTCGATACTCAAGCCTTAGTTCATTCATCACGGTTTGAGCAAAGTAGCCGATCACGCTGCGGTAATCCGCCACCCCGGCGGTATCCAGAATCGTGGTATGCTTCACCTCGCCGGTGGTAATGTCTTTAAACACGATCTCGCGCTGCTCTTCCTCGCTGAACTGCCGGTATGCCACCTTCGCAAATGCCATCGCCCCGGTGTCCAGCGCGGCCAGGTTCTTGTATTCCCGGTAAACACGGGGGGTCAGCAGCGGGATTTCAATATCCAGGGTGGCCAAGTCCTTTTTCTCGTTGTCATGGTCAACTTCCACCACCAGCGGCGTTTTGGGTTTGGTGCCCTCGCCCATGGCCTTGCGTTCCAACTCCACGCCCTCGGCCTGAATCGACTCGACAAAATCCATGAAGGCATCGGTGCCGATCACGCTGACATACTCTTCGATCCCGCCGGGGTACATCTTGCGCAGGCCCCGGCCCAGGGTCTGCTCCGGCAGGATATTGCTCTTGGCCGAGTAGGCCCGCAGGCCGACAATGGTGGTGACATTCTTCACGTCCCAGCCCTCCTTGAGCATCAGCACCGAAACGATGGCCTTGCAGGGGTTGGCCGGTTCGTCGATCTCGTTGGCCAACTTGCGCAGCGCTTCCAGTTCCTCCTTGCTTTTGCCGGAGGCCGCCTCGGAAATCTCGCCGTTGTTCTTGGTGTGAATCACCAGCACATCATTCTTGCCGGAGAGATCCGGGAAGTTGCCCCGCAGGTAATCGGCCACATCGTCACAGTTGCGGGTGTCATCGGTCATCACGAAGAGGATCGCCTTCTTGCCCAGCTTCCGGTGCTCCTCATCGGCCTTGCGCCATTCGATCACCCCGAGGTCGATATAGTCGGCGTATTTCTCGGTGTACTTGGCGCTTTGCCGTTCTGAAAGCCTGGCCCGGCTGGCGGGGTCGGGCAGGATCGGATGCTTGACCACATTCTGCCAGATCGCCTCCACCAGCGGATAATCGGCCACCGTCTGGACGAAAATCGCCCCGTTGTTGTGCTTGGGGGTGGCGGTCACGTCCAGTTGCAGGCTCAAACTGCCGCCTTTCTGCAACAGGCGGTGGTGAATCTCCTGGATCGACTGAAACCAGGCCAGTTTGGCATCGTGGATGTGGTGGGCCTCATCGTTGAGCACCATCAGCTCGTCAATGTCGCGGACGATCATCCCCAGGTCCACCTTGGAATCGGTGGTGGCGCCGGTGGGGCGTTTGCCCAGGAAGTAATCCATGCTGTTGTCGTCGTGCGGTGAGGGCGGAATATCCTCCCCGGCATAGACCCGGTGGATATTGGTCAGAAAGATATTGCCGAAGGGGCGGGTCACCCGCACCTCATCCTGCTTGTGGAGGGTAAGCTGAAAATCGTCCCGCCAGTTGCGGCCGGCAAAACCGTTGTCCGGGATCACCGGGTCGGTGAAGAAGATCCGCAGCCCCTGAAAATCATGGTAGATCCGGTCCAGGACGATGATATTGGGGGCGATCACCAGGAAGTTACGGGAAAGATCGGAGTCCGGCTCATAGAGCTTGTGAAAAAAACTCCAGGCCAGAGCCAGACTCAGCACCTTGGTCTTGCCGCTGCCGGTGGCCATCTTGATCACGTAGCGCCGCCAGGACTCGTCGAACATCTGGGCCGAAACCGCGCCACTGCCGTCAAAGCGCATCAGGTCGAACTTGTCCTTGGCCCCGACCACGTCGTAAAGATAGACGATGGTTTCCAGGGCCTCGCGTTGGGCGAAAAAGTACTGAAACTCGGCGGTGGAGCCATCGGCCAGTACCTGCAAATGCGGCTCCCTGAACCACCAGTTCAGCAAACTCCGGCTGGTTTCGCCGGCCCCGGCATAGCCGCCGTCGCGGAACTCCCTGACCTTCCCGCGCAGCGCGGCCACCAGCGGCGGCATCAGCTTGTCCATGCTGGTATCGCGTAAAGCCTCATCAGCCGGAAACCAGCGGATGGCCGGGTCAAGGATGGCGTGGGGAGATTCGGGAAAATCAGGATGCAGGGCCATGTAAAATGCTCCGTTGATGAGTCGGTATTTGCGAGGGCCGGTTAGCTTCTAAATGGCAACCTGTTGATTTACAAACATATTTACTCCGATAGACCCTTTGCCGGGACTTACCGCAAAATAAGATTATCAGGCCCAATAGGGAAACCTCAAAGCGGAAACCATGCCTGCAAGATGGTCTTCAGCTTCAGGAAGGCGGGATCAACGCAGCGCGCCATGCTGACCTGCCGGGCCAGTTGCAAATAGAGGGCGGAGGAACGAGGTTTTCGCGCCGCTCGCAAGGCAAGTTCCATCGCTTCTTTCGGTCTCTCCGGCTTGGCCTCTCCTTCCTGCAACAACCCTTTGGCCTTAAGCCAGCTTCTCAGGTCCGGGTTCTTCCCCTGCCATCCCAGTACGGCATCGACCTGCGGCGAGTCACTCCATACCCACATTTCAAGCTCGGGGCCAATGACGATGGCGGCGGCCCTATCGCCCCACCCCGATTGTGACAACCGTTTTTCAATCTCAAGCTCCAAGCTCTCGCGGCCCGTTTCTTCCTGGCCGCTGCCCTCGAAATCCAGCATTATCAGGGCGTGGGCATACTGATTGCGAAATAGACTGAGAAATTCATGCCCGCGCAGCAAGCAGCCCGGATCTTTTTCCGGATGAACATGCACAACCGGCATCAGTTCTTGTATCCCCAGGGCCTGCGTACGGCCGAGAATGCCCTTTACCGCGAATTCCATGTTCTTGTCGGCAACCAGCACCACAAGATCATGAGGAGATTGGACGCCCGTCATCCCAGCACCCCTCCGGCGAAGAGAACGCCAAGGCTGGTTGCTCCCTGCCAATCCTTAAGGGCCGGGTGTCGGCTCCCGAGGACAATGTCCGTTGCACCTTCCGGGGTCTTGGCAAAGCAAAGGACATCCTCCACTTGCACCATGCTGAGGATAACCGGGGAATGAGATGCCAGCAAAATCTGGGCATCATAAACCGAGGAGAGCGACTGGAACATGGTTTCCACCGCTCGGGGATGGATGCCGTTTTCCGGCTCCTCAATCAGGTAAACTCCGGTAAAATCCGGCAGATAGGCGGGCAAAGTCAAGGCCAGCAGGCGAAGGGTGCCATCAGAAGCCATCCAGGACGGAATCTCAAGCCCTCCGCGATAACAGATAACCAGATAGCGGTGCCTGTCATCGGCTCGTTCAATGATCCGGATATTTTCAAGATCAGGAAGAGCTGTTTTCAGGTGCTCAAGCCAGCCCTGGAAATTATCAGGGTGATTTTTCTGCAAGGCACCCAGAACCCAAGGGAGATTGGAGCCGTCCGGTCTAAAACCGCGCCCCTGGCCGGGTGGGCTTGCCTTGCGGATCAGCAGGCTGTTCAAGACAAATTGTTGCACGCCATCAGCCAACAACGTTTTCAGCCAAGTTGCCACCGGGAATTTAGATTCGTCTTCCGGCAGATTGCCAAGGGCCGATTTGCGGGGACCAAGCTTGAAAGCCGGTGCCCAGCCCTTTCCCTTCTCCTGATACACTTCGGAATAGAAATTATCGTTGCCGCCGGAAACCTTGTTGATGATCGTTTGGGTCCCGTGGGCACTCCGGGCCGTCATGATGGTCGCCGGTGGCACATGTGACGTGGGGAAAAGAGAAGCCTGTTGGGGCAGTTTCGGGCTGGACCCAGATCTCTTCAACAGCACCTTCTCAGCATTAATGGCCACCTCGTTGGAGTTATCATCAATGCCGAAAGAAACCTCGTAACGAACCGTGTCAAAATCCTTATCACGCAGAAGGCTCTGGCGCTCCTCGGGAATAGCCGCCTCTATGGCCAATTCAAACTCGGAGCCTGACCTTTGCCACAATAAATCCTGAAAATTTTTGGTTCTTTCGCCAACAGCCGTTTCCAGGCCATTGGAAACCAGGCTTCCCATAAAAGCCACCACGTCGAGAAATGTCGTTTTGCCGCTGGCATTGGGACCGACCAGAACGTGAAACGGCCCCAACTGTTGCCGGATATATCGCAGACAGCGAAAATTCTTTGCCTCAATGAGGGTGATCATGGTCAAATTGCCTCCACGGAGATGTACGCTTCCCGTATTCGATCGCGCCAGGCAGGCGTAATCATACCATTACCTCGACGATGGTCATGGTGTCGTTGCCGAGCCATGATTATCGCTGATCCTTGCCGGCCGGGCTGCCGGGTTCGATGCGCACTATCCTGCCGTTTTCGTAAATCACCGCGAATTGCCCCAGCCGCCGTTTCCGCTCCAGGGTTTCAGCGACAGCGCGTTGCAGCACCTCTCTGGCCTGCCGGGATATACGTTGCAGTTCGGTCATCATTTAACTCCTTGGCATAAAGCGGCAAATGTTTCAGGGTCTTCCACCTCGAGGCCATCCCGATCCTGGGTGAAAATCACCCTGGGGGTAGCGCCGGAGTTTTCCAGGCAAACCGTGGTGGTGCACAACGGCGCGTAGTGATCAAGAAGATTGCTGATACTGCGGGGATAACGCCGGATAATCGCTTGGCGGGGAATATCGTGGCCGCCGTGCGCGACCCGTTCGGCCACCCGTTCGATGGCTAATTCCACCGTGGGCAGCCACAGATAGTAAAGATCGACCTGCCAGCCATCGGCCAGCAACCGCCTGATCATCCGCAGATAACCCTTGCCGGCCAGGGTGGTTTCAAAGCCGAAATCTTCCCTCCGCCGGATATACTGCTTGATTTCCCGCAAAAAGAGACGGCTTGCCGCCAACAATTCCCGGCTTGGGGCAAGGGGTGACAGGCCCGCCGCGATCAGGTCGGCATTGACGAAGTTATGGCAATGCCGGGCATCGGGCAACCAGGTGAGGGCGAAAGTGGTTTTGCCGGCGCCATTGGGACCGGCAATGATGGTACAGACCGGCCCGCTCATACCCTTACCTCGACGATGGTCATGGTGTCGTTGCCGAAAATGTCCACCACCTTGACCGCGATTTTGCAGCGGCCAGGCTTACATTCGTGGGCGACGCTGGTCAACTCCAGGGTGCGGTTCTTTTTGGTGCGGAAGCTCTGCCACTCGTTTTCAAAGACGTAATCGCCGGTCCACTGCTCTTCGGTTTCGCCGGTTTCCGGGTTTTGCACCCGGATGATCTCGCGTTTGTTCTCGAAGTCGAAATCCACCGACCAGTAATCGATCCAGTCGGTCCAGCTCCGGGTGAGCTGTTCGCGGCTGACGATGCCGTCCTTGTCCTTGCTCACCTTGACGATCTGGCCCTTCTCCACCACGATTTTGCTGCCCTTGTTTTTCAGGGCCTCCTCGGCGTGAGCGATGGAATCCTGGGAATAGAAGACCGAGAAGTCGGTAAGCTGGACCGCCACCGTGGCCGACCTCTTTTTGCCGCCTTCCTTGACGATGGGCTTGACCTCGATGGCGGCCACGTCGTGGAAGACCACCTGGTTTTTCTCCACCGCCCGCTTGTCGAAGACCTCGGCCGGGATGTACTTGGGGGCGATGTCGATCCCCTTGGCCCGGGCCTCGTCCAGCACGTTGGGGAACAGCCCCATCTCGAACTCGAAACCGAGGATGTCCACCCGGGTAATGTGCTTCTTGCGGCACTCCAGGATGATCTCCTCGACAAAGAGCCGGGTGACCGGCAGGTTCACCGGCCCCACCGCCACCAGCCGCCCGGCCCGCTTGCCGTGAAAGCAGGTGAAGCCGTCGGTCTTCTCGGCCTGGTAGGCCCGGAGGATCAGTTCGAGAAAGGCCGCCTCCTTGGCCGCCAACTGCTGCTCTCTCTCTTCCTCGCGCAGATCGGGATTGACCCCGATGTAGTGCTGGCGCTCGTAACGCCCCAGGTTGAGGATTTCAAAGGCCCGGTAGTCCCGGCCATCGGCCTTGAGTTGGCGCTGAACCCCGATCAGCCGCTTGCGGGTGGTATGAATGGCGAACTTGCCGAGATCGCTGGCAATCCACTTGCGCCCCAGCTTCTCGGCCACGGCGGCGGTGGTGCCGGAGCCGCAGAAAAAATCGGCGATAAGATCGCCTTCGTTGGAGGAGGCTTTGATGATCCGTTCGAGGAGGGCTTCGGGTTTTTGGGTTGGGTAGTTCCGTGATTCTTTGGCTCCACCGGCAAGATATTTTATGTCTGTCCACAAATCGCTTAATGGCACTCCGGGCATCTCATCAAGAAACATGATCCTGCAACGCTTGATAGGCTTGCCGTCCTTGCCTAGCTTTATTCTTCCGTGACTATTTGGGACTTCAGTCTGAGGCGCATCCCACATGGCCTCCATTTTTTCCAGTGATGTACGCCACCTTGCCTTTGTCCCATGAAAATCAAATTCGGCCATTCTTCCTTGCGGGTCGAGCATATTTTCTGCTTTGTAATAACGTCCCGATGGCAACTTACGCCACTCGGCAGTTATATATTCATCAGAATACTCGGTATATAAAGTGTTTAGCTGTGCCCTTTCGCTTTTAGCGTAAAAGTAAATGGTATCTTTTACACGACCAAATCTGCCAGTGGCATCATTATGCGATGAAGTCCTCATCCAAGTAATTTCACTACGCAGATTTCCCTTGCCAAACACCTCGTCCATTGCCAGGCGGATTAACGAATTTACTCGCGTCTCGCAATGCACATAAATACTGCCATCCTCCGCCAGCAAATCCCGCATCAGGATCAGCCGTTCGTAGATCATGGCGATAAAGGAGTCCGCCCCCTTGCCCCAGGTGTCGCGGTAGGCGATCTCTTCGAGGATGTTGGGCTTCTTGGTGAAGGTGTCGCCGCCGATGGCGATGTCCATGGAGAAATCGGCCCCCACGTCAAAGGGGGGGTCGATGTAGATCAGCTTGAGGCCGCCCTGCCTTTCGATCTCCTCGCGCAGGGGGCCGTTTTTCAGGCTGGCAAGAATCAGCTTGTTGTCACCCCAGATCAGTTTGTTGGTCCAGCCTTTGAGTTGGCGGCCCCGGGCATCGACATCAAAGAGGCTCATCTGGCGGGAGGTATCCGCCGGCCGCTCCGCCCGCGGCTCATCCACCTGCTCGATGGTCTGAAACGGCAGCACGATATTGCAGACCTCGTTGCTCTTGCCGTTCCAAACCAGTTCCACCTCCCGCTTGTCATCAAACAGCAAAAAGCGATACTTCTCCGGCAACGGCCGCCCCGCCTCCACAAACCGAACAATCTCCTGCTTTTCCTGATCCGATAATTTCAGCATCGCTCAATTTTACCTTGCTAACTCTTGATCGCTTCGTTGGTTTCCATGCTCATTGGGGATTCCCTTATTGTGGAATCCATCCCGTAAATCGTATTCGACTGTTTCAAGAAGGTGAATGCTCGCCCACATGGCCAATTTAAACGCGGAACCGGTTCGTTGCCACGTTGAAGGGGGCAGAACCATCACGGGACGATCAGCTCCAACCGGGGAAAATAACTCCGGTAACGGGCGGCGTCACGGGTCAGGAGCACCAGCCCTTCCACGGCGGCATGGGCGCCGATGAATAAATCCGGCAACGGCGAACGGCGGGAGCCGCCGGCCCGCCGGTAACGCAGGAAACACTTGCCGGCAAGAAAAGCGGCTTCCCAGGGCAGTGGCCTGCGGCTAAAGGAGGATTGCGGCAGGGCATCCTCCAGTTCCTCGATGCGGGTAAAACCCACCGAAATCTCGGCGTAAATCACCGGATTGATAATGAGGGGGGAGTACTCGGCACATTCCGCCAGGCGATCAGCCGACCAGGAAAACCAGCGGGAATCTTCGGTGAAAATGTCGAGCAGGACATTGCTGTCCACCAGCACTCCGGCTGCCATCACTCGGCTCGGGTCAACTTCATGATTTCATCGGTGCTCATCCGTACCGTGGCTCGGCCGCGCATCTGTTCCACCAGGCCTCGCCCCCGCTTCGAGGAGGTTTTACTTTTGCGGATGGTAACCGTATTGCCTTCGACCAGGAATTCGATTTCAGTATGCGGCAGCAGTCCAAACCGTTCCCGCACCTCGCGCGGGATCGTCACCTGCCCTTTGCTGGTAATGCGCATCAGCTCCTCCGGTATTACTTGTTTTGGTATTACTTTAGCGGGGGCCGCGGGAGGAGTCAAGCCCATCGCCCACCGAGGAACTTTTTTTATTTGCTCTTTCAGATCCCCAGCAGTTGGTAAATCCGCTTCATATCCAGAGCCTGGCGGACGCTGCTTGCCAGACGGTCGAAGGCCGGTTCCAGGTCGTAGGGGGCCTGGATTATGCCCAGCGGGGCCAGGCCCCGGCGTTGGCGGAGGCGGTCGATAAACCAGCGGCGGAAGGGGTCGGCGTCGAAGATACCGTGGAGGTAGCTGCCCCAGATTCGGCCGTCGGGGGAGACCGCACCAGCGGTTTCGGTGCCGTCCTGCAAAGCCGGAGGCTCGTGGCCCCTGGTTTGGCCGTGGTGGATTTCGTAGCCGTGGACCGGCAGGCCGGAGGCCAGGTGGGTAAACCGGCGGCGGACCAGGGTTTTTTCCTCTTCGAGGCGGGTCTCAAGGGCCAGCAGCCCCAGCCCGCTGGCGGTTTTTCCATCAGATTCCAGGCTGTAAGGGTCGGCCACCTCTCGGCCCAGCATCTGGAAGCCGCCGCAGATCCCCACAATCTCGCAGCTCCCGCCGGTAGCCGCTTGCCGGATTGCCGCCGCCAGCCCGCTCTGTTCCAGGAAGGCCAGATCGGCGATCACGTTTTTGCTGCCCGGCAGGATAATGGCGTCGGGCCTGCCCAGCTCGGCGGCCCGGCGCACCAGGCGCAGGCTGACGTCCGGTTCGGCCAGCAGGGGTTCCAGGTCGGTGAAGTTGGAGATATGGGACAGGTCGATCAGGGCCAGCTCCACCTGCTCGGCGGTGGCGGCCCGTTTTTCGTAGAGCCCCTGCTTGAAGCTGACCGAATCCTCCTGGGGCAGGCCGAGATCGGCCAGGTAGGGCAGCACCCCGAAAAAGGGGCGGCCGGTGCGGGCGGTGATAAACTCCAGCCCCGAAGCGAGCAGGGAGGCATCCCCCCGGAAGCGGTTGATCACGTAGCCGGCCAGCAGTTCCCGCTCCCAAGGTTCCATCAGCTCGTAATGGCCCAGCAGCGAGGCGAAAATCCCGCCCCGTTCGATATCCCCCACCAGCAGCACCGGCGCCTTGGCGTGGCGGGCCATGGCCATGTTGACGAAATCATGGGCTCTCAAGTTGATCTCGCCGGGGCTGCCGGCCCCTTCCAAAACGATAACGTCGTACTCCGCCGCCAGTTCGTCATAGGCCCGGCAGGCGGCGGCCCGGGCCGTCTCCTTGTAGGCGTGGTACTGGGCCACCTTCATGTTGCCCACCGGCTGGCCCAGCACGATCACCTGGCTGCCGGTGTCGCTGGAGGGCTTGAGCAGCACCGGATTCATCCGCACCTCGGGGTCCAGCCGGGCGGCCTGGGCCTGAACCACCTGGGCCCGCCCCATCTCGCCGCCGTCCCGGGTGACAAAGGAGTTGAGCGACATATTCTGGGCCTTGAACGGCGCCACCCGCAGGCCGTCATCGAGCAGAATCCGGCAGAGCGCTGCGGTCAGCACCGATTTGCCGGCATCGGAGCCGGTCCCCTGGATCATCAAAGCTTTCGCCATCGCTTATCCTGCCAGGTTGTATTTATCGCCATAACCCCGGGGGGTGATCAGCAGGTTGTGCCAGATATAGCTTTGCGAGTTGCCGATGATCACCGTCGATTGCATGCCGATTTCGGCTTTCCCCAGTTCGGCGATGGTGGTGAGGGTGATCTTCTCGTCGGGCCGGGTGGCGGCGGTGACGATCCCCACCGGGGTGTCGGGCTTGCGCTCTTCAAGAAAAATCTCCCGGGCCTTTTCGATCTGCCAGGTGCGGCGCTTGGATTTGGGGTTGTAGATCACGGTGACGAAATCGGCGGCGGCGGCGGCTTTCAGCCTCTTTTCGATCACCTCCCAGGGGGTGAGCAGATCGGAGAGGCTGATGGCGGCGAAATCGTGCATCAATGGCGCGCCCAGGCGGGCCGCGCAGGCGTTCAAGGCGGCGATGCCCGGCACCACCTCGATGGTGACCTGGCTGTGGCCGCGGCGGGCCAGCTCGAAGACCAGCCCGGCCATGGCGTAGATGCCGGGATCGCCGCCGGAGACCAGGGCGACGGTGCGGCCCCGGGCCGCCAGCTCCAGGGCCTGGCGGCCGCGCTCCACCTCCTTCATCATCTCCGAGGAGATAATCTCCCGGGAGTCCGATTCCGCCAGCAGTTCCGGGGGCAAAAGCTCCAGGTAGGTGCGGTAGCCGATCAGGCAGTCGGCCGCCGCCAGGGCTTCCCGGGCCGCTTCGGTCAGGTGGCGGCCATCTCCGGGTCCGGTGCCGACAATGTAAAGCTTGCCTTGGCCAGGGCCAGGGTGACGTTCTTCCATTTGCGTTTCCTTATCATCAGTTGGGGGGCCCCGCTGCTCAGCAGGGCCGCCGGTTCGGCCACTCCGCCGGCGCCGGTGGCCTTCAGTACCGCCGGCGAGGGAGGGGTAATATTGGCCATTTGGCCGTTCAGCTGCTCGGCGTTATAGAACTCCAGGGGCCAGCCGTTTTGCTCGGCCATGGCCAGCAGGCCGGGCTCGTCCCGCTTCAGATCGATGGTGGCCAGGTTGCGGATCGCCGCCGGGGCCAGGCCCTCTGTGCTCAGCAGTTCAGCAAGGGCCGTTGCCAGCTCTTCGGCCGGGGTGCCCCGGTTGCAGCCGATCCCCACCACCAGTTGCCGGGGGTGCATCAGCAGGGTGGGCTCCGGCCAGGCGGTCCGGCAGGAGATCACCAGCTCGGCGGTCTCCGGCTGCGCCACCAGGGTCAGGCCGGGGGGCAGCCCGGCCACCGCCGTTTCGCTGTAAACCGCAAGCTCTCCCCGGTTGACCAGCAGGGCGCTGGCCCGGGTCATGGTCCGGCGGTCGGCGGCGACCAGGTGCTGGGCCGCCGCCCAGAGATCCAGCGGGACCAGTGCCAGCACATCGGAGGCGGTGGTGATCACCGCCCGCCCGCCGCTGCTTGCCGCCACCCGATGGGCCAGCTCGTTGCCGCCCCCCAAGTGGCCGGAGAGCAGACTGACGGCGTGCCGTCCCCGTTCATCGACCACCACCACGGCGGGATCGCGCTCCTTGTCCTCCAGCAGCGGGGCGATCGCCCGCACCACAATGCCGGCGGCCATAATGCAGACCAGCCCCTCATAGCGGGGCCAGGCTTCGGCCAGGGCCGCCGCGATCCCCCGATCCACCGGCACGATTTCCGCCCCCAGCCCGGGGGCCAGCTGGGCCGCCAGTTGGCGCCCACCCGCCGTTAATGCCAGCACCCCGATCCTCAACTCTTCTCCCCGTCGCGGAAGCCGTGGCTGAACTCGGGATCATAAAGTTTGGAGAGTGCCGGCGGCGGAGTCGTGGCCAGTACTTTGCCCACCGCGATGATCGCCGTTTTGCTGATCCCGGCCGTCTGGGCGCGGGCGGCGATATCTTCAAGGGTGCCGCGGACGATCCGCTCCTCGGGCCAACTGGCCTTTTCCACCACCGCCGCCGGGGTTTGCGGGGGGTAGCCGCCTTCGATCAGTTCGGCCGTCACCTGGGCCACCATCCCGGCGCTGAGCAAAATCAGCATGGTGGCCTGGTGGGCGGCAAGTTCGGCCAGCTTTTCCCGCTCCGGTACCGGGGTGCGGCCCCCCCGGCGGGTGATGATTACGGTCTGGGAGATCTCCGGCAGGGTCAGCTCGGCGCCAAGCGCCGCGGCGGCGGCGGTGGCCGAGCTGACCCCCGGCACCACCCGCCAGGGAATCCCCAGTTCGGCCAGCCGGGCCATCTGTTCGCCGATGGCCCCGTAGATGGCGGGGTCGCCGGTGTGGAGCCGCACCACCGCCTTGCCCCGGCGCCAGGCGGTGGCCAGCAAATCAATCACCTGCTCCAGGGTCAGGCCGGCGGAGTCGCACAGCTCAGCCCGCAGCCCCGCCAGCAGGGCTTTCGGCACCAGGCTGCCGGTATAGACCACCAGGTCGGCGGCCTCCAGCAGCTTGCGGCCCTTGATCGTGATCAGCTCGGGATCGCCGGGGCCGGCCCCCACGAAATGGATGATCTGTTCCGGCTGCTTCATGCCCGTTTCCTGACGATGATGGTTGAGAAATAGTGGGGTTCGCTCTCGAGAAAGATGGTCAGATCGCGGCTGATCCTCTCCTCGGCCTGGCCGGTTTTTTCCACCAGCACCGCCTTGTCCAGCAGTCCCAGTTCGCGCAGCAGTTCCACCAGTCGGGGCATCACCCGGTGGACCTTCATCAGCACCACCGTATCGTAGTTAAGCAGGGTTTCCCGCAGCCGGCCGTTTTCAAAGGTGGCGGGGATCACCACCAGCCGTTCGTTGCCCAGGCAGAGGGGCGCTCCCAGAGCGGCGGCGGCCGCCCCCATGGCCGAGATGCCGGGGATGATCTCCACTTGCAGCCCGGGGTGCAGGCCCAGCAGGGTTTCGCAGAGGTAAAAGCCGGTGCTGTAAATGGCCGGGTCGCCCAGGGTGGGGAAGGCCACGTCCCGACCGGCGCTCAGGCGTTCATGGACCAGGGCGGCCGCCGCCTGCCAGGCCCGGGCCACTTCCGGCGGCGGGGTTTTGCCCATCTCGATTTTATGCATCGGGAAGTGGTGGGCGATGATCTCCTTGCCGTCGCCGTCCACCACCGGGCTGAGGATATCGAGGGCGGTGCTCCGGCCGTCGCTTTTGCCCTTGGGCACCAGCCAGACCGGGCAGTCCTGGAGTCGGCGCACCGCTTTCAGGGTCAGCAGTTCGGGGTCGCCGGGACCCACGCCGATAATAAAAAGCCGGCCAAGCTGGGTTGCTTCGCTCTGGTTCATTTGCTTCCCGTTATTATGCTGATGGGGTTAAAATTAAGGGCCCGGCCGTCGGCGCTTAGCCGCCGGACCGTCACCTCGCTGATCTCCACCGTGAGGCCCGCCGCCTGGAGCAGGCGGGGGGCCTGTTCCCTGGTGGCGGCGGTCACCCCGTTGATTACCATCCGGCCGCCCGGGGCCAGGCGGGTGCTGCCGGTGCTGATGATTTCGGCCAGCCGGCCGCCGGAGCCGCCGATAAAAATCCGATCCGGGTCGGGCAGCCCGCTCAGCACCGCCGGCGCTTCCCCCGCCACCGGCAGCACCGAAAAAGCGGTAAATTTAACGATATTGGCCCGCAGATCGCTAAGCCGCTCTTCCTGTTTCTCCACCGCGCAGATCAGCAGGCCGGGGGCCAGCCGGGCCGCCTCGATGCTCACCGAGCCGCTGGCCGCCCCCAGATCCCAGAGGACGCCATGGGGGGGCAGGGCCAGCTTGTGAAGGGTGACCGCCCGCACCTCATCCTTGGTGATCATCCCCCGCTGATGGGCGAATTCCCCCTCCCGCAGGCCAATAATTGGGGTCAGGTCTTGCAATGCAACAAAATTTGGCTCTGGCGTTACAGCAAGTTCCACGCCTTTTGTTGCATTGCAAGACCTGACCCCAATAAGGATGATCAGCACATTCAGCGGGGCAAAACGGCGGTCGGCAATCTCGGTCAGCCTGCCGCTGGTCAGCCGCTCTTCGGCGGTGCCCAGGTTTTCCGCCACCAGCAGCCGGATCGATGCCGCCACCCCCGTGGCCCCCACCGTCGCCAGATAGCTTTGCAGAGTGGCGGCGATCCGGTCCGGCGACCAGTGCCGGTCGGTCAGGACCACGGTTTTGGGCCCGGCCAGCAGTCTGGCCGTCAGGCCCGGGCCGGCAAGCGGATCGAGGGCCGCATTGCTTTCGCGGCCATGCAGGCTGATCAGCCGGGCATCGTCCCAGGGCAGCCGGAAGCGGGCGCAGGCCAGTTGCACCGCGGTGGGGGCCGGCCGGAACTCCAGCTGCTCCGGGGTAAACCGTTCCAGCAGGCGGCGGCCGATTCCGAAAAAGAGCGGGTCGCCGCCGGCCAGTACCCCGATATCGCCCTCGGGCAGCCGCCGGGCCATGGTGGCCAGGGCCTGGTCCAGGGGGGCGATGGGAATCCATTGGGCGGCCGACTCGGCAACCAGCTCCCGGTAACGCTGGGCGGCGACCAGGAGGCGGCAGCCGGCCAGGGTCGCTCGTTGCTCCGCCCCCAGCCCGTTCGGGCCCACCCCGATCACCAGAATCCTGCCGGTGCTGTTTGCCGTTTTATCCTGGTTCATCCGCCCATATCCTCCGGGGCGGCGGCGGTCGCCACTACCCTGGCGCGGCTGTCCACCAGATATAGGGTCACCGGAACTTTGGCGGTGAGAGCGGCATACTGGGCCGCCCGGCGGCAAACCGCCAGGATCAGCTCCGGCCGTTTTGCCGCCCGCAGGCGGTCATGAATTTCCCGCACGGTGTTGGCTTCCTCCAAGCCGGGCGGCAGGTCGCTTTTCCCGGCCAGTCCGGCCAGCAGGGCCACCGCCCGCTCCACCTCCAGCATACCGTGGCGGACATGGGTCTGGGGCACCCCCAGGGCCGCCTTGACAATCTTGGCCCACATTCCGGCCAAGTGAATGCGGGCAAACCCCCGCTTGCCCGCCTCCTGCAAGGCAAATTGCAGGTAGTCGCCCATCATGGCGCAGGCCTCCTCGGGCAGCTCCAGCCGTTGCTGGGCCCCCTTTTCGGAGGTGCGGCCGGTGGAGAGCATCACTTCCCCCAGGCCCGCCGCCTGGGCCACATCCAGCGAGGCCTGGATGGTGGCGGTCCAGGCCTCGGCGGAGATCGGCCGGACAATGCCGGTGGTGCCCAGGATCGACAAACCGCCGATAATCCCCAGCCGCCGGTTCAGGGTTTTGGCCGCCAGCCGCTCCCCGTCGGGCACCGAGATGGTGACGGTAAGCGGCGGGTGGGTGGCGGGCCAGACTTCGGCCACCGCCGCCGCGATCATCCGCCGGGGTACGGGGTTGATCGCCGGTTCCCCCGGGGCGATGGCCAGGCCGGGCCGGGTGACGGTGCCCACCCCTTCACCCCGGCGGAGCCAGACGAAAATGGGGTCAGACACCATTTTCCCCCGAAAATGGTGTCTGACCCCATTTTCGCCGACCCCATTTTCGCCGTTTTCGCCACCATTTTCGCCGACCCCATTTTCGCCTGCCGGGTCCGCGTCGCCAACGGTAACCGTGGCCACAATCTCCGCCCCGTTGGTGACGTCGGGGTCATCGCCGGCATCCTTGATTACCGAAGCGCTCCAACTGGAGATGCCCTCTGTCCCCCGCCGCTCTTCGGTACGGTGGAGGGTAAAAGTGTGGCGGCCGCCGTCGGGGAAGGGGATATCCACCTGCCGGGGGGCCGGCCGGCCGGCGGCCATCATCGCTGCCGCCTTGGCTGCCGCGGCGGCGCAGGCGCCGGTGGTAAAGCCGCAGCGCAGGCGTTTGGCGGTGCGGCCCATCTACTTCTTCTCCGCTGCCAGGCGCAGCAGGGCGTTGACGATGGCGGCGGCCACCGGGCTGCCCCCCTTGCGGCCCAGGCAGGTGATAAAGGGATAATCCTGTTGCGCGAGCAGCTCCTTGGACTCGGCTGCGTTGACAAAACCCACCGGCACCCCGATCACCAGCTCGGGGCGGCGCTCCGGCGGCAGCTCGCCAAGCAGCTCCATTAGCCGGAGCAGGGCGGTGGGGGCGTTGCCGATGGCCACAATGCCGATATTCTCCGGCAGCAGTTCCCGGATCGCCACCTCGGAGCGGGTGCGGCCCTCGGCCCGGGCCCGGGCCGCCACCGCCGGATCGGCCACCCCGCAGAGTACCCGGCCGCCCCATTGGGTCAGCAGATTTTTGCTGATCCCGGTGGCGGTCATGTTGACATCGGTCAGGATGTTTTTACCGGCCCGGATGGCGTTAACGCCGGCGGCCATGGCGTCGTTGCCGCAGCGCAGGTTTTCGGCGAAAGAGAAATCGCCGGAGGCGTGAATCACCCGCCGGACCACCGCCCAGGTGGCGGGGTCAAAACCGTGCCCCCCGATCTCCCCCTCGATGATTCGGAAACTCTCCGCTTCGATCCGTTCCGGTTTGACCGTTTGCAAGATAACGCTCATGCTTGGGGCTCCTCCTGGGGGGTTGCCATGGTTTGCCGGGCCTGGCGGCAGGCCGCCACCAAAGCCCGGGCCGCCTCCGGGTGGGAGCCGAAGTGGAGATGGGGGTAGCCGGCCACCACCCCCCGCTGCCGGTACCCGGTTCCGGCCCCGTTTGCGGCGGCAAACAGCCGTTCGACCGCCTCCGGCATCGGCTCGATCCTGGAGTAGTGAAACTCGTGGCCCCGCAGGCGGGTGCCGGCCGGGCCGAAGAGACCGTCGCGCCGCAAGAGCACCTCCCGGTAGCCCAGGGCGGCCAGGCGGTGCTCCATTTTGGCCTTGGCCGGAAAAACGCCGGCCAGGGGGTGGAAAACTCCCGCCTGGTCTTCGATCCCTTGGCAGAGATAGATAAAACCGCCGCACTCGGCATAGATCACTCCCCCCCGGTCGGCCCATTCCCCAATGGCGGTCAGCAGGGGGCGGTTGGCGGCCAGTCGGTCGGCATAAAGCTCGGGATAGCCGCCCCCCAGATACAAACCGTCCAGATCGGGGGGCAGCTTATGATCGGCCAGGGGGCTGAAAAAGAGCAGCTCCGCTCCGGCCGCCTGCAGCAGCTCCAGATTGTCCTGGTAGTAAAAACAGAAGGCCGCATCCCGGGCCACTCCCAAGCGGACCGGAGAAAATGGGGGTGGAAAATTTTGCTTACAGTTCTCAGGTTGTCCGGCCCCGGGTTTTCGCGGGTTTGGCTGCTGCCGGGAGGACATGGATGTCCGGGAGGCAGCAGCCGCCTCGGAGGCGGACAGGATGTCCGCCGAGAATGAGCGAAAACCCGGGGCCGGACAACCTGTAACGGGCCTGGTTGGCTCCCCGGCCAAGGCCAGCAGCCGGTCAAGATCGAGATGCTGTTCAACCGCAGCCGCCAGCTTATCCAGGGCCTTGGGGGCCAGCGGCTCCTCCTCGCCCATATGCAGCC
Source organism: Desulfurivibrio modestus (assembly GCF_044068625.1). Taxonomy (NCBI): domain Bacteria; kingdom Pseudomonadati; phylum Thermodesulfobacteriota; class Desulfobulbia; order Desulfobulbales; family Desulfobulbaceae; genus Desulfurivibrio; species Desulfurivibrio modestus. The sequence continues at coordinate 115,164 of NZ_JBIPKH010000003.1, forward strand.
CCAGGTGGCGATGGGGGATGGTGAAATCCAGCTCCCGGGGCAGATGGCCGATGATCTCGGCCCGGCAGTGCTGCTCGATGGCCCGGCGCAGCAACTCCAGGTGGCGGGCGCTGCCCACCCGGTTGAGAATCACCGCCGCCGGGGCAGCGGCGGGGTCCATGGTTTCAAAGCCTTTGAGCACCGCCGCCATACTCTCGGCCGCCGCCTTGACATCCAGAACCAGCACCACCGGTACTGCCAGCAGCCGGGCCAAGGCGGCGGCCGAGGACTCCCCGCCGTCGAACATCCCCATCGCCCCTTCGATCACCGCCACCTCCCCCGGCCGGCAATGCTGGGCCAGGGTGCGGCGGGTCCACTCCGGCCCGGTCATCCAGGGGTCCAGGTTGCGCGACTCCCGACCGGTGACCAAGCGGTGCAGGGTGGGGTCGATGAAATCGGGGCCGCACTTGAAGGGAGCGACCGCGCAGCCCCGCCGCTTGAGGGCGGCCAGCAGCCCCAGGGTCACGGTGGTTTTACCGCAACCGCTGTGGGTGCCGGTGATCATCAGGGCCTGGCCGGTCGGAAAACTCATGGGGCCCCCCCGGCCGTTTGCGGCCAATCGGGATAGAGAAGCGCCTGCACCTGGCGGATGCCGTCGAGGATCCGCCGGGTGGGGCGGGAGACCAGCCGGCCGTCGATCAGGTACACTTCGCCCTCCCGCACCGCTCGGATGGCGCCAAAGCCCGGTTCGCCCAGAATGGTCTCGCGGGTGATCGGGTTCATCCGCCCCTGCTGGGCCAGCAACAGATCGATCTCGTCACCCTTGGCCAGCAGGCGCTCCTTGCCGTAATCGGCAATATTGGTCTGACGCACCCGGGGGGCATCCTCGGCCACGTTGCGGCCCCCGGCCGCCTCCAGCACCAGGATGGCGATGCTTTCCGGGGCGAAGGTCTTCATCTGGCGATGGATCGAGGAGAAGAAGGCCCGGCGGCGCTGTTCCGGCGGCACCATGGCCACCCGGGCCCGCAGCGCCGCCAGTTCCTTTTCAAATTCGGCCACCATCGTCTCGGCTTCGGCCTCCCGGCCGGTGAGCCGGCCCAGGGTGCGCCAGTAGGAAAAAATCTCTGCCAGGGAAGTGGGCTGCAGCGAGACCACCGTGATGCCGGCCTGTTCCAGCTTGGCGATCAACTGGGGGTAGGCCCTTTCGATCATCGGCCGGGTCAGCACCAGATCGGGCCGCCGGCCGATGAAGCGCTCCGGGTCCTCCCGGTAACTTAAGCGGGGCCGATCCATGAGGTGGGGCGGGTAATCGTCGTCGGAGCCGATCCCGACAATCTCGGCGTCCAGGCCCAGGGCGGCCAGGTTTTCAGTATGGGCCGGGTAGAGGGAGATGATCCGCCCAAAGGGCCGGCTGAGGCTGATGGTTCGGCCGGAGTGATCGTTGATGACGGTGGTCTCCCCGGCCGCGGCCGGGGGCAGCAGCCAGCCGGCCGCCAGCAGCAGGAGCAGTGCTGTTTTCAGGCAAGCGGACATGTGCCCTCCTGTTCCAGACGAAACGATACCCGTTGCCGGCCGCTGAACCCATCGAAGTCCACCGCGCTCTCCACCCCGAAAACCCGGCGGATATTGGCCGGGGTCAGCACCTGGTCGGTGGGGCCGAAGTCGGCGATCCGGCCCCGGTGCAGAAAGAGCAACTGGTCGCAAAAGCTGGCCGCCAGGTTAAGATCGTGCAGCACCGCGATCACCGTGTCCCCCCGCCGGCGCACCCGCTGGGCCAGGGCGCCGAGAATGCCCAGGCTGTAGCGGACATCGAGGCTGGCGGTGGCTTCATCGAGCAGCAGCACCGGGGTCTGCTGGGCCAGGGCCCGGGCCACCGCCACCCGCTGCTTTTCGCCGCCGGACAGTTCGGTGACCAGCCGCCGCCGCAGATGGTCGATTCCGATCTCGGCCATCGCCTCCTCCACCAGCCGCCAGTCGGCGGGGCCGGGCTGGGCAAAGCGGGGCAGGTGGGGATGGCGGCCCATCAGCACCACCTCCTCGACGGTGAAGGCAAAACCGATGGCGTACTCCTGGGGCACCAGGGCCAGTTCCCGAGCCAGCCGCCGCCGGCGGTAGGAGCCGATCTCCCGGCCCCGGAACCAAACCTGGCCCCGGCGGCTGCGGCGGCTGCCGGTGAGCAGGTCGAGCAGGGTGGTCTTGCCGCAGCCGTTGGGGCCGACGATGCCGTAAAAACGGCCCGGCGGCAGTTCCAGGCTGATATCGTGCAGCACCGCCACCCCCTCGTAATCGAAGGAGAGGTTCTGCAACAAAAAGCCCTGCTGGTCGATGCCGTTACCCAAGGTGAGCCCTCCGTTGCCGCTGGCGGAAGATATAGCAGAAGAAGGGGCCGCCAAGCAGGGCGGTCAGTACCCCGATGGGCACCTCGGTGGGCAGCAGCGCCCGGGTGACGGTGTCGGCTCCCAGCAGGAGCAGGGCCCCGGCCAGCAGGGAGACCGGCAGCAACCCCCGGTTGTCGGGCCCGACTACAAAACGCATCAGGTGAGGCACGATCAGGCCGACAAAGCCGATCACCCCGGAGATCGACACGCAGATCGCCGCCAGCAGCGAGGCGGTGACCAGCAGCACGGTGCGTACCCGGGTGGTCTCCACCCCCAGGGCTTCGGAGGTGCGGCCGCCCAGGGCCATGATATTGAGGTCCCGGGCGTAAAAGAGAAAGATCAGCAGGGAGAGGGGCAGCACCACCGCGATCAGCAGTACGTCATGCCAGTCGCGGGAGGCGAAGCTGCCCATCAGCCAGAAGACGATCACCGCCACCTGTTCGTCGGCCAGGTACTTCATGAAACTGATCCCGGCCGAGAGGATGGCGCCGACGATCACCCCGGAGAGGATCAGGGTGGTGGTGGAGATCTGGCCACCGAAGGAGGAGAGGCGCAGCACCACCAGAAGGGTGACCACCGCCCCGATAAAGGCGAAAAGCGGCACTGAAAACTGATTGGCCAGGGCCAGGTTGGCCACCAGGGCCAGCGAGGCTCCGAAGGCCGCCCCGGAGGAGACCCCCAGGGTGTAGGGATCGGCCAGGGGGTTGAGCAGAATCCCCTGGAAAATCACCCCGCAGAGCGCCAGGGACCCGCCCACCAGGGCGGCGGTCAGAATGCGGGGCAGCCGCACCTCCAGCACCACAAACGGCACCGCCTGGTCGATGCCGGCCAGCAACTCCCGGTTGCCGCTGAGCTGGGCGGCCAGCACCCGGAGGATCTCCCCGTAGCCGATGCCGATATAGCCCGCCGAGGCGGCCAGCATAATCAGGCCGGCCAGGGCGACCAGCAGGGCCAGGGTCACCAGTGGCGCGCGGCGGTAAGCCGAGGCGGGCGGGGGGGTTGTCCGGGTGGCTTGGGTCATGGTTATTTCAGGGTAATTCCGGCGCCGGCGGCGGCATCGCGGATATTTTCCACGAAGATCCGGGCAAATTCCGTCTTTTCGCCCAAACCCACCAGGTGGGCTTCGCTGGCGATTCCCCGGGCGGTCAGCAGCGATTGGAGGGAGTCATCGTTATCCCCGGCCAGATCGTTGTGGGCGTGATCCCCGGCCACGGTCATGAAAGGCACCAGCAGCGCCCGGCGAACCCCGTCGGCCGCCAGGCGTTCCACCACGATCCCGGTTTCGGGAAAGCCGGTGGCCATGGTGAAGTAGGTGCGGACCTCCGGATAGTTCCGGTTCATCAGATATTCAAGCTCGTTGAAAACTCCGACCGAAAAGTAGCGGTTACCATGGGCCATATAGACCAGGGCGCTCTCCTCCCGGCGGGCTTGTTCGACATCGCCGGCCAGAATCGCGGCGGCCCGCTCCAGGTCCTGGCGGTAGGGGTGTTCGATGCCGGGCGCGCCCAGGGCCGGCCGGCCCAGGACAATCTGCTGAAAGGGCAGGTTGCGTTGCTTGATGGCCCTGATCCCGTTCAGCGCGCTGACGATGGCCCCGAGGTCATGGAACTCCTCGGCGGCGGCGATATGGGTGGGCTGGACCACGATCTGGCCATACCCTTCATCCACCAGATCGGCAATGGTGGCCAGCGGCGCCTTGACCTGATAGATCTCCGCCGGGACCTCCGGGTTTTGGGCCCGGTACTCGGGATTGTCGCGGCGGGCGTGCCAGATTCGGCGGATGATGTTGGAGGTGAAGGCCAGCCGCACCGGCGTATCGGGGAAGGCCGCCGCCACCTGGTCACGAATCTCGAGAATACCGGGCAGGGCCTCGGGGTAGCTGGTGCCGAACACCGCCAGCACGATGGCCGGATGTTCGGAGACCACATTGACCTTGCCGGCTCGGGCTTCGGCGGGGACGGTGAGGGCAACGGCCAGCAGCAGCATGAGGGCGGGCAGCCACAGGGGCAGCGAACGACGGGCGGAACTATTTGATGTTGCGGAGATTAGTTTGGGTGCCATGGTGTTCCTCCTTAAAAGAGAAGTTGGCGCCCGGGCAAAAAAAAGCCCGGAACGATAAATTAATATCGATCCGGGATTCCCTTTTTATCCGTCAGATCGGTCGCACAACCCCAAGCCACGGGGGCTGCTTCCATGCTTGCTTCCAGGCAGGTCTTCTGACTCTCGGCTCATCCTACCGGCCGCGCCTTCCCACCCGGATGGTTCCGGGCAGTGGCATTGTGCGGCTTTCGTCCCCGATTACAGCGGCGGGCCCGTCTCCGACTTCCACGGAGTTCCCTGTTATGCCCTTGCGGGCACCTGGACAATTCTGGCCGAGAGGTTTACTTAAGCGGGAAGGAAAGTCAAGTTTTTTCCGGCGTTGACTTTGGCTGTGGTATTAGGTAGTTTCGCAGGTGGGAGTAGACCTTGATAACAAAGGGAGAGATCCGATGAAGTTAAATATCTGCGTGATATTTCTGGTGGGCTTCCTGCTCTTGGTTCCGCAGGCTTATGCTGAAACGGTGGACGACCAAACGACCTTCGAGACGGTGAAGCAGGAGACTCAAAGTCTGCTGCGGACTTTGGGCGCCTATACCGCGGACCAGAAAGAGGCGGCGGTGCGCAAGACCAAGGCGGCTTTAGACCAGTTGGACAAGCGGATCGATGACCTGGAAACCAGCATCAATAAAAACTGGGAGAAGATGGACCGGGAGGCTCGGCAAAAGGCCAGGGCCAGCTTGCAGGCCCTGCGCGAGCAGCGGAAGCAGGTGGCTGAACGATACGAGAGCCTGAAGGGTAGCTCCTCGGAGGCCTGGGAGCAGATGAAAAAAGGGTTTTCCGATGCCTATCGGGAGCTCAGTGAAGCCTGGGAGAGATCCGAGCAGGAGTTTGGCGGCCAAGAATAGCCCAGGCCACCCGTGGCTCGTTCGGCTCCTCGTCTCTTGTCCGGGTTGCAGGTTTTATCCCGTTAGAGCTTGGCCCTACTTCCACTTCCAGGCATTGGGCGATGAAGGAACTGATTATTTTTCTGTTGGCTTCGGCTTTTTTTGCCTGGGTTTCGCGGAGGGCGCTGCTTAACCCCCGTGCCCACGGTTTTTACCGTTTTTGGGCCTGGGAGTTTATCCTGGCCCTGCTGCTGCTGGCCTGGGGTGCCTTTCTCAAGGATACCTCCCTGGTTGGCTTTGCCCTGGCGGGGGGAGCCAGCATCGCCCTCTTTTTCACCGCCCTGTGCGACGAGGCCGAGTGCCGCCGCCATTTCGGTTCGGCTTACGTCGAGTACATGAAGAGCAGCAAGCGGTTCCTGCCGTTGCTGTTCTGACCGCCGGTGGTTCCGTTGTTCAGGACTCGTTGCGGAGCCGGTCCCGGGGGTTGTCGCCAAGCATCTCCGCCAGCAGGGGTTCGACCTGGGCGGCGAAACCGCTACCAGCCCCTTCGTAAAGATTGAAGGCGACTTGGGCCCCGACTCTTTCCAGCTCGGCGGCATCGTCGGGAAACTGGGCCAGGGCCGCGATATAGCCTTCAAAGCCCGCCTCTTTCAGTTGCCGCAGGGCGTAGAGGTTGGCCTGGTGCTCGGGCATGGCCAGCAATATCATCCGCAGTTTATCGTGGCGGGCCCGCAGCCAGAAGTCGGGGTCGGTGGCATCGCCGTGGACCACCAGGCGGCCCTTGCTCCGATGCTCGCTGACCTTGTTGGTGTTGTTTTCCACCCCCACCGCCACCTCGCCGAAATCACCGGTGATGAAATCGTACGCGCCGCTGCCCACCCGGCCCATGCCGAAGATCGCCACCACCGCCTCGCCCAGGTCGATGGGGTGCTCCTCGGGGTGGCGTTGCGGCCCCTCATATTTTTGCAGCCGGTCGTGGAGCAGGGAGAAAAGCCGGTGGGAAAGTTGATTAAGGGGAGCGGCCGCCACAAAGGAGATGGCCAGGGCGATGGCGATGATCAGCATCCAAGAGGGATCCATCCAGCCGTTGGCCACTCCCACCGCGCCGACGATCAGGCCGAACTCACTGTAGTTGGCCAGGCTCAGGGAGGCCAGAAACGAGGTGCGGGCCCGCAGTCGGAGCCGGGTGAGGAGCAGGAAGAAAAGGACCACCTTCATGGGAATAAGCAGCACCAGGAAAAATGCCAGGCCGATATCCTGCCAGCCGGGCAGACCGGCCAGGCCGATCTGGACGAAAAAACCCACCAGGAACAGTTCCTTGAGGCTGAAGAGGTTGTCGGCGATCTCCGAGGCCCGCTTGTTGTTGGCCAGGAGCATGCCCAGGGCCAGGGCACCGAGATCGGGCTTCAACCCCACCAGATCGAAGGTGGCCACCCCCACCGCCAGGGCGGCAAAAAGACCGAACATGGGCAACAGTTCGCCGTGGCCGCAACGGTTGAGGATGTAGTAGATCCCCGGCCGGACCAGGAGCAGGGCGGCCAGCAGCGGCACGGCCCACAGGGACGGCAGCTTGCCGGTGGAGGCGGTAAGAAAAAGCACCGCGAAGATATCCTGCATGATCAGAATGCCAATGGCGGTGCGCCCGTGCAGAGAGAGCATCTCCCCCTTCTCCTCCAGAATCTTCACCGCGAACACGGTGCTGGAGAAACAGAGGGCAAAGGCCACCAGCACCGCCTGGCCGGGGCCGATGGCGGCAAAGGTCTCGATCCCCACGGTCGAGAGCAGGATAAAGCCCAGGCTGAACACCAGCACGGTGATTACGGCATGGCCGGTGGCTCCGGCCCAGACCTCGGGGCGGGTCAGGTTGTGGATTTTCAGCTTCAGGCCGATGGTGAAGAGCAGCAGGGTGACCCCGAGATCGGCCAGGATGGCGATGGTGGGGTCGGGTTTGAGCCCCAGGGCGTAGAAAAGAAAGCCGGCGACCAGAAAGCCGATCAGGGGCGGCAGGCCCACCTGACGGGCCAGAAAACCCAGCAGAAAGGCGGTGGAAAGGGTGAGGGGGTAGGCACTGAGGACGGATCCGGGTTCCATGGGGTTTTTCCTTTGTTAAGCGGTTTTTTCCGCACCGTTTTATCCTGATTTAATGGTGCCCGACTCCTGTTGGCCGGTGGTGGAATTCCCGCATAATATGGCGCTGCTGGCCAAATGTAAAATTAAACCAGAATTTTTTCTCCGTTAACTTCCGGCAGATAGCCTGGCGCGGTGGTCGAACTTCCGGCTATTTCACGGGTTGACGCCGGTGATTTTCCCGCCCTTTACAGTGGTTGTAGGTGATAACCTTTATCGGTCGGCTCTCTTGCCCCTGTGGTTGCGGGTTTTTCAAATGTTAGAGTTGTTTTGCTGTTTTGGAGCGATTTTTGCTTGCCCCTGGTCCTGGAGATATTCGACAAAGGGTCTTGTTGGATCGAGGAAAGGGTGATAATGTCAAGAATAATTCAAAAAAGCCCTGGTGGGCTCGGGTCCGCGGTTTCCGGCCCGTTTTCCCCCCGCGATCTGTTGCTGGGCGAGGAGATCATGGCTTCGCCGCCCTCGATTTACCTCGAGCTCAGTCGGGTGCTGATCCTGTCCGGCCGGACCATCGCTGGCGTGGCCGGGGTGATCGAGCAGGACGCCATCCTCAGTGCCCGTTTGCTGGCCCTGGTCAACAGGATCTCCGGTGGACCATCGCGGCGGGTGGCTACCATCGCCCAGGCCCTGGAACTGGTGGGGCTGGCGGCCATGCGGCACCTGGTGCTGGCCACCCTGACCATGGACGGTTTCCGGGGTTTGGGCAATGAACTGGAGGATCCTCGCCTCTTCTGGCGCCAGGGTTTGCTCTGCGCCCTGATTGGTCACGGTTTGGGGGCCAGGGTCGAAGGGGTGAAGGGGGCGGCGGAGATTCTTTTCGCCGCCGGTCTGCTCCACCGCTTAGGGGACCTGATCATTTTGCGGCGGGTGCCGGAACTGGCCCGGGAGGCGCTGTTCCGCCGCCGGGACCATGGCCTCTCTTTGGCCGAGGCGGAACGCAGTGTGCTGGGGTTCGACTATGGCGATGTGGGGGCGGCACTGGCCGAGAGATGGCTCTTTCCCCCGGGATTGATCGAGCTGCTGGCTTTTCAGCAGCGCCCGGAAAGGGCGCTTAACCAACCCCGGCTTTGCGCCCTCCTGCACCTGGCGGTGGGTATGGTTCAGGATGGTGAGCCGCCGCCGGTTGCCGCGCCCTGCTGGCCCCTGGGCGGCGTTACCGTGGAAATTTTAAACGGGGCCCGGGCCGCGGCCGAAAGCCGGCTTGCCGAAATCGCGGAAATTTATAACTTGCCTTCCTAGGCGGAGGTGATGGCGGGATGCAGGAGGAGAGGGCTGGTCGAGCCATGGACCTTGACGCTGAAAAAAGGGTTAGAGAGTTGGTCCTCGACCACCTCCGCCATCCGGAAGCGGTTGAACCCCTGGTCGATACCCTGGATCGCCTGGTGCGGCGGGAGGGGGAGATCGCCTGCAAGGTTATCCTGGAACTCCTGGTCCATCGCGATTTCAGCCGGGAGGAAGCGGCCCGCTACTGGCAGGAGATCGTGGCCCATCGCCACATGCTCTCCCTGGCCCTGGGGCGGGAGGTCACCCTCTATGTGGCGGTCTGTGATTATTTTTCCCTCAACGGCAACGGGGTCAACCATCCCAAGCTGGTCGACGTTTATCAGTTTGAGTCCATCAACAGCGAAAAACAGTTTGATTTTCTCACCGGAGTTTACAATCGCAAGGCCCTGGAAACCTCCTTGGGCCGGGAGTTCAGCCGGGCCGAGCGCCACCGGCGCAAACTCTCGGTGCTCTTTATCGATCTTGATTCATTTAAAGAGATCAACGATGATTTCGGGCACCTGGTCGGCGACAAGGTGTTGCGGCATGTCGGTAAAATTCTGACCCGTAACAAACGCTCCGGGGATATTGCCGCCCGCTACGGCGGTGATGAGTTTGCCATGATCCTGCCCGATACCGGCAAGGAGGAGGCGCTGGTTCTGGCCCAAAGAATCAACGGCGAGGTCAACCGGGAGCTCATTGCCGCCGAGGGGATGGAGGTGCGGCTTACGGTGAGCGGCGGGATCGCCACCTATCCCGATGACGCCGCCAGCGGCCAGGAGCTCCTCAAGTGCGCCGATGAGGCCCTGTTGCAGGCCAAACGCCTGGGGCGGAACCTTGTTCTGGCCTACAGGTCGGAGAAGCGCCAGGCCCAGCGTCTGGCCCTGGAGGCCCCCCTGACCATTACCCGGATTGAAACCTCCACCGTGGATTTTCCGCCCTTGCGGAGCAAGAATCTAAGCCGCACCGGCATTTTGCTGGATTGCGGTTTCCCCATCAGTCGGGGCTCCCTGCTGGAGATGGAGATCGTCCTCAAGGATCGCAAGCTGACGGTTCGAGGGGAGGTGGTGCGGGTGGAAAAGATGGGGCCGGAGCGGTTCGATATCGGGGTTTCATTTTTGCGGAAACCGGGCCGGCCCAAGCCGCAACCCCGCCGGTCGCCGCTCAGCCTTGGCGACCAAGGCGGGCGAACTCCCGACGCAGCTCACGCTCAAGCCTAGTCAGCTCGTCGATCTTGTCACCGATATTTTTAAGCAGGGGCTCGCGGCCGTCGGGGCAGGGACGGTTGAAACGCTGCTGGTAGGCGACTTTCAACTCGGTCAGCAGTTTGCCGAACTCCTCTTCGCTTAAATTCCCTTCCCGGAGCTGGGCCAGCAGATTCTCGCCGGGCTCGAAAAGCTCCTCGCCGAAGCAGCGCCGGTAGCGGCTGTGCAGCTGCCGGGCAAACTGCCTGAAGCGTTGCTGGTCGGCCCCTGCCGCCGCCATCAATTTGACCAGGCTGTTCTCCGTATCGTGCAGGGGGCTCTGGTAGCGGGATTCAAACAGCCGTTCCAGGGTCTCCACCACCCCCGCCAGCTCCTCCTTGGGGAAGTCCTGCAGTTCCAGTTGATGGTAGAGGGCCCGGCGGGCATTGATGGGGTAGCAGTTAAAGGTCTCGACGAAATTGTCCACCAGTTCGGTGATGAAGGCCGCCGCCTGCTCCCGGGGGATGCCGTTGCCGGCCAGCAGCGCCTTTGCCTGGCTCAACTGCTGGGGGTAATCTCCAGGCGGGGCAGGGTCACCGGGAGGGGGCGCCGTCGCCGCGGGCTCGGCGGGCAAGATCACCTCGCCCACCGGTTGTTCGTCGTCAATCCCGTTGTTCTCCTCGATTCCCATCATCTCCTGCCAGTAGTCGGCAAAGCCCGGGGTTTGGGGCTGGAGGGCCAGCTCTTTGGCCAGCTTGCGGGCCAGGGCCACAAAGCAGCGGGAGGCCGTCGAGTCCGGCCGGCTCAGCACCACCGGTTGTCGTTGATAAACCGAGGCGGTCACGGCCGGATCATTGCTGATATACCCGGCAAAATGGAGGTCCATGGCCAGGTATTTCTTTACCGCCGAGGCAAAGCGTTTATAGACCTCCCGGCTCTGTTCGGGGCTGGCGGCCTGGTTGACCAGGACCTGGGCCTGGCGCTTGAACCCCCTTTTTTGCAGTACTTTAAGCATGGAAAAGGTGTCGGTCAGCGAAGTCGGCTCCGGGGTGACCACCAGCATGACGCTCTGGGCCGATTCCACAAAAACCAGGACATCTTCGCCGATGCCGGCCCCGGTATCGATGAGGAGATAGTGGTGCTGTCGCTCCAGTTGCCGCAGGCCGGCCAAAAGCCGTTGCCGTTGCGATCCGCTCAGGTTGACGCAGCCGGCCACCCCCGAAGCGCCGGGGACGAACTTGATCCCCCCCGGCCCTTTGATGGTCAACTCTTCCAGGCTTTTGCCCCCCTGGAGGTAATCGGCCAGGGTCGCGGTGGGGTTCTGGTTCAGCAGGATGTTGAGGTCGGCCAGCCCGGTGTCGGCGTCGAGAACGCAGACATCGGCCCCCAGGCCCGCCAGGGCGATGCCCAGGTTGACGGTCACATTGCTCTTGCCCACGCCGCCCTTGCCGCTGGTGACGGCGACGGTGCGGGGGGAAGGGCGATGGCTGGGGGGGGCGGTCATCGTTTTATCACCATTTTTTAATGCCATAGTTGCGAGTATAGCCACGGGGTAGTTTTGCCTTTCAGGGGCCGGTGGCCAGGCGGCTGCTTCCGCTTGCTCTTTTTAATGCCGCCGGCGGAACAATTCAAGCAGTTCGTGGTTGGTTGTTCCAATATCTTTATTAGTGGAGGAGACAAACGGTTCTGCTCGCCAAAAAAACGAGAGCCCGTTATAAATAGACCCATGGCGACCAGGAAAAAATTTTACGCGGTGGCGGTGGGCCGGGTGCCGGGCATTTACTCCACCTGGCCCCAGGCCCAGCGCCAGGTGGATGGTTTTGCCGGGGCCCGGTTCAAGGGCTTCGCCAGCCAGGCCGAGGCCGTGGCCTGGCTGGCGAAGCCCCCATCGTGCCGGAAGAAAGGGACCGGGCCAACCAGGGGCCGGGCGGTGGGAAGCGGGAGCGGGGAGTTGTCCGATTCAGGGGCCGCCGATGAGGTGCTTATCTACACCGACGGCGGGGCGATCAACAATCCCGGCCCCGGCGGTTACGGGGTGGTGCAGCTTTGTAACGGGGAGCGCAAGGAGTTATGCGGCGGTTTTCGCCTAACTACCAACAACCGCATGGAGTTGATGGCCTGCATCGTGGCTCTGCGGGAGCTGGAGTATCGGGACTGGCCGGTAAGGCTCTACAGCGATTCCAGCTACGTGGTCAATGGCATCACCCGGGGCTGGGCCCAGGGCTGGCGCCGGCGGGGGTGGGTCAAGGCCGACCGCCAGCCCGCCGTCAACCCCGATCTCTGGGAGCAGTTGCTGGATCTGGTGGCGCAGCTGCGGGTTACTTTCCACTGGGTGCGGGGGCATGCCGGCAACCCGCTCAATGAACGCTGCGATCAGTTGGCGGTGGCCATGGCCCGCCGTTCCGGCCTGCCCATGGACGAAGGTTACGAGCAAAAAAGGGGAATTGGGGCATGAAGGCCATGAAGGATAAGACGGCGGTCCTGCAACACGAAGCCTTTCTGGCCCACGATCCGGGACCCGGGCATGTGGAGTCGCCGGAGCGGCTGGCCGGGGTTTATCGGGAGCTGGCCCGGCCGGAGCAGCGACGGCGCTTTCACTACCCCGATTTCGCTCCGGCCAGCGAGGAGCAGTTGGCCCTTAACCACAGTCGGAGTCATATCGCCCGGGTGGCCGCCACCGCCGGTAGCCCCTTTGAATGCCTTGATCCCGATACCTGTACCTCGGCGCGCTCTTATGAGGCCGCCTGCCTGGCGGCCGGGGCGGCGCTCAAGGGGGTGGAGCTGGTGACGGCCGGCGAGGCGGCCAACGCCTTCGCCCTGGTGCGCCCGCCGGGGCACCATGCCGAGCATGACCATACCCGGGGCTTCTGCCTGTTCAACAATATCGCGGTGGCCGCCCACCACGCCCTGCGTAATCTGGGGCTGGAACGGATTCTGATTGTGGATTGGGACCTCCACCACGGCAATGGAACCCAGCATGCCTTCTATGACAGCGACCGGGTACTCTTCTTCTCCACCCACCAGTACCCCTATTTCCCCGGCAGCGGCGCCTGGTCTGAAACCGGCAGCGGCCGGGGAGAGGGCTATTCCATCAATGTGCCCCTGCCCGGCGGCCAGGATGACGCCGCTTACGCCCGGATCTTCAACGAACTGCTCACCCCCCTGGCCGAGCAGTATCGGCCGGAGCTGATCATGGTTTCGGTGGGTTTTGATACCTATGGGGGTGACCCCCTGGGCACCATGATGGTCAGCGAGTTGGGTTTTGCCTATCTGACCAGGGTGCTGCGGGAGCTGGCCGCCGGTTTATGCGGCGGGCGCCTGGTGCTGGTGCTGGAGGGCGGTTATGATCTAACCATCATGGAGCGCGGCGTGATGGCCTGCCTGGGAGAGTTGGCCGGTGATCAGGCCCGGGCGGAGGCCGATTTTGCCGGCCTCCGTCGGGCCTCGGGACCTTTGCGAGCCTTGGAGCATGCCCGGGAAATGGCAAAAAAATACTGGACAATTCCGGGCTGATCTGGCACTCACATCGTGTTGGAGGGTGTGACAGCCGCTGAAACAAGATACTTGGGGGTCAAAGTTGGAGCCCAAACAACCTGCAAAACAGGTCAAGATCCTGATCGCCGATGACGACGGCATCGTACGGGAGGCGGTGGATAAAATTCTCACGGTTTTCGGTTATGAAGTGGTGAGCGTCGCCGGCGGTAAGGAGGCGCTGGATCTGCTGGGACCCGAGCTTGATCTGATCATCCTCGATATCAGCATGCCGGGAATGGACGGTTTTGAGGCCCTGCGCCGGATCAACGCCCGCAAACTGGGGATTCCGGTGATCTTCCTGACCGGGGCCGGCAGTATGGAGTACGCGGTCAAGGCGGTCAATCTGGGGGCCTACGACTTCATCACCAAGCCCATTGAGGATCTTGAGCTGTTCAATATCAAGATCAAAAGGGCGGTGGAGAAGCGGATGTATGTCCGCCGGGAGCGGGCCTACAAGGAGGATCTTGAGCGCCAGGTGCTGGAGAAAACCTTCGAGCTGGAGGAGAAAAACCGCCTGCTTTCCGAGTACAGTCATAACCTGGAGATCACCACCCTGGATACCATGCTCAGCCTCCAGACCGCCTTGGAGGAGAAGGATGTCTACACCGCCGGCCACACGGTGCGGGTCACCCAGTACGCCAGCCGGATCGCCAGGGCCATGGGGCTGGATGACGGCGAACGCCAGGTGCTGGCTCGGGCTTGCCAGGTCCATGATATCGGCAAGTTGGTGATCGATATCAGCTATATCTGCAAGCCGGGCCCGCTCTCGGAGGAGGAGTGGGGAATGATGCGCAAACACCCGGTCATCGGGGAAAATATTCTCAAGCCCCTCTCCTTCATGAGTCGGGAGTTGGCCATTGTCCGCCACCATCACGAGCGCCTGGACGGCAAGGGCTATCCCGATGGAATCGGCGGCGACGAGCTCGATATTCTCACCAAGATCATCACCGCCGCCGACAGCTACGATGCCATGACCTCCAAACGCAGCTATCGCAGCAACCTCAATCCCGTCGAGGCCGTGGCGGAGATGCGGCGCTGCGCCGGCAGCCAGTTTGACGACGAGGTGGTCAAGGTTTTTTGCGAGATTATTCAAAACGGGAGTAATTGATGCGGATCAGTGAAGAGCAGGTGATGCAGGTTGCTCGATTGGCCCGGCTGGAGCTGGCCGCCGATGAAGTGGGCCCCCTGACCGGGCAGTTGGACAAGATTTTGCAGTATGTCGACAAACTCAATGAGCTGGACACCAGCGCCGTGGCGCCGGTGACCCACGCCCTGTCGGTGGTCAACGCCTTCCGGGAGGACGAAGTTGTCCCGTCGCTGCCCCGGGCCGAAGCCCTGGCCAACGCGCCCCTGGCCACCGAGGCCGCCTTCGTGGTTCCCAAGGTGATCTGAGATGGAGAGCTATCGTTTAACCATTCACGAGCTGGCCCGGCGGTTGGCCCGGCGGGAGCTCTCCGCCGTGGAGGCCACCCAGGCGGTTCTGGCCCGGACTGAAACCACCGGTGCGGGGATCAACGCCTACATTACGGTGGATGCCGAGGGCGCCCTGGCGGCGGCGGCGGCGGCCGATGGGCGGTTGGCCGCCGGCGATGCCCCGCCTCTCTGCGGGGTGCCGATCGCGGTTAAGGATCTGCTCTGCACCAAGGGCCTGCGCACCACCTGCGGCTCGCGGATTCTGGAAAATTTCGTTCCCCCCTATGATGCCACGGTGGTGGAGAAGCTGCGGGCCGCCGGGGCGGTGATTGTCGGCAAAAGCACCATGGATGAGTTTGCCATGGGGTCGGCCAATGAAAACTGTCCCCTGGCGGTGCCCCGCAACCCCTGGAATCCCGATTATATCTGCGGCGGCTCCAGCGGCGGCTCGGCGGCGGCGGTGGCGGCCGACTTGTGCGCCGCCGCCCTGGGCACCGATACCGGCGGTTCCATCCGGCAGCCCGCTTCCCATTGCGGGGTGGTGGGGGTCAAGCCCACCTATGGGCGGATCTCCCGTTACGGCCTGCTGGCCTTCGCCTCCTCCCTGGATCAGATCGGACCCCTGACCAAGGATGTCCGGGACGCGGCCCTGTTGCTCAACGTGCTGAGCGGCCACGATCGGCGTGATTCCACCTCGGTGGCTCAGTCGGTACCCGATTTCACCGCCACCCTCGACCATGGGGTGCGGGGTCTCAAGGTGGGGCTGCCCAAAGAGTATTTCGGCTTCGGCCTGGACCCGGAGGTCAAGGCGGCGGTGGAGAGGGCCATCGAGTTGCTGACCGGGGCCGGGGCCGAGGTGCGGGAGATCAGCCTGCCCCACACCGAGTACGGGGTGGCGGCCTACTACCTGATCGCCCCGGCCGAGGCCAGCTCCAACCTGGCCCGCTACGATGGGGTCCGTTTCGGCCACCGGGACCACGGGGCCCGGGAGCTTAACGAGATGTACTGCCGCAGCCGTTCCCAGGGGTTCGGGCCCGAGGTCAAGCGGCGGATCATCATCGGGACCTACGCCCTCTCGTCGGGTTATTACGAGGCTTACTACCGCAAGGCCTCCCAGGTGCGGGCCCTGATTATCGAGGATTACCGGCGGGCCTTTGCCCAGTGCGACCTGATCGTCTCCCCGGTGACCCCCACCCCGGCCTGGCCGCTGGGGGCCAAAAGCGATGACCCGCTTAGTATGTATCTTTCGGATATCCTGACAATTCCCACCAATTTGGCCGGCCTGCCGGGGATGTCGCTGCCCTGCGGGTTCAGCGGCCGGGGCCTGCCCATCGGCCTGCAGCTCCAGGCCGGCCACTTTCAGGAGGAGCTGCTGCTGCGGGCGGCGGCCCAACTGGAAAGGGAACTGGCGCTCACCGAACGGCGGCCCCCACTGGCTTAACGGATTGATTTATGAAAATAGATGTCGCCCCCCATATCGCCTCCCTGGTCCCCTATCCACCGGGCAAGCCCATCGAGGAGCTGGAACGGGAGTACGGAATCAGCGGTTCGATCAAGCTGGCCTCCAATGAAAACGCCTTAGGACCCTCTCCCAAGGCGGTGGCGGCCATCGGGGCCTGCCTGACCGGACT
Organism: Desulfurivibrio modestus; assembly: GCF_044068625.1. Classification (NCBI taxonomy): domain Bacteria; kingdom Pseudomonadati; phylum Thermodesulfobacteriota; class Desulfobulbia; order Desulfobulbales; family Desulfobulbaceae; genus Desulfurivibrio; species Desulfurivibrio modestus. The sequence continues at coordinate 131,597 of NZ_JBIPKH010000003.1, forward strand.
CCATCGCTACCCCGACGGCAGCTGTTACTACCTGGGCCGGGCCCTGGCGGAAAAGTTGGCGGTGGCCCCCGAGCGGCTGGTTTTCGGCAACGGTTCCAACGAGATCATCGGGCTGTTGGCCGCCGCTCTGCTCGGGGCCGGCGATGAGGTGATCACCTCCCAACCCACCTTCCTGGTTTACCAGAATGTGGTCCAGGCCCAGGGCGGAGTGAACCGGGTGGTGCCCCTTGCCGGGATGGCCCATGATCTGGAGGCGATTGTGGCCGCGGTGACCCCCCGCACCCGGATGATCTTCCTGGACAATCCCAACAACCCCACCGGCAGTGTCTTCACCGCCGCCGAGTTTGAAGCCTTCCTGGCCCGCCTGCCTGAACAGGTGATCGTGGTGCTGGATGAGGCCTATGTCGATTTTGTCGAGGCCGGGCTGCGCCTGGATGTCCGCCGCTACCTGGATGGCCCGGTGCCGGTGGTGGCGCTGAGGACCTTCTCCAAGGCTTACGGTCTGGCCGGCTTGCGGGTTGGTTACGGTTTGATGCACCAGGAGCTGGCCGGTTGCCTGCATCGGGTCCGGCAACCCTTCAACGTCAATGTCCCGGCCCAGGTCGGGGCCCTGGCCGCCCTGGCCGACGAGGAGCATTATCGGAACACCATCGCCAGCACCCGCCGGGAGATGGAGCGGCTGGCGGCGGCGGTGACCGAGCTGGGTTGTCGACCCTTTGCCAGCCAGGCCAACTTCTTCCTGATCGATGTCGGGGGGGAGGGGCGGCCACTCTACGAGCATCTGCTGCGCCAAGGGGTGATCGTGCGACCGATGAACGCCTACGGCTATCCCACCTACATCCGGATCACTCCGGGGCGGCCGGCGGAAAATGACCGCTTCCTGGGCAGTCTGACCCTGGCCCTCAAGGAGCTGGGTTATGGCCGCTGAAGGCCAAGCGGCGGTGGTCACCATCGATGGGCCATCCGGGGCGGGCAAAAGTACGATCAGCCGCCTGCTGGCCGCCCGGTTGGGGTTTACCTACCTCGACACCGGGGCGATGTACCGGGCGGTGGCCCTGGCGGTGGCCCGGCAGGGAGTTGATCCCAATGACGCGGCGGCTTTGGACCGGTGCCTGGAGACGATCGAACTGGAGTTGCGACCCCAGGAAAATGACGATGTGCTGGTCTGCCTCAACGGCGAGGATGTCTCCGCCGCCATTCGCACCCCGGAGATGGCGCTGGCGGCCTCGCGAATCTCCGCCTACCCCCGGGTGCGGAGCAAGCTCACCCAGTTGCAGCGGGAACTGGCCGCCAGGGGAGGGGTGGTGGTCGAGGGTCGCGACATGGGAACGGTGGTTTTTCCCTGGGCCGCCCATAAATTTTACCTGGACGCTTCGCCGGCCGAGCGGACCCGGCGGCGTTGCGAGCAGCTGCGCCAGCGGGGAGAAAACCCCGACTACCAGGAGATCATGGCCCAGATCAAAAAACGGGATCTTGATGACTCGCAACGGGACCTGGCTCCCCTGAAGCCCGCCGATGACGCGGTGATCGTCGAGTCCTCCACCATGACTCCCGAGGCGGTGGTGGAGTTTATGCTGGCCCGGATCAGAAACCTTGTCACCCGCAGCAGCTGACAAAAGCGAGCCCGGAGCCGGGCGGGAGGGTTAACCATGGAAAAAAGCGGGGGTCGGCGTCTGACGCGGCGCAACCTGATTTATCATCTGGAGGTCTTCGACGAGGAGAGCGGTGAGCTGGTGGGACGGCTGGTGGATATCACCACCGAGGGGGTGAAGCTGGTCGCTTCGTCGCCCGTCGGGCCCGACCGGCACTTCCGCCTGCGGATGAAGTTGCCCGAGGATCACTTTCCCCGCAGCCACTGGTGCTTCGAGGCCGTGAGCCTCTGGACCACCCGGGATATCAACCCCGAATTTCATACCACCGGCTTTCGCCTGGTCAAGTTGGATGAGGCGGACCAGGAGCTGGTTTCCGGCCTGATCGAACTATTCAGCTTCAACGACTGAAACCCTCTTTGCCGCTACTCCCTTCCACCTGGCCCTTTCCCGGGCAGCGCGGAACTCCACCCTTAATATAAGCCCTAGAGACTTTTGCCGGTGCTGCTGGTGGCCAGGTGGCCATCCTTGACGCCGCGCAGGGCGATCAGTTTTTCCGCCAGGGCCTGCACCATACTGGCCCGGCCCCGGACAATCAGCACTTCCAGGCAGTTGTGATGGTCCATGTGGACGTGGGTGGCGGAAGTGACCAGCTGGTGATGATCGTGCTGGATCTCGGTGATCCGCTCCTGGATCTGAAACTGGTGGTGATCGTAAACCAGGGTGATCACCCCGATCACCTCCTTGTCCTCGCCCCACTCCTCCTTGACGAAGACCTTACGAATCAGGTCGCGGATCGCTTCCGAGCGGTTGGTGTACTGCCGTCGCTTTATAAATTCGTCGAAATCGGCCAGCAGCCCCTCTTCCAGAGAGACGGAGAAGCGTTTGAGCATCTTGGTAGCACCTTTTTATGTTTAAGTGTTACCAGCCCATTAAGCAGAAAAAACCAGCCTTGTCAAGGGATAGAAAAGATTGTTCAGGTTACGTTTTGATCTGCCTGAAAACACGTGGGAAGAGTTTGGCAAAGAAGAAAATCGAAGTAAATAAGAGAAAAGCAGAGCTTTAAAGAGAAAATTGGGTGATTGAGCTTTTTATTAAATACTTGGGGTTCTCCCTGGTCATGGGCTAGAGTATGGTAAATACACTCAAAAAACCGGCTGGAAAAATTCTACTGTTTTGGGAGCGTTAGCTCTCCTTTAGCAACAATCTCCCGAAAGTGCGACGATTTGTCGCTGTTGATAATTATGGGGGGCGGTATGGGTAAAAGGGGGTAGGGGGCTTTTGACAGGTCGCCGCCGGTTGAATACAACATCGCCCACGGAAACGTTCGCCCCCGGTGAGCCTTTGCCAGGGGCCAGTTTTCGGCAAATCCGCGGGTTACGTTGCCCCGGACTCCGGAGAGCGCTCGGTGGATTCCGTTGATACATTGTGGTTATTGGGTTGCCGCTGGAAACTATGAGGGAGAGGGAACGGCATGGTTTGGCCTGAAGTGAGGAAAATTCTGCAAAATCAGCTTCCCGAGAGTGTCTTCAATCTGTGGATTGAACCTTTGCGTTGTCTGGGAGAGGAGGGCGGCAGCCTGGAGTTGGCCGGGCCGGATCGCTTTTTTTGCTCCTGGGTGGCGGATAACTATTTAGGGGCGATTAACGATGCCCTGCAGTGTCTTGATCGCAGCGGGGTGGCGGTGCGCTTTCAGGTTGATCCCGCCCACCGCGACGGATCCCAGCCGGCCGGCGAGCTGGAACGGACCCTTGAGTCGGCCGAGCAGTTGCGGCTGCCCCACATGCCGCGCAACAACATGCGGATCCGCACCCTCCACCCCCGCTACACCTTTGATGAGTTCATGGTCGGGGAGTCCAATGCCCTGGCTTTCTCCGCCTGCGAGGCGATGGCGGTCAACGATACCCGGGCCGAGCCCTGTGTCTTTATCAATGCCGGCACCGGCCTGGGCAAAAGTCACCTGACCCACGCGGTGGCCCATCATCTTTATGCCCACGCCCCCGGCACCCGGCTTTGCTGTCTGACCCTGCAGCAGCTCACCGCCGAACTGGTCCACCATATCAGAAGCAATACCATGGAGCGGTTCAAGGAAAAATACCAGCGCCACTGCGATGTGCTGCTGGTGGAGGATGTCCAGACCCTCTCGGGGCGGGCCAAGACCCAGGTGGAGTTGGCCGAGGCGGTTGATTGCCTGCTGGACAGCGGTCGACGGGTGCTTTTCACCGGGGCGATGGGCCCGCGGGACATCCCCGATCTGGACGAGGGGGTCCGTTCCCGGCTGGCCTCCGGGCTGGTTGCCACCATCAATCCGCCGGACCTGCTGACCCGCAAGCTGATTATCCGGCGCAAGGCCGCCCATCACAAGCTGGCTCTGGATGAGGAGATGGTGGTCTGCCTGGCCGAAAAGGTGCGGGGCGATATCCGCCGGGTGGAGAGCGCCATTGTCGGACTCAAGGCCAAGGCCAACCTGGAGAAAACTCCGCCCACCATGACCATGGTCCGGGAGGTGGTGGCCACGGTGATGGGTAATGAGGCTCCGGGGCTGACCGCCGCGGCGATTCGGGATTTTGTGGCCGGCCAGTTCAAGGTCAGTATCGGGGAGCTCTGCTCCAAATCCCGGCGCCGGGAGGTGGCTTTTCCCCGCCAGGTTTCCATGTATCTGGCCCGCAAGCTCACCGACGAGGCCCTGGCCGGGATCGGCAAGGCCTTCAATCGTGATCACTCCACGGTGGTGCATTCGATCCGGGTGATCAACGAAGCGGTGGCTCGTAACGGCAGCGTCCGCGGCCAGATCGAGCACCTCACCGAGCGCCTGCGCAAGCGAAACTGAAGCCGGCCGCGGAATCCTAGAAGCGGAATCCTAGAAATAGACCGGGCGCAGGGCGGCCTCCCCCTGTTGGGTCTGGCCCCGGAGGATCAGTTCGGCGCACTGCTTGGCCGCTTTCATCATGTCGTTCATCCCGATGCCGTCCCAGCCGAAACCGGTGAGCTGCAAACCGGGCTGCTCCGTTTGCAGCTGCTCCCGCCAGGCCAGCAGCCGGGGGTGGTCCTCCTCCAACTGGGGAATACCGCCGGGTGAACGGAGAACCCGGGCAAACTCCGGCGGGGCGGGCAGGGGCAGCAACTCCTTCAGGTCGGCGTAGATTCGTTCGATCAGTTCCTGGTCGCCAAGCTCCAGGCGTTCCGGGTGGCGGCGTCCCCCCACCAGGGCTTCCAGCAGGTGGTGGTCGGCGGGGGCCCGCTCCGGAAACATATGGGAGGAGAAGAGGGCCCCCAGGGTGAAGCGCCCTTCCCGCTCCGGGGCCAGATAGCCGAAGCCGGCCGGTATCCGGGCCTGCCGGCGGTCGAAGCCCATGGCCACGGTGGCGATTCTGGCCTCGGGAATCGCGGCCACCGGCGGTTTGAACCGGTTCAGCAGGCCCAGAGCCTGATTGACCGGCAGGGCCAGGACCAGGTACTGGGCCTGGAACCGGCCCTGGCGACAGCGCACCTCCCACCCCCCTTCAGCAGCGCCCCCGGCCTTCGGCTGCTGGTTGATCTCCTCCACGCCGCAGTCGTAAATAATCTGAAGATCCTGGCTGAGCCGTTCCGCCAGGTACTCCATGCCATGGGGGAAACTGGTCATGGCCGGCAGCCGTTTCGCGGCCGGGGTCCCCGGGGGGGGAGGAGTGTCCTGGCCAGCCGGCGTTTTTTTCCCCCGGCCCCGCTCCTTGAGCAGGCCGCGGAGCAGCGAGCCATACTCCTTTTCCAGCCGCCGGGCCCCCGGCATCACCGCGTCGATACTCAGGCGCTGGTAGTCGCCGGCGTAGGTGCCGGTAACCGCCGCGTCCACCAGGGGTAAAATCTCGGGCCCGAAGCGGTGGGCGGCCCACTCCCCGATGGTGTGACCGTCGGGCAGGGGTTTTTTAAACAGCTCTCCCGCCAGCCGCAGCTTGCCCCGCAGCGAGAGCAGGGGGGTGGTCAGCAGGGCCTTGGGGCTCTGGGGCAGGGCGACCAGCCGTCCCTGGTGGCAGACAAAACGGACGTTGTTGCCCAGCGGGGCCTTGACCGCTTGCTCCGCCAGGCCGGTGGCGGCCAGCAGTTCCCGGCTCTCCGGGTTGTTGTCCAGAAAGCCGTGGGGGCCCCATTCGGCCCGGTAGCCTTCTTCCCGGAAGGAGCGGATCGCCCCCCCGGGACGATCGCTCTGTTCCAGAATCAGGATCTGCCCCCGGTTTTCCTTCCCCAGAAAATGGGCAGTGGCCAACCCGGAAAGTCCGGCTCCGACAATGATAATCCGGTGCTTGTTGTCCATTTGCTCTTTTGTCCCTTTCTGGAGTGATTTCACTTGTTTTCCTTGCCGATGTCGCCTAATCTGGCCGCAACATTCTGGTTGGCGTCAGGCTGAGAGCGGCCGGAAGCCCTTCGCCCTTCATCACCTTGCCCACTATCCGGAAAATTATCGGCATGTCGGTTTATCTTAAACCAATCCGGGTTTTGATCCTCTACTATTCGTACAGTGGCCAGAGTTCCGTGCTGGTGCGAAGGCTGGCCTCCGGTCTGGGCGACGAGGGGGTCGTGGTCCACCAGGAACGGATCTGCCCGTTGCACCCCCTGCGCTTTCCCCTGGGCTCGATCCTCAAGACCGTCCGGCTGATGCTGACCACCCTTTTCCGGCGGCGTCACCCCATTGAGCCCCTGGAGGTCGCGGATGGCGAGCCCTGGGATCTGGTTATCCTGGGCGGCCCCACCTGGTCCTGGAACGTCAGCGGCCCGATTCTGAGCCTGCTGGATAGCCGCCCCCAACTCTTCCGGGGGCGGCCGGTGTTGGCCCTGATCTCCTGCCGGGGCTACTGGTCAAGCCACTGGCGTTATCTGCGTCGTCGCCTGGAGCGGATGGGAGCCACCCCGCTGGGGCCCCTGGTGTTCGATCATCCCCAGGCCGAACCCTGGCGCACCCTGGGGGTGTTTTTCAAGATTGCCGGCATCGCGCCGGAACGTTCCTCTTCCCCGCTCAGCCATTTCTATCGCCATTTTGGCCACACTCCGGAACAGTTCGAGGCCGCCCAGCAACTGGGGCGCCAGTTGGCGGCCCACCTCAAGGCCGGCCCGATCCCCCCCGATTTCAAGTATACCCCCTGATCAGAACTCGATCCCTTTCTGGGCTTTGATCCCCTGCTGGAAGGGGTGTTTGATCTCCCGCATCTCCGTGACCAGGTCGGCGGCCGCGATCAGCCCGGGATCGGCGTCGCGGCCGGTGATCAGCAGATGCTGGCCGGCGGGTCGGGTCCGGGCGGTTTCGATGATCTGGTCGGCGCTGAGGATGGCGAAATTGACCAGATAGGTCAGCTCATCCAGCACCACCAGGTCATGGTCGCCGGCGGCGATCTTGGTCGTGGCCAGCTGCCAGCCCGCCAGGGCGCTGGCCCGGAACTTCTCCAGCTCCCGATCCTGCCAGCTGAAGCCGGAGCCCACCTGATGCAGCTCCACCGCCGCTCCCAGTTGGGCCAGAGCCTGCAACTCCCCGCTGGGGCGGGCCTTGACAAACTGGATGACGCAGACTCGCAGCCCCTGGCCGGCGGCCCGCAGGGCCTGGCCGAAGGCGGCGCTGGTTTTGCCCTTGCCATGGCCGGTGTAGATAATCAGCAGGCCTTTGCTCATGAGTCGTTTCTCCGTGTGCCCGGCGGGCCGGGTGGTGGCTGGTAACGGAACTTGTGGAGTTGCTCCTGGAAATATTGCCGCTCGCGGGGGTTGGCCGCCAGGGCTTTTTCCGCCAGGGCCACCGCTTGCTCCCGCTCTCCCAGCAGCCACCAGGTGGTGGCCAGGGTGTCGATAATATGGGGTTCCGGACGCAGGCGCATGGCCCGTTGCGCCAGGGGCAAGGCCCGTTCCGGGTCGAACAGGGCGGGATCGTCGGTGGTGAGCAGCAGCCAGGCCAGGTTGTTGAGGATATCCGGCTGGTCCCGGTCCAGGCCCAGGGCGTGTTCATAGGCTCCGACCGCCTCGCGGTGCTGGCCGCGCAGGTAGTGGAGATCGCCCAGGTAGCGCAACCAGGCGGGATTATCGGGCTCGGCCCGGATCTTTTCCATGATGATGCTTTCCACCAGGCGGCCATGGGCCCGCTCCTCCGAGAATTCCGGCGGTAGCCGCCAAAGCCAGGCGACGGTGGCGGTGAGCAGCAGCAGGAAAAGGATCAGGGCCAGCCGCACCTTGCGGTGATGGCGGCTGACCAGGCGTGGGGTCCGCTGGCTGGCTTCGAGAAAGTCGATCCGCTGGCCGATGCCGAAATGGTGCCAACTGGGCAGATCGCGAATCTTGCCGCCCAGCCAGGCGATCTTTTCAAAAACCCGGACCAGCGGCCCGGCATCCCCCACCGTGGCCAGGGCGTAAAGATCGGCTTGGCGTTCGAAATTGCGCATGAAAAAACCGAAGAGAAAGCGAAAATAGAGCACAAGCAACAGCACCAGGGCCACGGTTCCCAGCAGGCCGATGATCGCCAGGGGTGATTTGCCGCTGAGCAGAACCAGGGTCTCCAGCAGGGCCGAATCCAGCAGCAGCACCAGGAACGGGGTGGAAGCCAGGTGGGCGAAGAGGCCGAAGCCCAGGAAAAAGAGCAGGTAAAGGGGCAGATGGTGATGTTTGACATGACCGATCTCATGGGCCACCACCGCCTCCAGCTCCTCTACGGTCAGGGCCTTGATCAGGGCCGGGGTGATCAGCAGATGGCGAAAGCGGCCGGTTAAGCCCATCACCGCGGCGGTGAGCAAGCGGCCCTCGAAGAGCGGCCAGAACATGATCTCACGAAACTTGACCCCCTGCCGGCGGCAGAACTCCTCCAGGTGCCGGCGCAGGGGGCCGTCGGGCAACGGGGTGCAGCCCCAGAGCCGGGTGGCCAGCAGGGGAAAGATCAGCATCAGGAGGAGAAAAAAGGCCAGGATCAGCAGGGGTTCCCCCCAGGGGGAGGCCAGCAGTCGCTGGACCGGGGTGAACTCACTCAGGGCCAGGAGGTCGGCCAGCAGGTTGATCAGCAGCCAGGGAAGCAGGATCACCAGGTTGAACTTGAGGTTGGCGATCAGGAAGGGGAGGGGGCGGGTGGCGGCCCCGAAAACCAGGTCGTAGGAGGGTCGGGCCCGGTCCCAGAGAATCGCGAGGTAAGCCAGGAAGAGTCCGACTCCGCTCAGGTAAACCAGAAAGGGCAGGGTGGCGGCGCCCGGCAGCTGAACCAGATAGTAGTGGGCATCCAGCAGGTAAACATCCGCGGCCAGGGAGATCACCGCCAAAATGGAAAAACGCTGCTCGGCCCGGAAGTAAGCGGCGCTGGAGCGCGGGCCGGGCCGGCGAAAGGCGCGGTGGCACAGCCCGGCAAAGAGCAGGCCCTTGGCCAGGAAGAGCCCCAGGGCGGCCAGGCCGGGCAGTTGCGCCTCTTCCGGGGCTCCCCTGGTGACCAGGATCAGAATGACCAGCAGCAGATAGATTAGATTGTTATAAGGCAAAAGGGCCCCCCGGAGGAGAACTGGTTGCTGGGATCAGGGGCGGTGGCCGGCAAAGGCTCGAGCCAGACGATTGTTGTGCTCGTGGTACTCCTGGAGCAGGCGGGCCAGCTGACGGGGCTGGAGCAGGCCATGCTCAACGAAATACTCGCCGAACTTGCGTTGCATCCTTTGCTGGACCTGGATCAGCAGGCGCAGCTGGCTCTCGTCCAGCAGGCCCAGTTTGAGAGCGGATTGGCCGAAGGGCTGCAGCCCCTGCCGACTTTTCAGCACCATCTCGATGGCCGCGTCGTCCAGCAGCCCGAAACGGCGGCTGATCTCACCGATTTTAGGCCGGTTGCTCCGTTGCCAGATCAGGGCCTGGACAATGGTGCGCCAGGAAGTGATCCCGGAATAGTAGAGAAAATGGCCCAGCAGCAAACGGCGGTTGGGGAGTGGCCCCTGGTAGAGCTCTCCCAGGTTCCAGAAGCAGCCGCCAAAGGCGCTCTCTTTGGGTTGTTGTTTTTTCCCCCGCTGTTCCTCCCCCGCCTTGAAGCCGGTTTTGGTTCGCCGCCCCCCGGCCCCGTTGGGGGAATAGGCCTTCGGGTGGGGGCGGCGGCTGCCGTTGCCGGCCCGACGGGGGGAGGGCAGGATAAGGCCCTGTTCCCGGGCTTGCAGGTAGTTGACCAGGTTCTCATAGGCCCGCTGGACATCATGGAACAGCAGGCCGCTGCGCTGCTGCTCGTCGGCGTCTGCTTGGGCCAGGAAACGATCGGGATGGGTTTCCAGGGCCCGCTGGCGGTAGGCGCTCTTAACTCCCGAGAGTTGGAGATATTGCAGGAAATCGGAGGAAAGATCCAGTTTCGAGCCGAAAATAACCTCGCAAGCCCGATAGAGATCCTGTTCCGCCACCATCAGGGACATGGCCCCACCTCGTCAAATTCAAAAAAGGTTCAATCAGTTTTGCCGGCGCCGTTTTTATCTGCTATCGTTGGACAAGCAGGACGCCTGGGCCGGCCACAGCGCCGCGCGGCACTTTTTTTGTAGCAGAAAAAGCACGTTACGGCAAGGGTAAAGGGGTTGAGGGCCTCGCCATGGCCGCGGCACCGATATTTGGGGGTAATGATGGAGGATTTGCACAACTCTTTTAAAGATTTCAGCAAGCTGGCAGCCTGGGGTCAGTTGCGGGAGCTGGCCGCCCGGCCCCTGGACCTGCGTGGCCCCGGGGTGGTTGCTCCGGAGAGAATTGCCACTTACCGCAGTAGAGGGGGCGGCTTTGAGTTGCTCTATTTTGGTCAGCGGGTGGATCAGGTTGTTTTGGCCGCCCTCCAGGACCTGGCCGAGCAGAGCGGGGCGGTGGCCCAGTTTGCCCTGATGCGGCAGGGGGCGGTCCTCAACCGGATCGCCGGGTTTGCCGGTGAAAATCGTCAGGTTCTCCACTGCAGCAGCCGGGATATCTTCAACGATCATCCCCGGGAGCCCGCCGCCACCGCCCGGGCAACCGCCGAGCTGGAAAAGTTGCGGGTTTTCCTGGAGCAACTGGAGAGCGGAGAGCTGACCAATCCCCGGGGTGAGCCCTTTACCACCATGGTCCAGGTGGGGATCGGCGGTTCCGACTTGGGCCCCCGGGCTCTTTATCTGGCCCTGGAGGCCTATGCCAGCCCCGACCGCCGGGCCCGCTTCATCAGTAATGTCGATCCCGACGACGCCGCGGCGGTGCTGCGGGGCCTTGATCTGTCCCGGACCCTGGTCAACGTGGTCTCCAAGAGCGGCACCACCCTGGAAACCCTGGCCAACGAGGAGCTGGTGCGCCGGGCCTACCAGCAGGCCGGACTCGATCCCAAGGATTTTTTCGTGGCGGTCACCGGCGAGGGCAGCCCCATGGATAACCCCCGCCGCTACCTGCGCTCCTTCTATATGTTCGATTATATCGGCGGCCGCTACAGCGCCACCTCCATGGTGGGTCTGGTGACCCTGGCCTTCGCCCTGGGCTACCAACAGGTGCTGGAGATTCTGCGGGGCGCCCACGGGATGGACGAGGCCGCCATGAACCCGGATATCTCCAGCAATCCGGCCCTGCTCCTGGCCCTGCTGGGGATCTGGAACCACAACTTCCTGGGCAGCGAGAGTGTGGCGGTGTTACCCTACAGCCAGGCCCTGATCCGTTTTGCCGCCCATCTGCAGCAGTTGGATATGGAGAGTAACGGCAAGGGGGTCAGCCGGCTGGGTGAACCCTTGGGCTGGCAGAGCGGGCCGGTGGTCTGGGGAGAGCCGGGCACCAACGGGCAGCATGCCTTCTATCAGTTGCTCCATCAGGGAACCACCGTGGTGCCGGTGGAGTTCATCGGTTTTCGCCGGAGTCAGTCGGGGGAGGATTGCCTGGTGCAAGGGACCACCGCCCAGGAAAAGCTGTTGGCCAACCTGCTGGCCCAAGCCCTGGCCCTGGCGGTGGGCCAGGATGATCCCAATCCCAACCGCCGTTTTCCCGGCAATCGACCCAACAGCATTCTGCTGGCCGACCGGCTGACTCCGGCCACCCTGGGGGCCCTGCTCGCCCTCTATGAGGCCAAGGTGGTGTTCCAGGGATTTATCTGGAACATCAACTCCTTTGACCAGGAGGGGGTGCAGTTGGGCAAGCGGCTGGCCAATGGCCTGCTGGATCATTTTGCCGCCCGCCGCCGGGGAGAGGAGCCCCCGGCCGACCCCCTGGGCCGGGCCCTGATGAGGTTGGTCTGAACTTCGGGAAGGTTTATCTTATCAAGCACGCAGAGGGAGGAAGTGAGATGCGATCCGGTTGGGGAGGGTTACTGCTGTTGGTGCTGTTGCTGATGGTCCCGCCGCCGGCCGGGGCCGGGTTTGTTCAGCATGAAAGGGGAGGGGAGGTCACCTATGTGCAGGAGGGTAAGCTTAAAACGGTGCCCGCCCGGCCCGATGAGCTTTGGCTGATTTTCGATTTGCGGGCCGACCTGATAACCATGGTCGATCCCGCGGCCCGGCGCTACGCCCAGGGCAGTTCCACCGAATATTGCGAGCTGGTCCAGGGGATGATGGACGCGGCCTCCTCCATGCTGGGGGCTTTGGGGCTGGAGATGGCCAAGCCGGCGGCGCCGGTGATCACGGTGCGCCGGGAGGGGGCGGGGGAGAAGATCGCCGGTTTCGCCACCACCCGCTATCAGGTATTGCAGGACGGGCAAATGTCTGAGGAGGTGTGGCTGGCCGACGATCCCGCTTTGATGAAGGAACTGGCGGGGAGCGGCAGCCTGGCCCGGATGGAGTGCGGTGGTGACAAGGCGGCCCTGGCCGCTTCCGCCGAATACGCCAGGCTGCTGGGCCGGGGCTGGCCCCTGCGCAGCGTTACCCATTTGGGCCAGGAGAGCTACACCAGCCTTGATGTGATTCGGATTGAGCAGAAAAAGATCCCTGCCGCTGAATTCCAGCCCCCGGCCGGTTACCAGCGGGTGGGGCTGGCCGAGTTTTTCGCCATGGATGATCTCGGCGATGGCGGCCTGCAAGAGATGCTCAAGGGGTTGGAGGGCGAGGGGATCGTGGTGCCCGGTTTCGGCCGCTGATCAGCCGGTGAGCCGGGCAAAGCGCTGCCAGAAGTCGGGGAACGATTTTTTGACGCAGCCGGGGTTTTCGATCCTGATTCCGGCAATGGCCAGGCCGGCCACGGCAAAGCACATGGCGATGCGGTGATCGTTGTGGGTGGCGATTGCGGCTCCATGGTAGTTGTGGTCGCGACCGCGGCCTTCCACCACCAGGAAGTCGGGGCCCTCCTCGGTTTTGACCCCCAGTTTGGCCAGTTCGCCGGCCATCACTCCCAGCCGGTCGCACTCCTTGATCCGCAGATGGGCGATATTGCGGATCACCGTCCGGCCCCTGGCCAGGGCCGCCACCACCGCCAGGGTTGGCACCACATCGGGGCAGTCGCCCATGTCCACCTCCACCCCCCGCAACTCCTCCTCGGCGCTGACCGTGATTCCCCGCGGACTCCGTTCCACCCGGCAGCCCATCCGCTCGAGGATATCCACCAGCACCGCGTCCCCCTGCAATGAGGGAAAGGGCACATTCTCCACGGTCACCGAGCCGCCGGTGACCGCGGCGGCGGCCCAGAAATAGGAGGCGCTGGAGGCATCCCCCTCCACCGGATATTCCCGACCCCGGTAACGGCCCGTTGGAATGCGGAAGTAATTCAGTTCGGGGTTGGCGGTCACCTCCACCCCGAATGATTTCATCACCGCCAAGGTCATGGTCACGTAGGGCTTGGAGAGGACCTCGCCCTCCACCCGCAGTTCGGCGGGCCGGGTGGCATAGGGGGCGACCAGCAGCAGCGAGGAGAGATACTGGCTGCTCTTGCCCTCGGGCAGGACGGTGGGGCCCCCTTCCAGGCCGGCGGCCTGGATCTCCAGGGGGGGGCAGCCGTTATTGTTCAGGCTGCGGATCCTGGCCCCCCAGCCGGCCAGGGCGGTGAGCAGCGGGGCGATGGGCCGCTCGGCCATGCGCCGGTCGCCGTTGATCAGGAAAATGCCCCGGCCGAGAGCGGTCACCGAAGTAAGAAAGCGGGTGGCGGTGCCGTTGTTGCCCAGATAGATCTCGGTGGCCGGAGTGGCGATGGCGCCACCCTGGCCGAAAACCCGCCAGTTTTCCTCCCCCTGGTCGATGGTTATGCCCATGGCCCGCAGGGCGGCGGCGGTATATTCGGTGTCTTCACTGGCCAGGGGACCGCTGATGGTGCTGGCCCCCTCCGCCAGGGCGGCGGCGATCAGAGCCCGCTGGGTAATGCTCTTGGAGCCGGGGACCCGGATCTCGGCCCTGATTTTGCCGCTGGGGGTTATCTCCTGAAACTCCTGCATGCTGATTTCCTCAAGTTTTATGGTTCAGGCCGGCCAGCAGGCTTTGCCGCATCACCTCAAGGGGGGCGGGCTCGCCGGTCCACAGCTCGAATTGGGCCGCTCCCTGGTGGAGTAGCATCTGCAGGCCATCGATCCCCCGGCACCCCGCCGCCCTGGCCTCCCGTAGCAGCCGGGTCTCCAACGGCGCGTAAACGATATCCATCACCACCGGAAAGTTGGCCAGGGCCGCCGCCGGCAGGGGCGAATTTGCGGCCTGGGGAGCCATTCCCACCGATGTGGCGTTAACCAGGGCATCGGCTTGGTGCTGCCCGGCTTGGGCCAGGGGCAGCCAGGGACAGTTGAGGTGCTGGGCCAGCTCCCGGCCGTTTTCCGGGGTGCGGCTGGCCAGGGTCACCCGGGCACCCGCTTCCTGCAGCCCGAAGCCGATGGCCCGGGCCGAGCCGCCGGCCCCCAGCAGCAGCACCCTGGCGCCGGCCAGATCCAGCTCCCGGCTCAAGGCCCGATTGGCCCCCAGCCAGTCGGTATTAAAGCCCAGCAGTTCCCCCCCTTGCCGGACGATGGTGTTGACCGCCCCGATCCGGACCGCCACCGGGTCCACCCCGTCAAGGAGAGGGATCACCGCCTGCTTGTGGGGTATGGTCACGCTGACCCCGGCAATCTCCAGAGCCCGGATGGCGGCCACCGCCGCGGCGGCATCGGCGGCGGGAAAGGGCAGATAAACCTTGTTCAGGCCAAGGGCGGCAAACGCGGCGTTATGCATCAGGGGGCTGAGGCTGTGGCGAACCGGATTGCCGATAATGCCGTAAAGTTCGGTGTGACCGTTGATCTGCATGGCAGTTATTCCCCCCGGGCCATGATGAGGCTTTCGATCTGCCGCAGCACGGCGGCGGGCAGTTGACCCGGGGCCGTGGCCTCCCCCGCCTCGGCGGCGGCGTAGGTCATGAAGCCCCCCAGGCGACAGGTGGCCAGGCGGCTGATCATGCCGGCGTCCCCCATGCAGAAGGCGATCAGGGGGAAATTGAGGTCGGCGGCCAGCTCCTGCAGGGCCAGGACCCGCAGCACATCCCGGAAGGAGTGGGCCATGGTGACCAGTTTGCCCACCGCGGCCCCGGCCTCCTGCTGGCGCCGGACAATCCCGGCCAGGGTGGTGGCGTCCGGGGTGCCGGTGAAATCGTGCCAGGAGACAATCGCCCGCCCCGGCACCTTCTCTCCGGGGCGGGGCGGGGCCAGGGCCGCCGCGATGACCCGGTTTCGCAGCGCGGCCTCGGTTCGCAGTTCGATATCCACCCAGGCGCAGCCGGCGGCCAGGGCCGCCAGCAGGGGGGCGACCCGCTGCTCCTCGGGGCCCTGGTACTGGCCCCCTTCCCAAGCCGGCCGGTTGGTGAAGAGCAGCGGCCGGGGCAGGCTGGCCACCAGCTCCTTCAAGGCACTCTCCGGGAGATTGGCCGCGCTGCCGGTGAGGGCGTCCAGGCGGAGTTCCAGCAGGTCGGCCAGGGGAGCCGCCCGGTGGGCGGCTTCCACCAAGGCGGCCAGGTCGGCGCGGGCCAGGGAAACGCAGAGGCGGGAGGCGGAATTTGCTGCTTGCGACATAATCTTTGCGCCGGTAATTTGATCGGGGTGGCGACGCGGGCCGGGGCTTGGCCGCCAGGTTTAGAGGTGAGGGCAAACTATATTATCGGGGCGTTGCTGTCAATCGCTTGTGCTGGTTCGCCGAATTCGGTGTCTGCCTCGGGCAAGGAGGGCTTTATGTATCGCCTGTTTACCGCCGTTGATCTGCCGGCCACCGTGGCCCGGGAATTGGCGGCCCTGGGTTTTGGTCTGCCCGGGGCCCGCTGGGTTCCGGAGGAGCAGTTGCATCTGACCCTGCGTTTTATCGGCGAGGTGGACGGCGGGCTCTTCCGTGACCTTGGTCAGGCCCTGGCCGCAGTCAAAGCTTCCCCCTTCAGCATGGGCTTGCGGGGCTTCGGCTGCTTTCCGCCCCGGGGGCCGGCCCGGATTCTCTGGGCCGGGGTGGAACCGGTTGAGCCGGTGACCGCCCTTTACCGCAAGGTGGAAAATGTGCTGGTCCGCCGGGGGCTGGTGGCGCCGGAGAAACGCAAATTCTCCCCCCACGTTACGGTGGCCCGTCTGGACCGGGTGCCGCGGCAGCGTCTGGGTAATTTTCTGGCCGGCAACAACCTTTACCGCAGCCCAATCTTCACAATCAGCGAATTTCACCTTTACTCCAGCCAGTTAACCCCCAAGGGGGCGATCCACCATCTGGAGGCCAGCTACGAACTGGCCGGTTGAACCGCCAGCAGAACCATGGCGTGGGCGGCGATCCCTTCCTGGCGGCCGGCGAACCCCAGGCCCTCGGTGGTGGTGGCCTTAATGTTGATCCGCTCGGGTTCCACCCGGCAGATTCTGGCCAGCTTCTGGCGCATTTCCGGGAGATGGGGGGCCAACTTGGGTTGCTGGGCGACGATGGTGAGATCGGCGTTGGTC
This sequence comes from Desulfurivibrio modestus, assembly GCF_044068625.1. Taxonomy (NCBI): domain Bacteria; kingdom Pseudomonadati; phylum Thermodesulfobacteriota; class Desulfobulbia; order Desulfobulbales; family Desulfobulbaceae; genus Desulfurivibrio; species Desulfurivibrio modestus. Next base: position 147,968 of record NZ_JBIPKH010000003.1, read on the forward strand.
AGGCGGCAGCCGGCGGCGGCAGCCCGCTCCATGACTGCGGCCAGCAGTTTGAGGCTGGAGATGCCCCGGTAGCTGGGGTCGTGGTCGGGGAAGTGGTGGCCGATATCCCCGGCTCCCAAAGCCCCGAGAATGGCGTCGCAGAGGGCGTGGGTCAGCACGTCGGCGTCGGAGTGCCCCAGCAGTCCCAGCCGGTGGGTGATCTCCACCCCCCCTAAAATCAGCTTGCGTTCCGGGACCAGGCGATGGACATCGTAGCCGTGGCCGATGCGGGGCAGGGTATGGTTTTTCATCAGCAGGGCCTCGGCCAGGGAAAGGTCTTCGGGGTGGGTTACCTTGAGGTTGGAGGTGCTGGCCGGCACCAGGGCCACCGGGAAGCCCTGCCGTTCCAGGAGCGCGGCCTCGTCGGTGCCGATAAAGCCGGTGGCGGCGGCTTCTTCCAGGGCTCGGTGCAGGAGGGCGAAGGTGGTCACTTGGGGGGTTTGAGCCTGCCAGAGCCCTTCCCGCTCGACGGTGGCGGCGATCAGGGGATGCTGGCCGCCGCCGGCCCGTTTCAGGGTGTCCCGCACGGCAATGGCGGCAATGGCCGCCCCGTGTTGGCGGGCGGCGGCCAGGCAGCGGCGAATCAGTTCCGGCTCCACCAGGGGGCGGGCCCCGTCGTGCACGGCCACCAGGGTGGTTTCCCGCACCTGGGGTGCCAGGGCGGCCAGGCCGTTGGCCACCGACTCCTGCCGGCTGGCCCCGCCGGCCACCACCAGGATATGGTCAAAGCCATGCCGGGCCGTGAGTTCGCGGGTGTGTTCCAGGTATTCGGCGTTGGTGCTTACCACCAGCGGGCCGATCTCGGGTACCGCCGCGAAGGCCCGCAGGCAATGAACCAGCAAAGGCACTCCGGCCAGCTCCAAAAACTGCTTGGGGGTGCCGCCGCCCATGCGGGTCCCGCTCCCCCCGGCGGCAATAACCGCCGCGCAACTGCCAGCCTTATGGTGTGGAGAGTCGGGCATGATTTTTCAACGGCCCCAAAGGGTAGCGGGAGGGAGAGGGGGGCAGGGGGTGGCCCGGTGCCGGGGATCGCGGCCCGTTCTGCCGGGGAAAAAGGATCGGGGCGGGCTATAAGCCGAATTTTGTACCCAAAGCTGGGCCATGGTCATTTCTCTAAGGGCGCCGGTTGCCCGGCGTCTCTTGCGATCTACCCGGAAACTTCGGACGGGCCGCCCTCAAACGTTTCCCTATTTGATCTTGCTCCGGGAGGGGTTTACCCTGCCTTGCCTGTCACCAGGCAAGCGGTGAGCTCTTACCTCGCCATTTCACCCTTACCGACGCCGGGGCGCCGGCGGTATATTTTCTGTGGCACTTTCCCTGGGGTTGCCCCCGGTTCGCGTTACGAACCTCCCTGCCCGGCGGAGTTCGGACTTTCCTCCGGCCTCGGCGGCCAGAGCCGCCGAGGCCGGCGACCATGCGCCCGCCCCGATCCAGCCGGCAACTTAAGGCCTTTCGAGCAAAAAGACAAGGGCCGTAAAGCCGAAAGCCGCGGGATCAGTTCTCGTCGGCCGTCTGGTGATGCATGATCCGGTTGCAGGTGGGGCAGATCAGCAGCTTCTCTTCCTTGAGCAGGTCGTTGAAGAGCTGGGGCGGAATATTCATGAAGCAGCCCCGGCAGACCCCGTCCACCACCCCGACCAGGGCCAGGCCCTTGCGGCGCTCCCGCAGCATCTCATATTTTTTGAGGATGGAGGCGGGAATATTTTTGCTCTTGGTGGCCCGTTTTTTGAGGATCTTCTCCTTGGCGCCGCTCAGCTCGGCCAGCTTGCTGTCGGCCTCCTTGCTGTCATCGGCCAGCAGCTTCTCTTCGCCGGCTCGGAGGTTGTCGCACTCCTCGATCTTTTGGCTGACCTCCTCGATCTCGCCGGTCAGGCGCAGCAGCTCCTCTTCCCGCTCTTTGCTCGATTTTTTGGCGTCCTCGGACTCCTTGAGCAGGCTCTGGTACTCGCGGTTGGTTTGAATGTTCATCATCTTGGCCTGGCGGTCACGGATCCGGGCCAGATCCTCCTCCAGGCCGGTCTCCATCTCCCGCTGGCGCTGTTCCAGGGCGGCCAACCGCTCCCGGAGCTGTTCAGCCTCGGCCTGGCGTTGGGCGATGACAGCCCGCCGCTGGTCCAGGCCGGAGGTCACCGCGGCCAGGCGGCTGTCCATCTCGTTGATTTCCAGATCGATGGTCTGCAGAATTTTCAGTTGGGCAATCTCTTCTTTCAATGCGGTATCCTCGTATGGTTGCTGAAGGTTATTTGGCGGATGATGGTTGATAACAATAAACCTTAAACGGACTTTTCTGGGTCCGGCTGATTTCCAGGGGAACGCTCTGGCCCAGGGCGGCCAGGTGCCGTTCCAGGGTGGCGGCCAACTGGCCCACCACCAGGTTTTCGCTGTAGAAATGGCCGGTGTCGACCACGCAAAAACCGCGGCTCTCCGCCCAGCGAGCGGCGGCGTGTTTGATCTCGGCGGAGACGTAGATGTCGGCCCCGAGCTCGGCGGCCGCCTGGACCAGGTCGGAGCCGCTGCCGCCGCAAACCGCCACCGTGGTGATCATTTCCGGCAGGGGGCCGGCCACCTGCAGGGCTTCCACTCCGAGAGCTCGCGCCAATAGATCCAGAAAACGCCGACCCGGGACCGGGGCTGGCAGTTGTCCCCAGCGGCCAAATCCGGTGCCGGCCGCCCCGGGGCCGGCGGGCTGGATGGGGGCGCTGCTGGCAATTCCCAGCCGGTGGGCCAGGATGTCGCTGACGCCGTCGGGTGCCACATCCAGGTTGGTATGGCAGGCGATGATATTGAGTCGCTGTTCGATGGCCCGGGCCACCAGGCGGCCCTGGGGCTGGTTCAGGTGGATATTTTGCAGGGGGTGGAAAATCAAGGGGTGGTGGGTGATGATGGTGTCGCAGTGGTGGGCCTGGCCCTCGGCCAGCAGCTCTTCGGTGGGGTCCAGGGCCAGGAGGATGCCACCCACCTCCCGGGTTGGATCACCCACCATCAGCCCCACATTGTCCCAGGCTGCGGCCTGACTGAAGGGACTGATTTGGTCGAGCAGGGTCAGTAGATTGTCAACGGTAAGCGGCGCGGTCATCCTTTCCCGGGTCAAGAGTGGCGTTGTTGCTCGCAAGCGGGCATAAAAAAAGGTGCCGCCCCGAGAGGGGTGCACCTTTGGTGGTTTATCGGTTGTGGCCGATCGGCGGCAAGGCCGTTGGTTGTCGCTCTTTCCTGAATTGCCAAGCTAGGTTTTATGCAGCCCATTATCACGATTTGCCGAAGAAAATGTTGGTGGGCCCACCTGGACTCGAACCAGGGACCGACCGGTTATGAGCCGGTGGCTCTAACCAACTGAGCTATAGGCCCATCGGTTTGGAAAACCGTTATACATATCTCCGGGCTGCAATCTTGTCAAGTTTTTTATCGGCACACCCGCTCTTTGAAGTTCTCGAAACCGACCCGATCCATGAACCGGCCGATCCTTTCACCTTTTTTACCCTCCTCCTTGAAGTACTGGAGGATGTTGGCGGTGATCCGCTGGGCTTCGGCGGTGTCCACCCCCTCCAATAGGACCTCGGCCAGCCGGGGCCGGGAAGCGGCGTTGCCTCCCACCACGATGGTCCAACCCTTGGCCTTGCCGATATAGCCGATATCCTTGACCGAGCTCTCCCCGCACTGGTTGGGGCAGCCGGAAACGCCGATCTTGACCTTGCCCGGCAGCTCCAGGCCATGATAGCGCTGGTCCAGCTCTCCGGCCAGCCCCATGGAGTCCTGTTGGCCCAGGCGGCAGAGGGTGTTGCCGGGGCAGGTCTTGATGCTGCGCACGCAGAGGCCCACGGCCGCACCGGGAGTCATCTCCAGGTCGCGCCAGGCCGCGTCGATGTCCGCTTCCTTCAGTCCGACAATGGCGATGCGGGCGGCGCTGGTGACCTTGATTGCCGCGGTCTGGTATTTCTCCGCCACCTCGGCGATCCGTCGTAACTGCTGGGGAGTAATCAAGCCCAGGGGAAGGTGAGGAACAATGGCGTAGGATTCCTTGTCGCGCTGCAGTACCGCGCCCTTTTCTCCGTCTTTCAGCATCTTTTGGCTCCGTTGCATATGGTGAATGGATGGGATTGAAAACCGGTTTTCTCAACGGGGTCAATGTGCCGTTTTTAGCCATGAAAGTCAAGGCAAGCCGTGACGGGGGTGTTGTGGTAGGATGCGGCGGGAATTATAGTTGGTGCCGGTAGGGGGCACCCGTTTATCAAAGTGAGATGGAGATAAATCATGCCGATGGCGGCTTATCTGGGTTTGGGGGTTTTGCTGGGAGTGTTGGCCGGGGCGGGGGCGGTTTGGGTTTATTGGCGCCAGCGTTGTGCCTGGCTTAGCCAGCGGTTACTGGAAAGCGCCGAGGCCCGGGCCCGGGCTGACCAGACCCTCTGGGAGGAGCGGGTGGCGGGGCGTGATCAGCGCCTGGCGGCGAGCCAGGGGGAGCTCGAGGAGCTGAACCGGCGGCTGGCGGACCTGCGGGCGGAAAATGTCACCTTGAGCGGTCGGGTGGCCGCACTGGCCACCAGCCTGGAGGGGGAGCGCAAGGTCACCGAGGAGAAGCAGGCCCTGTTGATTGAGGCCCGCAAGGAGCTGGCCGACGCCTTTAAGGCCCTTTCCGGGGATATCTTTCAGCAGAACAGCCAGTCCTTCCTGGAGCTGGCCAAGGCCACCTTCAGCCGTCTCCAGGAGAAGGCCAGCGGTGACCTGGAACAGCGCCGCCAGGCGATCCAGGAGATGGTGGCCCCCCTCAAGGAGTCCCTGCAGAAGGTGGATAGCCAGTTGCGGCTGGTGGAGAAGGAGCGGGTTGACGCCTACGCCGGACTCACCGAGCAGGTGAAAAACCTGGCCACCAGCCAGCTCCGCCTCCAGGGGGAGACCGCCAACCTGGTCCGGGCCCTGCGGACCCCCAACGCCCGGGGCCGCTGGGGCGAGATCCAGCTGCGGCGGGTGGTGGAGATGGCCGGCATGGTGGAGTATTGCGATTTTATCGAGCAGGAATCGGTGCAGGGCCCCGCCGGTCGCCTGCGGCCCGACCTGTTGATCAAACTGCCCAACCACAAACATATCGTGGTCGATTCCAAGGCCGCTCTTTCGGCCTATCTGGAAGCGATCGAGGCCCCGGACGACGAGCTGCGCCGCCTCAAGCTCAAGGAGCACGCCCGCCAGATCCGCACCCATCTTACCCAGCTCTCTTCCAAGGCCTACTGGGAACAGTTTCAGCCCAGCCCGGAGTTTGTCGTTCTCTTCCTGCCCGGGGAGAATTTCTTCAGTGCTGCCCTGGAGCAGGATCCCGAGTTGATCGAATTCGGGGTGGCCCAGCGGGTGATCCTGGCCACCCCCACCACCTTGATCGCTCTGCTGCGGGCGGTCTCCTACGGCTGGCGCCAGGAGAAGATCGCCGAGCATGCCCACCAGATCGGCGAGCTGGGGCGTTTGCTTTACGACCGGATCTGCGTGCTGGCCGGTCATTTCCATGCGGTGCGTCGGGGGCTGGGGGTGGCGGTGGAATCTTATAACAAGGCGGTGGGCTCGCTGGAGAGCCGGGTGCTGGTCACCGCCCGCAAGCTCAAGGAGCTGGATCCGGCCATGGGTAAGGATCTGGAGAGCCCCGAAGCCCTCGATCTCCAGCCCCGGGTGCTGCAGTTGGCCGAGGAGAGCGGTGACGCCGCGGCAGGGGTTGCCGGTGACGGCGTCGATATTGACCCGGTCAGGGAGGAGGAGCGATGAGCCGAGAGTATTTTGTCGGTCTGGGCCTGGGGCTGTTCGGCATTGTCGTGGTGGTGGTGCTGGGCCTGCTGCTCTATTTCGGTTCCAAGCGCGTCCTGAAACTGCTTCTGCGGCGCCAGTACCTGGATCAGGCCACCTATGTGATCGCCAAGCTTTCGATCCGCTGGCTCTGTATGATTATCGTGGCCGTCCTGGTCTTGCAGCAGTTGGGGGTGGGTTTGCCCCATATCCTGGCCGGGCTGTTGACCGTGGCCGGGATGGTGGCCATCGGCTTTATCGCGGTCTGGAGTGTTTTGAGCAACGTGATGTGCGCCCTGCTGCTGGCCGCCACCGGGGCCTTCCGGGTCGGTGATGAGGTCGAGGTGATCGAGCCGGCCGGCAGTGACAAGGGGCTGCGCGGCCGGGTGCGCGGCTTCAATCTGATGTACACCACCCTGATCGAGATCCCCACCCCTCCCCAGCCCGCACCGGAGGGGGAGCCGGGTTCGCCTCCGGTCCCTCCCGCGCCGCCCCCCCCGGTGCCGGAGGCGGAGTTCCTGATCCAGGTCCCCAACAACGTTTTTTTTCAAAAATCGCTGCGGCGACGGAGCACCGGCGCCAGTGAGAGCTTGAATCACCATCTGCTGAGCAAATCGCTACCCTTCAGGTTGCCCAAAAAGGAACAATAGGGGTGGGCGGGCCGTTTGCCGGGGTGTTAGGCGATAACTGCCGGCCGCTCCCATCGCTATAATCTATTTGACCGGGGTGTGGCATTTGCGTAGGTTGGGGGTCTGACTGTCCATAAGGAGATGCTTAACTATGTTTGATGACTGGCAGCGGCTGGAATGTGGTGGTTGCGCGATCTATATCAACCCGGAAAAACCGGACTGGGTGGTGGCCAATGACCGGGCCGATGGGCTGTTGCGGGCCCTGCAGGCCACCGGCAACCTGGAGCAGGGGGTCTGTGCCGTCGCCCGGGGGGGAAGCCCCGTCGGGGCGGAATTGGCCGCCGATCTGGTGGCGGCGGGCCGTCTCTGTGCCCGTTTGAATGGGCCAGCCACCCCCTACCAGGGGCGGCTGGAGGCCCTGGCCGGGGAGAATGCCATCCAGGGGGCCGGGTATGGGGTGTCGGCAACTCCCCAGGTTCTCAAGGAGTGCTGGTTTCACCTGACTAATAACTGTAATCTGGCCTGCCGCCACTGCCTTTTTGCCGCTCGGCCGGGGCGTGAGGCGGAAACCCTGCCCAAGGAGCTGCTGCGGGAGGGGTTGCGGCAGGCCGGTCGGTTGGGGTGCAATCTTTTCTATTTCACCGGCGGTGAACCCTTTGTCTACCCCGATTTTCTCGCCATCCTTGGCGAACTGCTGGCCGATGACGCAAAGCATGCGGTGGTGCTGACCAACGGCCTGCTGCTTGCCGAGCAACTGCCCCAACTGCTGCGGTTGCCCCGGGAGCGCTTGCATCTGCAGATCAGCCTTGATGGTCTGGAGCAACACCACGATCAATTGCGGGGACGGGGCAGCTTCGGTCGGCTGGTGGCGGTACTCAAGCTGTTGCGGGAGCATGGTTTGGCCGCCACCCTGGCGGTGGCGGTGAACCGGGAAAACGTGGAGCAACTGGCCGCCCTGGTGGATTTTGCCGCCGCTCAGGGGGTGGGTAACCTGCATCTGCTCTGGCATTTTGTCCGGGGTCAGGGCAGCCGGGAGCAGTTTGTGTCCCCGGCCGAGATTTTGCCCCGGCTGGTCGAGGCCCAGGAACGGGCCCAAAGTCGCGGGGTGCTGATCGATAACGTGGAAACCCTGCGGGCCCAGGTCTTTTCCTCGCCGGGCACCCGCTATGACCTGGCCAACACCGCCTGGGAATCCCTGGCCGTGGGGCCCGACGGCCAGATCTACCCCTCGCCGGCCCTGGTGGGGGTGGCCGAACTGGCTTGCGGGTCCCTGGATAAGGGGTTGGGCAGGATCTGGCGGGAAAGCCCGGTGCTGCAAAAGATTCGGGCCGCCTCCCTGCTGGACAGTGAAAGCTGGCGCCGGAATCCGCTGAAGTTCATCATCGGCGGCGGGGATCTGGACCACAGTTATCTGGCCGGCGGTGAGCTGGTTGGCCACGATCCCTATCTGGAGCTCTACAACGGGCTGGCCCTCTGGTTGATGACCAGTCAGGCCGGCGGCTACCCCCAGGGGCCCGGCGGGGAGGAGCGGCCGGCCCTGCTGCTGACCATGGGCGATCTGCGCCACGATTGCCCCGATGGTGGGGGCGAGGTCGGCTTCACCCACTGCAACTGCGTGATCTCCTTGGCCGAAGAGCGGGGCCATGGCCAGGTCCGGGAATTCTATGCCGCCGCCGCCCGGTCCGCCCGGGAGGATATCGTCAACCCCCTGGCCCCGGAGCAGGCCCTGGCCACCTTCATCCCCGAGGAATCGCGGCGCAAATCCTATGGCTGCGGCAGTCCGGTGCAGGATGCCGCCCTCCGGGCCGGTGAGGTGGTGGTGGATCTGGGCAGCGGCAGCGGGGTGGAGTGCTTTCTGGCCGCCAAGGCCGTGGGGGCCGCCGGCCGGGTCTACGGCATCGACATGACCGCCGAGATGCTGGCTTTGGCCAACCACTCCAAGGCGGCGGTGGTGGGGGAGCTTGGTTACGACAACCTTGAGTTCAGGCCGGGCTTGCTGGAAAAGATCCCCCTGCCCGATGGCTGCGCCGATGTGGTGATCTCCAACTGCGTGATCAATCTCAGCCCCGATAAGCGTCGGGTTTTTCACGAAATTTACCGGGTGCTCAAGCCCGGAGGCCGGCTGGTGGTTTCCGACGTCATCACCGATGAGCCGGTGCCCCTGAAGATTAAAAACAGTGAGCGCTTCCGGGGGGAGTGTCTGGGGGGGGCCATGCGGCAGGAGGATCTGCTGGCCATGCTTGACGGTTGCGGTTTTGCCGGTACCAGCCTGCTCAAGCGCTTCCCCTACCGGCGGGAAGGGGAGACCAGTTTCTACTCCCTGACCTTTGCCGCCGAGAAGCCGGAGCCGGCGCCGGTCCGCGAGGTGATCTACCGGGGGCCCTTTGCCGCCCTGCTCACCGAGGGGGGGGATCTGCTGCGCAAGGGGCAGCGGGTGGCGTTGCCCCTGAGTGCCGCGGAAGGCCGCGATGAGTCGATCTTCTTGGTTGATGGGGCCGGGGCGGTGACCAACCTGGCCCTGGGTGGTGGCTGCTGCGCCCCTTTTCCCGACCCGCCGCCGGCGAAAATCCCGCCCGCCCCGGCCGCTTCGTCCTCGGCTCCGGCCGGCGGGTCGGGCCTCTCCGGTTTGATGGCCGGCAGCTGCTGCCCAGCCCCGGTGAGGGAGGGGAATGCAGCCCGCCATCAGGCGGGCTGCCTGGTTTGCGGGGGAGAGATCATCTACGCCCGGGATGAGCGGGAGTACTCCTGCTACTATTGCGGGGGGCGGAAATTGAGCAACGCGGTGTGCGGGCAGGGGCACTATATTTGTGACGACTGTCACCAGCGCGACGGTCTTTCCGCCATCCGGGTGATCTGCGGCGAGACCGAGGAACAGGATATGCTGGCCCTGCTGGCCAAAATCCGCCGCCATCCGGCGATCCCCATGCACGGTCCTGAACATCACGCCCTGGTGCCGGGGGTGATTCTGGCCACCTATCGCAATCGCGGCGGTGAGCTGGAAAGAGAGTCCATCTTCACCGGGATAGAACGGGGTTCCCGGGTGCCGGGAGGAGTCTGCGGCTTCTGGGGTAACTGCGGCGCGGCGGCCGGGGTGGGGATCGCCTTCAGTATCCTGCTGGCCGCCACCCCCCTGACCCCGGAACCCCGCCGGCAGGTCCAGGAGATCACCGCTCGGGTTCTGGGGGCGGTGGCGCGGATCAGCGGGGCTCGTTGTTGTCAGCGGGAGGCCTGGGTCGCCTTGGAAGAGGCCGCCGCCATCTCCCGGGAACTGCTGCCGGTCCCGCTGCTGGCAGCGGCAAAGTTTAAGTGTGAACAGGCCGCCGCCAACAAACAGTGTATCGGCCGTCGCTGTCCCCTGGCCTGACCCCACTGCCGCCGCAGGGGCCAATGGTTTGGTGTCCCCCCTTGCTCTTCACAAAGAATGAACGTTCTTTTTTTGTTTACATTATTTAAGAATCAGGCTAAATGAGGTGAATAGGGTGGTAGTCGCCCAGAACCCGGGGGCTGGGGGATCCGGCTGTTTTGCGGCCATGGTCCCGGTTTGCTGTCCCCGGCCAGGATCTCTTAATGAACGTAGCAAGGGAGGAGAGTCATGAAGAGGGTATGGAAGCTTTACGCGATGATGGCCGCAACGGCCCTGGTTGGAACCGCAGCCACCACGGTGAGCGCCAATATGGCCCACCAGAGCATCAGTGGCCCGTTTGCCAGCCCCATGGAGGTAACCAAGCAGTGCCTGAACTGTCATGCCGACGCCGCCCATGAGGTGATGCAGACCAGTCATTGGACCTGGTCCCTGGAGCAGGAGATCCCCGGCCGGGGCAAGGTGGAGCTGGGCAAAAAAAACGCCATCAACAACTTCTGCATCGGGATCAGCGGTGGCAACGAGCCCCGTTGCACCAGTTGCCACGTTGGCTACGGTTGGCGGGACAGCTCTTTTGATTTTAACGATCAGAGCCGGGTGGATTGCCTGGTTTGCCACGACACCACCGGCACCTACGCTAAGGCCGCCCCGGCGGCGGGGATGCCCTTCGGTTATACCGGCAACCCCAAGCTGGACGAGAAAAAGACCGACCTGGTCAAGATCGCTCAACAGGCCGGCGCCCCGGGCAAGGCCAACTGCGTGGCCTGCCACGGCTACGGCGGCGGCGGCGACAACGTCAAGCATGGCGATATCGATTCCAAGACCCCGACCAACCCCAGATCGGTGGATGTGCATATGGGGGTTGACGGTCTGAACTTCTCCTGCCAGGAGTGCCATCAGACCGAAAAACACAATATCAAGGGCCACGCCATGGTGACCTCGCCCGGAGGCACCAACGCCATTACCTGTAGCCAGTGCCACCAGGAGGCGCCCCACAAGAACGCTCTGCTCAACAACCATATCGAGGCGGTGGCCTGCCAGACCTGCCACATTCCCGCCTATGCCAAGACCACTCCCACCAAGCTGGTTTGGGACTGGTCCACGGCCGGCCAGGATCTGGAGGTCGCCCCCCAGATCTTCGGCGAGATGAAGCGGACCGCCTATGACAAGCGGAAGGGCCACTTTGAATGGGGGATGAATGTCACCCCCGTTTACCTCTGGTACAACGGCACCGGCGGAGCCTATATCCTGGGGGATAAGGTCGACCCGGCCCAGGTCACCAAGCTGAACTGGCCCCAGGGTGATATCAATGATCGCCGGGCCAAGATCTATCCTTTTAAGGAGCATCGGGGCAAGCAGGTCTACGACGCCAAGCATGGACATTTTCTTATTCCCAAGGTGTGGCCCGCCGGCAAGGACGCCGATGCCGCCTTCTGGAAAAGCTTCGATTGGCAGGCCGCGCTCAAGGCCGGCTCGGAGGCCAGCGGTCTGGCCTACAGTGGCGAGTATGCCTTCGCGGCCACCACCATGTACTGGCGGCTTAACCACATGGTTTCTCCGGCCAAGGAGGCGCTCAAGTGCAATGACTGCCACAGCCCCCAGGGCCGACTGGATTGGCAGGCGCTGGGTTATGAGGGTGACCCCATGAAAAACAAGGGGGCCGCCCGTTCCAAGAAGTAAGAGAGTGCGTTAAGTAGTATTGAGACCTTCGGGCCGGGGAGGGGGCTGTTTGGTGGCCCTGCCCGGCCCGAAGGTTTTTTTGCGTGTGCCGCCGTAATCCCCCTCTCCCCTGCCGGTTGATCCCTAAGTCGTCACTTTATCCTTGCCTGAAACAATGCCTTTTCGTATAATAATCGATTCGTTTTCTTCGTTGGCCGGGTAGTGGCCGTAAGCCACCTGGTTGAGGCAGGGCCCCCCCTTCAATTTTAAGCTAAGCAGTTTAATCCCAAGGAGATCGGTTACGATGAAGTTAGGGATCAACGGCCTGGGCCGGATCGGCAAACTCTCTCTCTGGCACCATGTTTCCCGTAAATTTTTTTCCGAGATTGTGGTCAATGTCGGTCGCGAGGTTGGCACCTCGCTCAACGATATCGCCGGGATCATCGAACGGGACAGCACCTACGGGCGCTTGGGCCCCTACCTTCACGGCTGCAACTCCACCGGTTCGGTGATTGAACAGTTGGATGAGGCCGCCGGCAGCATGGTGGTCAACGGGGTGCCGGTCAGAATTTTGCGTCAATCCCGCGACCCCCGGGGGATTGCCTGGAAGGAGAACGGGGTCCGGCTGGTGGTGGATACCACCGGCGCTTTCACCGATCCCACCGCCGATGCCGATGCCCCCAGGGGCTCCCTGCGTGGCCATCTCCAGGGCGGGGCGGAGAAGGTGATCCTCTCGGCCCCCTTCAAGATCAAGCAGAAGGGGCTGGAGATGCCGGAAGATGTGGTGACCACCGTGATGGGGATCAACGACGGTGATTACGATCCCTCCCGCCATCTCATGGTTTCGGCCGCCTCCTGTACCACCACCTGCCTCTCCTTCATGGTCAAGCCGTTGATGGACTATTTCGGGGCCGACAAGTTTCTCAGTGCCTCGATGGTGACGGTCCATGCCGCCACCGGCAGTCAGCCGGTCCTGGATCGGGTGCCCGCCGCCGGTGCCACCGATCTCCGCAAGAGCCGCAGCATCCTGAACAATATCATCCTGACCTCCACCGGCGCGGCCAAGGCCCTGCCCTTGGTGATTCCGGAGATGAAGAAGATCGGCTTTATCGCCGAATCGGTGCGGATTCCCACCTCCAGCGGCTCGCTGATCATCCTGGTGGTCAATTTCCAGGATGATGGCGAGCAATCGATCAAGCGGGAGCTGATCAACTCCATCTATAGTGATTATTCTAATAAAACCAGCTATCTGCAATACACCGACCAGCAGCTGGTCTCCTGCGATATCGTGGGCAGCCCCGCCGCCGCCGCGGTGATCGAGGGCCGGGAAACCCACACCCGCACTGCCAATATCAGCGTCAATCTGGGCCAGTTCAACTGCAGTGGCGCCCCCGATCGAGTGGAGGTGCCGGTGACCCAGGCCGTGATCTACGGCTGGTATGACAACGAATTGGGTAGCTATACCAATATGCTTGGTGATCGCACGGTCAGCATCGCCGAGCAGCTGGTGTGAGCCGGGACGCCACAATGGCTGAGACGACCACGACCGACGGCGCCGGCATTGCCCAGGCCCGCGAGGTGTTGCGCCTGGAGGCGGAAGGGATCCTGGCGGTGATCGACCAGGTGGGGGATGATTTCGAGCGGGCGGTGGCGATGATCATGGCCTGCCCCACCCGGCTGATCGTCACCGGGATCGGCAAATCGGGGATCATCGGGCAAAAGATCGCCGCCACCCTCAACTCCACCGGCACCCCGGCCTTTTTTCTCCACCCGGTGGAGGCGATGCATGGGGATCTGGGGATTGTCGATCCCCGGGATGTGGTGCTGGCCATCTCCTACAGCGGTGAGACGGCGGAGTTGAATATGCTGCTCCCCACCCTGAAAAATCGGGGGGCGGGGATTATCGCCATGACCGGCCGCCGGTCATCCAGCCTGGCTTCCGCCGCCGACGCGGTGCTGACCGTGGCCGTGCCCCGGGAGGCTTGCCCCCTGGGCTTGGCTCCCACTGCCAGCACCACCGCCTCCCTGGCCATGGGTGACGCCCTGGCGGTGGTGCTGCTCAATCGCAAGAAATTCGATGCCTGTGATTTCCGGCGCAACCATCCCGGCGGCAGCTTGGGCGAGCGGCTCAAGGTCCGGGTTTCCGAGGTGATGCTGACCGGCTCCCAGATTCCCAAGGTGCGGATCAGTGCCACCCTGGCCGAGGCGGTGGCCGAGCTCAACCGCAAAAATCTGGGCGCGGTGTTGGTGATTGCGGCGGATGACCAGGAGATGCTGGGGATTCTCACCGACGGGGATCTGCGGCGGATGGTGGCGGGAGGAGGGCAGGGTATGGCCGGCAACGCCCCGACCCTGGCCGAGGTGATGACTGCCGCGCCCAAAAGCATCACCGCCGACCTGCTGGCCGCCGATGCCCTCAGTATCATGCAGAACCACGAGGTGACGGTTTTGCCGGTCACCGACGGTGACCGGCGGCTGGTCGGTATCCTGCACCTCCAGGACATGATCGGCAAAGGGGAGTTCCGTTTTCTGGTCTAGTTTTATCGACTTTGCCGCCGTGGTCGGGCCCGCTTGTGGTTGACAAGGCGGCGGTTTTTCGGTAGCATTCGCGGCTGATTTGGCACCGGTTACGGCTGCGGGGCGGGGTTTGACAAGGCCCGGCGTCCCGTTTCAATATTTTGTGACAGGGGACTGTTCATGACAATTACCAGCAAAGAGATCAACGCGGCCTTCAGCGCCGAAGTCACGGCCCAGCCCGGGGGAGAGCACCTCAATCGCTGCTATTCCTGCGGGGCCTGCAGTGGTGCCTGTCCAGTCAGTCAGGCGATTCCGGATTTCGATCCCCGGCGGATGATTCATATGATCCGGATGGGTCTGAAAGAGCGCCTGCTCACCTCGGACCTGCTCTGGTACTGTTCCAGTTGTCAAAACTGCGTTTTTGTCTGCCCCCAGGATGTGCGCTTTGCCGAGATTGTCGGGGCCTTGCGCAAGTTGGCTTTGGAGCAGGGACTGGTCAGCGAGCAGGATCTGGTGGATAAAGGCAAGACCGCCAGGGTGGAGCGCGATGAGTGCGTATCCTGCCTGACCTGCGTGCGGGTCTGCCCCTGGCGAATTCCGGTAATTGACCAGGGCGGCAAGGCCTATATCGACCCCAAGGAGTGTCGGGCCTGCGGAATCTGCCCGACGGAGTGCCCGGCCGCCGCCATTCAACTTAACGAATCCGCCGACGAGCGCCTGATCGCCGCCTGCGGCACCGGCCGCTGAGCGGGGAGGAGATAGAGATGGCTTTTATCCCGGATATTCAAGTTTTTTGTTGTCATTACACCTCCCAGCAGGCTTGCGCCGAAGGCAAGGAGGGCCTGGCCGCCGACGGTTTCCCGGCCAACGCCACCATCAACCGCCTGACCTGCGGCGGCAAGCTCAAGGTTTCCGTCCTGCTCCAGGCCTTCGAGAACGGGGCCGACGGAGTTTGCGTGGTGGGCTGCAAACCCGATGAGTGCCACAACCTGATGGGCAGCCAGCGGGCCGCCCGCCGGGCGGGGGCGGTGCGCAAGGCCCTGGCCGAATTGGGGGCCGAAGAGGCCAGGATCGCTTTTCATCACCTGGAGCGGGGCTTTCACCCCGAGTTCGTGCAGGTGGTCCGGGAGTTGAACGACCAGGTAACCAAGCTGGGTCCCAGCCCGTTCAAGGGGGAGAAATAATGATTATCGCTGAGCGTAAGCCGGTTAACGAGATAGTGGCAATGGTGCGGGATGCCGAGCGGATTCTGGTTTTGGGTTGTCGGGGCTGTGTTTCGGTCTGCTCCGCCGGCGGCGAGCGGGAGGTGGAACTGCTCTCCTCCCTGATCCGTTTGGGCAAGAAGCAGGCCGGCCAGCAGGCCCAGGTCAAGGGTGCCACCCTGGTGCGCCAGTGTGACAAGGAGTATGTCGATGAGATCGACCAATGGCAAGGGGAGTATGACGCCATTGTCTCCATGGCTTGCGGGGTTGGGGTAAACTTCATCGCCAACCTGCGTCCCGCCGACAAGGTCTATCCGGCGGTCAACACCAGCTTTTTCGGCGGTTCAGCCCTCCAAGGGGAATGGAGTGAGCAGTGCGCCGGCTGTGGTGATTGCGTGTTGCACCTCACCGGCGGCCTCTGTCCGGTGGCCCGTTGTGCCAAAAGTCTGCTGAACGGGCCCTGCGGCGGTTCGGTGGATGGCCGTTGTGAGATCCACCGGGAAATTCCTTGCATCTGGCAGGCGATCCATGATCGTCTCAGCCGCTTTGAGCAGCAGGCGGAGCTTGACCGGGTGGCCCCAATCCGTGACTGGCGACCCGCCGGCCATGGTGGCCCCCGGAAGGCGGTTCGCAACGATTTGACCGTTTAGAGCTTCAGGCGGTTAAAGGTGCCCCAGGCGGGGCCGGTTCGGTCCCCGCTGCCGCCGGGACGGGCGCTATTAGCGCCAGATGGCGTCTGTCGGTTTTCTTTGCGGGATACGCTGATAGCGGTATTTGGGGTAGCCCAGCATCAGGGCCCCGTGGACCCGGTGATTTTCCGGGAGCCCCAGAGCTTCGATCAGGGGTGGGTAGTTGTTGAAGATGGCGCCCAGGAAGATTCCGGCCCAGCAGGTGCCGATCCCCATGCCATGGGCGGCCAGGTCCAGGTAGGTGAGAGCGATGGTGCAGTCGATCTCCGGCTTCAGCGCCTTTTCCGAGGCGTAGGCGATCACCAGATGGGGAGCGCCCCGCAGCACCAGATCCCGTTCGGCCAGATCCCAGGCGGCGACCACCCCGGGGAAGGAGCCGTTTTCCCGCAGCCACTCCACCACCAGACCGATCAGCCTGCGGACCTCGGCGGTCGATTCAATCACCAGCCACTTGGTGGGCTGGGCGTTCTTGGCCGATGGCGCCCATCGGCTGATATCCAACAACTGCTCCAGAACTTCCCGGGGAACCGGCTTGTCCTTGTAGGTCCGGATGGAGCGGCGGCTGCGCAGAAATTGGGCCGCCGCCTCCGGACTGGGGTTGAGCTTACGGTCCAGGGGCAGGCAACTCTCCGGCCCCTGCCCCTTGAAGGTAAGGGCGCCGTGGGGGCAGACCGCCAGGCAGTGGCCGCAGTCGATACAGATGCGGGGAGCGGCCCTGCGGGCCACCGGAAAACCACCATCCTCACTCTCTTCGATCAGGCTGAAGGGGCATTCGGAGATGCAGATACCGTCCCGTTTGCATTTGCTCCGGTCAACGTTGATCAGTTCCATGCTTGTTTTCCCGAGTGAAAGTAAAGAAAAGTCCCGGGCGACCGGGTCAGGGCTGGCCGCGCCGGGGCTTGCATTGCCAGGCATTCTACCCGTTCTCATGGTGTAACGCAACGGCAGGGCCGGAAAAATTAAACTTGGTGATTAAATCCCATGTTGCTGTTACTGTCCGCTTTTTTGCTGATTTACGGAGCCATGCACTGCTATTTTTACTGGCGGCTGCGCGGGGCCCTGCCCCCCCTGGGGGCAGGGCGACTGATAATCGGCCTTTTCCTGCTCCTGATGGTTCTGGCCCCGGTGCTGGTGCGGCTGCTGGAGCAGCAGGGCCGGGCATTGGCGGCCACGCTCCTGGCCCATCTCGGTTTTGGCTGGATGGGGTTTCTCTTTCTCTTCACCGTTGTGGCCCTGCTGCTGGATGCTCTCCGGCTGCTGCGCGCTCGCTGGGCCGGGCCGGCCAGGCTGGCACTACCCGGTGCCGCGACCTCCAGCTGGCCGGCCCGGGTTCTGGCTCCGGCCGCGATTTTTTGGCTGGCCTTCCTTGCCGCCGCCGCCGGTTGTGCTTATGGTTACCGGGAAGCGCTCGATATCCGGCTGGAGCGGGTGCGGATTGTCAGCGACAAGTTGCCTTTGGAAGCAGGAGTGGTGAGGGTCGTCCAGGTTACCGATATCCACCTCGGCCTGATCGTCCGGGAAGGGCGGCTGGAGAGGATGCTGGCGGTGGTGGCCCAGGCCCGGCCGGATCTGCTGCTGGCCACCGGTGATATCGTTGATGGACAGGGGGATAATATCGCCCCGCTGGCGGAGCGGTTTCGCCGGCTGGAGGCCCCCCTGGGCAAATTTGCCATCCTGGGTAATCACGAATTTTACGTGGGCGCGGCCGCTTCCCTCGCTTTTCACGAGAGTGCCGGCTTTACCGTGCTGCGCGGCGAATTGGCCCGGGTCACTCCCTGGTTGAGGGTGGCGGGGGTGGATGATATTACCGGAGAGCGGCTGGGGCTCACCCCGCCGGGCCAGGAGGAGCAATTGCTGGCCCTGTTGCCCGCGGAGACCTTTAATATCCTGCTGAGGCATCAACCGAAGGTGGTGCCGGGAGGCCCGGTGGATCTGCAGCTTTCCGGCCATATTCACCGGGGTCAGATTTTTCCTTTCAACCTTTTCACCTGGTTGGCCTATCGGGTCTCCACCGGCCTCAGGGTGGCGGCCGACGGCCGCTACCTCTATGTGGGGCGGGGGACCGGAACCTGGGGGCCCCCGATTCGCTTTCTGGCTCCCCCGGAAGTGACGTTAATTGAACTGATTCCCGCCCCGGCGGCATCATAACCATTGCAGGGTGACAGCGAGATGGATATCAGAACCATGGCTTACGAGAAGTTGGAGCATGCTGCGGTGCGGGCCGCCCTCTTTTGCCCCCGGGCCGACTGGAATCCCCCCCCGGCAGGGGTTTTTGACCGGGAGGTGGAGGTGGAGGGGGGGGTGCGGCTGCCGTTGCGCTACCACTTGGGGACGGCGGATCCCGGGGCGGTCAATATTCTCTTTTTCCACGGCAATGGCGAGGTGGCCGCCGATTACGATGAACTGGCGCCCAGCTTCAATCAGGCGGGCCTCAATCTGGTGGTGGCCGAATATCGCGGTTATGGCCGGGCCGGCGGCCAGCCCACGGTGCGCAGTATGATTGGAGACGCCCATCAGCTTTTACCCCGGGTGCGGGAAACCCTCCGGCAGGAGGGGAAGACCGGTCATCTGGCGGTGATGGGCCGCTCGCTGGGCAGTGTGGCGGCCATCGATCTGGCGGCGGCCGCCGGTCCCGGGCTGGTGGATGGCCTGATCATCGAGAGTGGGTTCGCCCACACCATCCCCCTGTTGCTGGCCCTGGGGGTCGATGTGGGGAGCTGCGGTCTGACCAGCGAGGCCGACGGCTTCTGTAACGTCCAGAAGATCGGATTCTTCACCAAGCCCACCTATATTCTCCACGCCCAGCACGATCAGCTGATTCCGGTGACCCTGGCCGAAGCCCTCCAGGCCAGTTGCGGGGCGCAGAGCAAGGAGTTTCAGATTGTACCGGGGGCTGATCATAACAATATCATCGACCGGGTGGGCCAGCTCTATTTTGAGGCGATCGCCCGCTTCTGCCGTAAACTGGGTCAACCCCCCCGGCGCAAAAAGCCGGGGGTCAGGTGAGGCGGAATCATGCCCTTGCGCGTGATGTCCTACAACATTCACCGGGCCATCGGGGTGGATCGCCGCTTCCGGCCGGAACGGATCGCCCGGATCATCGAACATCACCAGCCGGATATCCTGCTGCTGCAGGAGGTGGATGTGGGGGTGCCCCGCTCCCGCAACCTGGACCTGGCCGAGGAGTTCGCCGGGCTCTGCGGTTATGCCCATCGGGCCCTGGGGCTCAATGTCGCCTTGACCCAGGGCCACTATGGCAATGCCACCTTGAGCCGGTTTCCCATCACCAGCCAGCGCAATATTGACCTGACTCTGCCCGGGCATAAGGCCCGGGGCTGCCTCTATACCCGCATCGAGGTGGCGAGCCCGGAGGAGGGGGGTGCTGTCTCGCTGGCGGTGTTCAATCTCCACCTGGGCCTCTCGTTCCATGAACGTCCCCAACAGGTGGGGATGGTGGTCAAATCACCGGAGTTTGTCGAGCTGCCCCCGGGAGCTCCCTGTATCGTGGCCGGCGATTTCAACGACTGGTTTACCCGGCTGGCCCCCATGTTCACCGAGATCATGGGCTTTCGCTGCGCCTCCAGCCATAAGGAGAATTTTCAGAGTCCCTATCTGACCTATCCCTCTTTCTCGCCCACCGGCGGGTTGGACAAGATCTTTGTCCGTGGGCCGCTGACCATCCTTAAAAGGCAGCGTTGCCGGATGCAAATTTCCAAAATCGCCAGCGATCACCTGCCGGTGCTGGCCGACCTGGAGCTGGAGGAGTCAACGCCATGAGCCTGGAGTGGGAAACCCTGGAAATGCTAAAATTGCCCGTCTACCTGGGCGGGGTACTGCTTTTTTTGCTGATCGAGCTGGCCTACAGCTATCGGCGGCCCACGGTTTCCAAAGCGCGGCGCTGGCTGGCCAACCTGCCTTTGGCGATGGTTAACGGGGTGGTCTATATCCTGATTTTCGGGGGGGCCATCGCCGGTCTGATGCTCCTGGCCCAGGAGCAGAACCTGGGTCTGCTCAATGCCATCGCCATGCCCTACTGGCTCAAGCTGGTGGCCGGGGTGCTGATTCTTGACTTTTTTATCTGGCTCTGGCACCTGCTTAATCATCAGGTCCCCCTTTTGTGGCGGTTTCATCGGGTTCACCACAGCGACATGAACATGGATGTCTCCACCGCCAGCCGGTTTCATCTGGGTGAAATTCTCCTCTCCGGGCTGGTGCGGCTGGCGGTGATTTATACCTTCGGCATCCCCCTGGTGGCCTATCTGCTCTTTGAGATCCTGGTCAACCTCTCCATCCAGTTCCACCACAGCAGTTTGCGGATCAGTCCGGTTTTTGAAAAGATCTGGGTGCTGCTGCTGGTGCCTCCCTTTCTCCATCGAATCCACCACTCGGTCAAGATCAAGGAGCGTGACACCAATTACGGGGTGATCTTCTCCATCTGGGACCGCTTCTTCGGGACCCTGCTGACCAGGGTGGAGCAGGAGGGGATCGTGATCGGCATCGGCTCCCACCGTGATTTCAACCGGCTGGGTTTTTTTCGCTTACTGGCCATGCCCTTTACCCGCTATACTCCGTAGGATCAACCTGAAGGAGGTCGCCGATGAACTGGAGGAAACTCTTTACCCCCATTGCCAACCTGAGTTCGGCCCAGGCGCGGGACTATATGGACTCCCACCCGGCTGGCGACTTCCAGCTGCTGGATGTCCGCCAGCCCCGGGAATATGAGGAGGGGCACCTGTCGGGAGCCCGGCTGATTCCCATTAAGGAGCTGCCCGATCGCCTGGATGAGTTGAACCCCGATCAGCCGGTGATTGCCTATTGCGCGGTGGGGGGGCGCAGTCGGGCAGCCGCCCAGTTGCTCAGCGGTCAGGGCTTTAAGGAGGTTTACAATCTGGCCGGCGGCATCAAGGCCTGGGAGGGAGAACGGGCGACGGGACCTTTGGCCGCCGGCCTGGAGCTGTTGCCCTCCGGGGCCGAATATGAGCAGGCTGCCGCCCTGGCTTACGCCATGGAAGAGGGATTGCGGCAATTCTACCTCCGGCTGGCCGAGCAGTTTCCGGAGTCGGGGTTGCGGTCGACCTGGGAGCGGCTGGCCGCCTTGGAAGAGGGACATAAGGCCCGCCTGCTCCATGAGTATCGCGAGCAGACTGGCCATGGGCTTCCGCCCAGCCGGGAGGGGGAACTGCTGGAAGGGGGACGTCGCCCGGACGATGTCGCCCTGGCCGCCCTGCTGGCCGCCGCCACTCCGCAAGAGTTGCTGGGCGAGGCCATGGGGCTGGAGACCCAGGCCCTGGATCTCTACCTCCGTCTGGCCAGCCACAGCGAAGTCGCCGCCAGCCGCGAGCTGTTCCTGGGCCTGGCCGCCGAGGAGAAGCAGCATCTCGCCCTGCTGGCCGCCGAACTGGAGCGCCACTAACCGCTGAAGCCGGTTTCCCGGGAGGGATCGCCCCATGCTGCTGTCGCACCTTCCGCTGCTGGCCCTTGGTCATTTCGCGGCCGGTTTGATCCTGGGCCACATCTTCTACCGCAGCGATTTTTGCATGGCGGGGATGGTGCGGGATTTTTTCCTCTTTGGCGACAACTCCCGGCTGCGTTCCCTGCTGCTGGCCGTCCTGCTGACCACCCTGTTTTTTCTCCTGGCTCGTGCCCTGTGGTTGCTGCCCTTTGCCGTCCCCCCCACTTTTGGGCTCGGCTCGGTGGCCGGGATTGTGGGGGGGCTGCTCTTCGGGATCGGAATGGTGTTGGCCGGCGGCTGTGTGGTCGGCACCCTCTATAAGCTGGGGAGCGGCAACCTGACCAGCCTGGTCGCCTTTGCCGGGATTGTCGGCGGCAGTCTGATCTACGCCGAGATTCACCTTTTGGTCCGGGAAATGGAACAGCTGCTGCCCATGACCGGGGAGATGGGTCTGTTACAAAGCTGGCCCCGGGCGGGCGGAATCGGGGGCTGGCTGCTGCTGATCGTCTTCCTGCCGCTCCTGCGGCACTGGCAGCGGCAGGGTTTGCTGCGGCTGGAGGCGGCCGCCGAAGGATATCTCCAGCCATGGCGGGTAGCGGTGATCCTGGCCCTGCTTAATCTGCTGCTGATTCTGGCGACCGGATGGCCCATGGGGATCTCCACCGCCTATGCCAAGATCGGGGCCTATCTGGCGGCCCCGCTGGCTCCGGCCCATCTGGCCAACCTGGCTTACTTCACGGAACCCTCCTTGGTGGTTACCCGGGGAGAAACCGTCCTCAGCGGTGGGGCCGGCCCCCGGGTCGATCTCATCTCCTTCAGCGAGTTGCCCCTGCTTTTGGGGATCATCATCGGCTCCTTGCTGACCGCGCTGCGGCTACGGGAGTTTCGCTTTTACGGGTTGCCGCCCCTGCGCCAGGGGGTAGCCGCCCTGATTGGTGGAATCCTGGTGGCTTTGGGGGCGCGGATCGCCGGGGGCTGCAACTTTAAATATCTCTTGGGAGGATTGCCGCTTTTTTCCTATCAGGCTATGCTCTTTACCATGGGCATGGTGGCCGGCGCCTGGCTTGGTGCCCGGCTGCTGACCCGGATTATTCTCAGGTGAACGCCGATGCAGATGAGCGAAAAACAGAAGCTGATCGAACTGAATATTCTGGGACAGGTATGTCCCGCCTGCCTGCTGGTGGTGCTCAAGGAGGTTAACGCCCATCGGGAGGAGCTGCGCTCCGGCCAGGTGCAGTTGCTTGTCCGGACGGATCATCGGGACACCACTCGGACCGTGCCGGAATCGGCCCGCAAGATGGGCTATGAGGTGGAGGTCAGCAAGGTGGCGGGCCACTATGAGATCAGGATCGGGCGGTGGGCATGAGCAAGGGGGTAAAGGGCGGCAAGGGGCTCTGCGCGCCGGAGGAGCGGGATGAGCTGCGGGTGGCCAACCAGCGCTATATTCGCTATATCCGGGAGAAGACCAATCAGCTTCTGGAGGTCATGGGTACCGAGTCCCTGCGACCGGAAGAGTTCGATGATCGGGCCCTGATCGACCTGGACCCCATCGGAATTATCGCCGATTCTTTCGCTCAGGTGCTGGAGTTTTTAAATCAGAATATCAGTGAACTGCGCCAGGCCAAGGAGGAGTTGCAGGCGATTTTTGATGCCACCGGGGTGGGGATCTCTATCATCGACAACGATTTCACCATCCAGCGCTGCAATGAGAAGCAGCGCCAGTTGCTGGTTGACCCCAACCTGGCCGACGTTGCCGGGCGCTACTGTTATGAGGTCTATTGCAATAAACAGTCCCCGGGGATGGATTGTCCGGCGGTGGATACCTTCGCCACCGGCCGGCCGGCCTTTGTGCGGGAGGTCAAAAAAAAGGAGAAATATTTCCAGGTGGTCACCACTCCTTACGCCCGGGGGGAGGATGGCGAGGTCCATAAGGTGATTGAGGTCTCCCTGGATATCACCGAGAAGAAAAAGGCGGAAGCGGCGGAAAAGGAGCAACGCGAGCATTATCTCACCGAAAAATCAAAACTGGCCACGGTGATCGAAAGTCTCTCCGAGGGCCTGCTGGTACTGGACCCCTCCGACCGGGTGGTGGCCTGTAACCGGGCCGCCCGGGAGATCACCGCGCGCACGGAGCGCCGGTTGCTGGGCCGGGCCCTGGGGGAGCTTTTCCCAGCCCTGGTGCCCCTGCTTGCCCGGGATGAGCCGGTTCAGGGGGAGGATGTCGCCTACCAGCCTGAGAAAAGGGGGGAGTTGCTGCTTTTTACCAACATCAGTCGCTTGCTGGATACCGAGGGCCGTTCCATCGGCCGGGTGGTCACCTTCTGGGATATTACCGAAGACAAGAAACGGCGCGAACTCTATCACCGAACGGAGAAACTGGCGGCCATCGGCCAGCTTTCCGCCGGGGTGGCCCATGAGTTGAATACCCCCCTGGGCAGCATTCTGGGTTATGCCCGGCTGTTGATGAAGGATAAGGGTTTGGCGCCCAAGCAGCATGAGCGGCTGGCCATCATTGCCGAGCAGGCCAAGAAGAGCAGCGCCATTATTCAGGCCCTGCTCAGCTTCGCCCGTCACGCCGGCCAGGGGCAGCAGGTGGCCAAGGCCTGCGATCTCAATGAGATCATCAATGCCGCCCTGCAGATTCTGACCACCGAACTGGTGAAAAGAAAGATTGAACTGCGGCTGGAGCTGGAACCTTTGCCCCTGATTGTTGCCGATCCCCGGGGCCTGGAGCAGGTGGTGATCAACCTGGTCCTCAACGCCGCCCAGGCCATCGGCAGTCGGGGCCGAATTGTGATCCGCACCCGGCAGGAAGGGGGGCGGGTAGTGCTGGCGGTGGCGGACAACGGTCCGGGGATCCCCCTCGAGGCCCGTTCCCGGATTTTTGATCCCTTTTACACCACCAAACCTCTGGGTGAGGGCACCGGGCTGGGGCTCTCCATCTGCGCCGGTATCGTCGGCGACAGCGGCGGCAGCATGGAGGTAGCCGATACCCCCGGCGGCGGGGCTACCTTCCTGGTCTCCCTGGCCGGCCAGGTAGCGGGGCAGCCATGAGTCCCGACAATCGCGGGGGCGGCAAACAGTCGCCTCCGCTGGTGATCATGGTGGTGGATGATGATCTGCGGATGCGGGAGCTGCTGGGGGTCACCCTCGCCGAGGAGGGATTTGAGCCGCTGCTCTGCGGGGACAGCCGGGAGGCGGTGGTCCGGCTAACTTCCGGCGGCGTCGATATCGTGATCACCGATCTGATGATGCCCCATTTTGACGGCCTGGAGATCCTGGAAAAGGCCCGGGCGGCCAATCCCGATTGCATGGTTATTCTGATCACCGGCTACGGCACCATCGAATCGGCGGTGGCGGCGATCCGCCAGGGTGCCTACGATTACATTCAGAAACCCTTTGAGCCGGATGATCTGTTGTTGATCCTGGGGCGGGCGGTGGCCCATCTGCGCCTGCTCCAGGAGAACCGTAAGCTTCGCCGGGAGGTGGCCGGCTGCCGGAGTGAAGATCTGATCGGGGTCAGCCCCCCCATGGAGCAGCTCAAGGACCTGGTCGCTCGGGTCGCCCCCTTTGATGCCACCATTCTGCTCCAGGGTGAAACCGGGACCGGCAAGGAGCTGGTGGCCCGCTTGCTCCATCGCTGGAGCAAGCGGGCCGAACACAATTTTCTCCCCGTCAACTGCGGCGCCCTGCCGGAATCCCTGTTGGAGTCGGAACTGTTCGGCCATGTCCGGGGCGCCTTTACCGGGGCGGAGCAGGATCGGCCCGGGCTCTTTGAATCGGTGGACCATGGCACCATCTTCCTTGACGAGATCAACGCCATCTCCCAGAATTTTCAGGTCAAACTGTTGCGGGTGCTCCAGGAGGGGACCTTCCTCAAGGTCGGCGGGCGGGAGCCGGTGCGGGTCGATGTGCGGGTGATTGCCGCCAGCAATACCCCCTTGACCCAGGAGGTGGCAGCCGGCCGGTTTCGCAGCGATCTCTTCTATCGGCTCAATGTGATCGCGGTGGATATTCCCCCTCTGCGCCGGCGCGCCGAGGATATTCCCCTGCTGGCCCACCATTTTCTGCTCCGTTATGGCGCCAAATATGGCAAAGAGATCAGGGCGATTACCCCCGCCGCCCTGGCCCGCTTGCGGGGCCACGGTTGGCCGGGCAATGTCCGGGAGCTGGAAAACGTGCTGGAGCGGGCGGTGATTGTCGCCGACACCCCCGAGCTGGGCCCGGAAGATCTGCCGCCCCTGGGGGGCTCCCCCGAGATGGGGGGCAAGGGCGATTCGGCGCCCGGTGGTTCGGTGGTGGCAATGGAGAAAGCCCTGATTGCCCGCACCCTGGCAGAGACCGGCGGCCACCGGGGCCGAACCGCGGAGATCCTTGGCATCAGCCCCTCCTCTCTCTGGCGTAAGATTAAAAAATACCAGCTTTCCTGAGCCGGCTTTATCTTCCGTCCCCCTCCCCAAGTTGCTGCCCCCCATCGGTCACTTTTCATTCATTTTGCCATGATCGTTCAAGATGAATGAACGCGATCTTGGCTCTTTATGAGTAAAAACAGCATGTTGGTTGTGGCACGCTCCTTGCTGTATGGGTTGACCGTAACGCGAGGACAATCGCTCGGGGGGTGAGCCCCCGCCGTCCGGTTGGCAAACCACAACCAATGAGGTGGAATCATGAAAACGAAGAAAACGAAATTGTTCTGGGGATTGCTGCTGGTTCTGGCCTGGTTGGTGATGCCCGCGTCGGCCCTGGCCATCTCTCTGGTGGAGGCGGAGTGGTTGCAGGAGAACCTTGGTGCCAAAAATCTCAGGATTGTCGATGTCTCCAACAAGCCCGACACCTACGCCAAGGGGCATATCCCCGGAGCGGTGCCGGTGAAAAGGTATCTGGACCTCTCCGGCTACAATCCGGCCACCCCCGGTCTCAACCTTTATCCCAGCCAGGCGGAGTTTGAACAACTGATGGGGCGGCTGGGGATTACTCCCGCCACCACCGTGGTGGCCTACGATGACTCCCCCGGCTTTTTTGCGGCTCGGCTGCTGGTGATTATGGAACTCTACGGTCACGATACCAGCAAATTGAAGTTGTTGAACGGTGGTTCCAAATATTGGGCCCAGGCCGGCTTCCCCATGGTCACCGAATCGCCCCAGCCGCAGAAAACCGCTTATCGGGCCAAGAAAAATTACTTTGGGGAGCGCACTGTAACCTGGTCCCAGGTTTACACCGACGTGGTGCGGGGCGGCAAGCCGGAGTTGGTGCTGGTGGATGTCCGGCCGGGGGCCGAATATCAGGCCGAAAACATTCGGGCCATCCGCGGCGGTCATATCCCCAAGGCGATCAATGTCACCGGCGGCAACGCGGTGGGCCCCGACATGCGGTTCAAGCCCCTTGAGGAGATTCGCCAGATGTTCGTCGAGGCCGGAGTAACCCCCGACAAGGAGATCTATGAGTACTGCCACAGTGGCGATCGCTCGGCCCACGCCTACTTCATCCTGCATCATCTGCTGGGCTATCAGAGTGTCAAATCCTACTACGGCAGCTGGACCGAATGGGCCCGGAATACCGCCCTGCCGGCTGAAGGGCAGGTCTGGCTCTGGGAGGCCAGAAAGTAGTCACTCAAATCTCGTTGCCCGGGGGGATAGCTCTCCCGGCAAAAGGCCCGCCGCTCTCAAGCGGCGGGCCTTTTTTTTGCGAGCGGGTCGCCAGCGGCGGCTGTTCTAAAGTAGTACTTGCTAAATGGCTTAATTGCTGGTAGTCTGCCCCGCTTAACAGCCTCATTCCAAATAGCGCTGAGCATACTCGTTTAACGAGCCTTCCTTTCTTCCGCGAGTCTTTCCCCGCCCTTGAATCGAAATATTGTTAAAGTTTCTGCTGGCCATTGCAAAAGGAGAAACAGCATGAAACTTTATGTCGGCAATCTTGCCTACAGCATGACCGAAACCGAGCTGAGCGAGATGTTCGCTCCCTACGGCACGATCAACAGTGCCGCCATTATTAATGATCGTTACAGCGGACAGTCGAAGGGGTTTGCCTTTGTCGAGATGTCCACCCGGGGCGAAGGGCACAAGGCGATGGAGGACCTCAACGGCAAGATGCTTAACAATCGCGCCCTGGTGGTCAACGAGGCCAAGCCGCCGGTTAAAAATAAGAGCCGTCGCTGGTAAAGGAGATTTTAAAAAATGAATTTCAAGGAACTTAATCTGCACCCCACCCTGCAGGCCGGCATTACCGCCTGCGGCTATCAAACTCCCACCCCCATCCAGGAGCAGGCGATTCCCGCCGCTCTAGCCGGCCGGGACCTGATGGGTTTGGCCCAGACCGGGACCGGCAAGACCGCCGCCTTTGTTCTGCCCCTGCTTCACCAGTTGCTGGCTCTCCCCCGGGGGAAGGTGCAGGCTCTGGTGGTGGCGCCCACCCGGGAGCTGGCCGAACAGATCCATGCCGAGATCGGCAAGCTGGCTAAAGACACCGGCCTGCGCAGTGTCAGCGTTTACGGTGGGGTCAGTAAACAGGGGCAGCTCAAAGCCTTTCGGGCCGGGGTCGAGATTGTAGTGGCCTGTCCGGGCCGCTTGCTTGATCATCTGGGGGAGAGGGCGGTGAATCTGAGTCAGGTCAAGCACCTGGTCCTTGATGAGGCCGACCATATGTTCGACATGGGTTTTTTGCCCACCATTCGCAAAATTTTGCAGCATCTGCCCAAGCAGCGGCAAACCCTGCTCTTTTCCGCCACCATGCCGACGGAGATCAGGCGGCTGGCCGGCGAAATTCTCACCGATCCGGCCACCGTGCAGATTGCCCGGCAGGCCCCCACCGCCACTGTGGCCCATGTCCTCTATCAGGTGGAGCAGACCGGCAAGGCGGCTCTGCTCAGGGATCTCATCCAGCAGGTCGAGATCAGCTCGGCCTTGATCTTCACCCGCACCAAACACAAGGCCCGCAGTCTGGCCACCCAGCTCAGCAAGGCCGGCCACAGCGCCACCTCGCTGCAGGGCAACCTCTCCCAGTCCCAGCGTACCCGGGCCATGAGCGGTTTTAAGGAGGGGCGGTTCAAGATCATGGTGGCCACCGATATCGCCGCCCGAGGCATCGATGTCTCGGCCATCTCCCATGTCATCAACTATGATATGCCCGACAGCGTCGAGGCTTACATTCACCGCACCGGCCGCACCGGGCGGGCCGCCAGGAACGGCACCGCCTTCACCCTGGCCGGGCGGGAAGATGGGCCGATGATCAGCCGGATCGAAAAATCCCTGGGTCAGCCCATGCTGCGGGAGCCGTTGGCCGGCTGATTAATGGTTTCACCTCCTTGTGCCGATCAGTTCTGCAAAGGTTCTGCGCCGGCAAAATTGCTGCCGGCTCAAGGAGGTGACGCCATGACTGCTCAAGAAGCGATCCGTATTCTGATGCTCTCCCCCCTCTATTTCCGCATGGATACCGCCGCCCGCAGGGCTCTGGTTCTCGAGTTTAGGAGGATCTACGCCCAGTAGCTCCATCTCCTTGGCCGGCGGCGGGTGCCGGTCCCAGCCGCTCTTCTGCCGGTCGTTCCTGTTGTGGTAGGGGGTGGCTATCTTTTGTTTGGCTTTCCCGGCGGGGTGGTTTATAGTTCGGCCCTGAAATTTACCGAGCCTTAACCATACTATATTAACCCCCACGCAAGGAGAGAGCCGATGAACATTCTGGTATTCGGACCCAACGGCAGTGGCAAGGGCACCCAAGGTGCCATTGTCCAGAAAAAATACGGGATGCCCCACATCGAGTCGGGTGCGATCTTCCGGCAAAATATCGGTGGCGGCACCGAACTGGGCAAAAAGGCCAAAGAGTATATCGACCGCGGCGATCTGGTCCCCGATGATATCACCATCCCCATGATCCTCAACCGCCTGCAGGAGAGTGATTGCCAGCAGGGCTGGATTCTGGATGGTTTTCCCCGCAACAAGGTGCAGGCCGAAACCCTGGCCAAGGCCCTGAAGGACGCCGGGATGAACCTGGATTACG
Organism: Desulfurivibrio modestus; assembly: GCF_044068625.1. NCBI lineage: Bacteria > Pseudomonadati > Thermodesulfobacteriota > Desulfobulbia > Desulfobulbales > Desulfobulbaceae > Desulfurivibrio > Desulfurivibrio modestus. Next base: position 177,262 of record NZ_JBIPKH010000003.1, read on the forward strand.
TGGTGGAGATCGTGCTGCCCCGGGACGTGGCCAAGTTGCGGATCACCGGCCGGCGGCTCTGTGTTAACGACAACAACCATCCCAACCATATCGCCTTCGATGCCATCAAGCCGGTGGAGAAGGATGGCAAGATGGTCTGCCGGGTCTGCGGCGGGGAGCTGAAAACCCGCCCCGACGACCAGGATGACGCCGCCATCGACAAACGGCACGATATCTACTACGACGACAAAACCGGAACCATGGCCGCGGTCAACTTCTTCAAGGGGTTGGGCGGCGGCACCAAGGTGATCTCGGTGGATGGTGGCCCCTCCATCGGCGAGGTTACCGAGGCGATCATGAAGGAGCTCAGCTAAAGCGGCTCCCCTGCCGCCCTGCGGCGGTGAGGGTGGGTTGTGAATAAGGGGGCCGTTTGGCTCCGCCGGCCCGGCGGTGCCAGACGGCCCCTTTTTTGCGTACTCCCTCAGGTAGATCTCCACGACTGCAGTTTTCGATATATTAACTTTCCGCCGGTTAAGAAGTTGGCTATAATCGCGCTGGTAATTGTCCCTAACCCAAATTATTGACGAGGTGAGCGAAGCCGATGGATGCCCTGGTTGGAGTAATCATGGGTTCCCGCAGCGATTGGGAGACCATGCGCCATGCCGTTGAGATTCTGGAACAGTTCGCGGTACCCCATGAGGTACGGGTGGTTTCCGCCCATCGCACCCCCGAGCTGCTGTATGAATATGCCGGCAGTGCCCGGCAGCGGGGGCTCAAGGTCATCATCGCCGGGGCCGGGGGCGCCGCCCATTTGCCCGGGATGGTGGCCGCCCGCAGCACTCTGCCGATTTTGGGGGTGCCGGTGCAGTCCAAGGCCTTGAACGGACTTGACTCCCTGCTCTCCATCGTCCAGATGCCCGGCGGGATCCCGGTGGGGACCTTGGCCATCGGCCCGGCCGGCGCCAAAAACGCCGCCCTGCTGGCCGTTTCCATTCTGGCCAATCAGGATTCCGGTCTGGCGGCGGCCCTGGATAAATTCCGGGCCACCCAGACCGCGGCCGTGCTGGCCGACTCCGATCCCCGACTGCCCCTGGGAGCCTCATCATGAGGGTGGGGATCATCGGGGCCGGTCAGCTGGGGCGGATGCTGGCCCTGGCCGGTTACCCCCTGGGTTTGCGCTTTGAAATGCTCGATCCCAACCCCCAGGCCTGCGGGGGCCAGGTGGCTCCCCTGACCGTGGCGGCTTTCGACGATGAGGCGGCCCTGGCCGCCCTGGCCCGGCGGGTGGATCTGGTTACCTTCGAGTTTGAGAATGTGCCGGTGGCCACCATGGCGTTTCTGGCCGGCCGCTGCCCGGTTTTTCCCCAGCCGGCGGTGTTGGAGGTGGCCCAGGATCGCCTGAGGGAGAAGGAGTGTTTTCAGGAGCTTGCCATTCCCACCCCCGCCCATCGTCCGGTGGAGAGCCGCCAGCAGCTGGCGGCGGCCGCCGCCGAGCTGGGCCTGCCGGCCATCCTTAAAACCCGCCGCCTGGGTTATGACGGCAAGGGCCAGGCGGTGCTGCGCCAAGCCGCCGACCTTGATGCGGCCTGGGCCGGGCTGGGGGGTACGCCGTTAATTCTGGAAGCCCTGGTCCCCTTTGAGCGGGAGGTGTCCATGGTGGCGGTGCGGGGCCGGGATGGCGGGATGCAGTTTTATCCCCTGGCGGAAAACAGCCACCGCCAGGGAATTTTGCGGCTCTCCCGGGCCTGTGCCGCCGATCCCTATCAGGAGCGGGCCGAGGAGTACACCCGGCGGGTGATGGAGAAATTTGCCTATGTCGGGGTGCTGGCCTTTGAATTTTTCCAGGTGGGGGGAGAACTGGTGGCCAATGAGATTGCGCCCCGGGTTCACAACTCCGGCCACTGGTCCATCGAGGGGGCGGTCACCAGCCAGTTTGAGAACCACCTGCGGGCCATCTGCGGCTGGCCTTTGGGGGCCACCACCCTGAATGGCCCGGCGGCGATGATCAATTTCATCGGCGAGCTGCCCGGTACGCCAACCCTGCTGGCCATCCCCCATCTCCACCCGCACGCCTACGGCAAATCGTCGGCCCCGGGCCGCAAGGTGGGACATGCCACCCTCTGTCTGCCGCCGGGGGCCGATTTCGACGGTGCTCTCCGGAAGCTGCGGGAGGTGATCGGCGGGCTGGACTAGCCGGGGAGCCGCCGGTTTGGCGGCCCTAGCCCAGCCCCAGGAACATCCCGACCTGGTAGATCAGGACCGCCATGGCAAAGGCGAAAACGGTGTTGAAGCCCATGGCCAGCGCCCCCCACTTCCAGGAGCCCGCTTCCCGGGCGATACAGACCACGGTGACGAAACAGGGGGCGTAGAACATGACGAAAACCATCATCGCCAGGGCCTTGACCGGATTCCAGGCCGGATCGTTGGCCAGGGTTGCGGCCAGCGATTCACTGGCCTCGGGGTCAACCTCCCCCAAAGAATAAGCGGTGCCCAGGGTGGAGATCACCACCTCCTTGGCGGCGAAACCGCCCACCAGGGCGATGTTGGTTCGCCAGTCGAAACCGGCCAGCCGGCTGATCACCTCCAGGCTGCGGCCGATCCTGCCCGCCAGGGACAACTCCAGACTCCGTTCCGCCTCCCGCCGGTCGATGACGCTCAACCGTTGGGCCAGCTCATCCTCGCTGGCGAAATATTCGGTTTGGGCCAGCTCCCGCTGGGCGGCAAAATAGGCATCCTCCTGGGCCGACAGGCCGGGATAGGTCATCATCGCCCAGAGGATGATGGAGATGGCCAGAATCACCGTGCCCGCCTTCTTGATGTAATGCCAGGTCCGCTCCCAGGTGTGGATCAGCAGGCCGCGGAGGGTGGGGAAGCGGTAGGGGGGCAGTTCCATGACAAAGGGGGTCGAAGGCCCCTTGAGGACGGTGAGCCGGTAGATTTTGGCCACCACCATGGCCACCGTCCAGGCCAGCAGGGTCAGGAGGAACATCACCATGGCCTGACGGCCGGCAAAGAAGACGGCGGTGAGCAGGGCCAACACCGGCAGCTTGGCGCCGCAGTTCATGAAGGAGACGGTGAGCAGAGTGGCCAACCTTTCGCGGCGCGATTTCAGGGTGCGGGTGGCCATCACCCCCGGCACCGCGCAGCCCCCGGCAATACCCCCGGAAACGATATAGGCCATCACCGAGCTGCCATGGAGACCGAAGGTGTGGAAGACCCGGTCCAACATAAAGGCCACCCGGGCCAGGTAGCCCGAATCCTCCAGCACCGCGATCCCGAAAAACATGAACATGATCAGGGGGACAAAACCCAGAACTCCGCCCACCCCGTCGATGACGCCGGAGATGAGCAGCGACTTGAGGGGCCCGTCGGGCAGGGCGGCCTCGGCCAGGCCCCCCAGCCAGCCGAACAGTCCCCCCAGCCAGGCCACCGGCAGTTCACTGTAGGTGAAGGTGAAGGTGTAGAGACCGAAGAGGATTGCCAGCATGATCACCGGCCCCAGCAGCCGGTTGGTCAGAACCTGGTCGATCCGGTCGGTGGTGTAGAGCCGGTCGGGATCATGGCGCAGACTTAACACCCCCTGGCGGAGAACCGACTTGATAAAGCCGTAGCGCTGGTCGGCGATCAGGGCTTCGGGCAGGGTCTCCAGGGTAACCTGGTGATGGCGGGTGGCTTCGGCGGCCATCCCCTCCAGAATGGTGGCGGCCTGCCGGTTGGTTCGGCCCCCCTTCTCCCGGATCTGGCTGTCGTTTTCCAGATACTTCATGGCCAGCCAGCGCGGCGAATAGGTGTCGGTCAGCAGGTCATGCTCCTCGATCACCTTTTCCATCTGCTGCAGCATGCTGTCCAGGTCTTCCCCGTAGGAGACCCGCAGCGGCCGCCAGGCCGCGGTGCGTTGCCCCAGGCGGTGGGCTTCCGCCATCAGGTTGTTGATCCCCCGGCCACCACGGGCCACGATGGGTACCACCGGCACCCCCAGCAGGGCGGAGAGTCGTTCGGGGTCGAGCTCGATGCCCCGGTCGTGGGCCACATCCATCATGTTCAGGGCGATGATCAGCGGCACCCCCAGCTCCAGGAGCTGGATGGTCAGGTAGAGGTTGCGCTCCAGGTTGGAGGCGTCGACGATGTTGATCACCACGTCCGGTCGCTCCTGGACCAGAAAATCCCGGGCCACCACCTCCTCAATGGAGTAGGCGGTGAGTGAGTAGGTACCCGGCAGGTCGACGATATTACAGCTGGTGCCGTCGGGCAGGGTGTGGACCCCACTCTTTCTCTCGACGGTGACCCCCGGGTAGTTGCCCACGTGCTGGCGGGCTCCGGTCAGGGCGTTGAAGAGGGTGGTTTTGCCGGCGTTGGGGTTGCCGGCCAGGGCAAAAGTCAACGGGGTTTTCATCACTGCTCCTCCTCGATTTCGACCTCGATGTGGTCCGCTTCGTTGTTGCGCAGGGTCAGGGTGCCGCCCATGACCCGCAGGGCCACCGGATCATTGAGGGGCGCCCGTCCCTGGACGGTGACCCGGGTGCCGGGGACCAAACCCATCTCCCGGATCCGCTGGCCCAGCTCTCCGCCCACCTTCACCGCCGCGATCACGCCACTTTGATTTTTGGCCATCCGCCGCAATACGATTCTCGCCATCACAACTCTCCTTTGCCCTCGGCAGGTTCCAGTTTCCGGGACCAGCGACACTTTTTTTCCGTATGGGGGTTTTAATTCCTCCGCACTGCTTGCCTGCCTCTATAACGGCTCTTAGTTTTGCTGTCAACAATTTTTAAAGACATTGAAATAAAATTAGGCTAGACTAAAAAGAAAGGCGGACTGTAAGAGAAAAGGGGGGGCGGGCCCGGTCAGGCCGGCGGGCAAGAGGTTGTACAGGACAAAGGAGAAAAAATGAGCTGGGAATATCTGATTATCGCGGTGGTGCTGGGTTGGGCGGTGTATTACCTGGGGCGGGTTTTTGGGGGACGGAAGGGGGGCTGTTCCTGCGATGCTAACTGCGGCGGGGCTGGGAAGCGTTCCTGCGCTGAGAACCAGGGGCAGGGCAAGGGGTGTTGCGGCGGCCCCCCGGGGGAGGGGCCGCCGACATCGTAGCGATCAACCCCTTTTCAGGGCGGCGATTCGCTCTTCCAGGGGCGGGTGGGTCATAAACAGCCGCTTGAGTCCCTGGCCGACCCCGCCGGAGATGCCGAAGGCGGCCATCTGGTCCGGCAGGTGGGGTTGGGCCACGCTGCGGCGCAGCTTCTCCAGGGCGGCCACCATCTTCTCCCGACCGGCCAGATAGGCGCCGCCGGCGTCGGCTCGAAACTCGCGCTGCCGGCTGAAGTAGAAGACGATGGTGCTGGCCAGGATCCCGAACACCAACTGGGCGATAATTGAGGTAATGTAGAAAGCTGGCCCATGGCCCTGTTCGGTTTTGAAAACCACCCGGTCAATCAGGTGGCCCACCACCCGTGAGGCCACAATGACAAAGGTGTTGACCACCCCCTGGATCAGGGCCAGGGTGATCATGTCGCCATTGGCCACATGGCTGACCTCGTGGGCCAGCACCGCCTCCGCCTCATCCCGGCTCATTGAGCGCAGCAAACCGGTACTCACCGCCACCAGGGCGTTATTCTTGCGGGCTCCGGTGGCAAAGGCGTTGACATCGGGGGCATCATAAATCGCCACCTCCGGCATGCCGATCCCGGCGGTGCGGGCCTGTTGGCGCACCGTTGCCACCAGCCAGGCCTCGGCTTCGTTGCGGGGGGTGGTGATCACCTTGGCCCCGGTCAGCCTTTTGGCGGTCCATTTGGAGATGGCCAGCGAGATAAAGGAGCCGCCGAAGCCAAAGACGGCGGCGAAGATGATCAGGCTGCGCATGTCGAGCCCCACGCCTGACTCTTCCAGGATCGAGCCCACCCCCAGCAGACTGAGAACGATACTGAGTACCAGCACGATAGCCAGGTTGGTGAGAATAAAAAGTCCTACGCGCTTAAACATCCCTGCTTCCTCCAGACATCTGTTTTGTTTGCCGAAACCAACTAAAAAATATTAGGTGCTGATGACCCCATCCCGGATCTGGATGGTGCGGTCGGTCCGTCCGGCCAGCTCCGGGTTGTGGGTGATCATCAGCACCGTTAAGCCATTTTCATGAAGCTTGTGTAAAATATCAAATATCTTTTCGCTGTTGGCCGAATCCAGGTTGCCGGTGGGCTCGTCGGCCAAAATCACCTCGGGATCGTTGACCAGAGCCCGGGCGATGGCGGTACGCTGCATCTCGCCGCCGGAGAGCTGGGCCGGAACATGGCGCAGCCGCTGCTCCAGGCCGACCATGCGGGCCAGCTCCTCGATCCGCCCCCTTTCCACCCGGGTTTTGCTGAAGAGCAGGGGCAGGGCGATGTTGTCCACCACGCTCAAGCCCGGGATCAGATAGAACTGCTGGAATATAAAGCCGATCTTGCTGCGGCGCAAGGTGACCAGCTCCGATTCCCGCATTTTATCCACCCGGACCCCGTCGAAGTGCATCTCCCCCCGGCTGGGCAGGTCCAGGCACCCCAGAATGTGAAGCAGGGTGGTCTTGCCGGCTCCGGAGGGCCCGATCACCGCCGCGAACTCCCCGGCCGCGATATCAAGGTCAACTCCCCGCAGGGCCCGAACCTCCTCGGCCCCCCGCCGATAGTTTTTTTCCACGTTACGCAGTTTAATCATCTTTTTTATCCCTTGATCGCCTCGATGGGGTTGATTCTGGAAGCCTTCCAGGCCGGGTAGAGTCCGGCCAGCAGCCCGATCACCAGGGCAAAGGCCACGCAGCCGGCGGCCAGGGCCGGTTCAAAACGGAGCATCTCGCCGGTGGGTACGTAGGGCATGATCCGGCGAACGAAATTTTCGATCAGCTGGGAGCCCAGCATGGCCCCGGCGACTCCCGCCACTCCGCCGGCGATGGTCAGAATGGTGGTCTCTTTTAAAATGATCTGGAAAACGTTCCAGCGGGAGGCCCCGATGGCCCGCATCATGCCGATCTCCTGGGAGCGCTCGAATACCGCCATCAGGATGGAGTTCATCACCCCCACCGCCCCGATCACCAGCGCCACCATGGCGATGGCCAGGCTCAGCGACTTGGCCGAGGCGGCCACATTGGCCACCGAGTTCAGCACCTGGCCCATGGTGACGATCTGGATGCCGGGAATGGTGGCCTCCAGCTCATTGATGATCGTCCCCATCCGTTCGGGACTCTCCACCTTGGCCCCGATGGCGGTGGCGCCATGGGGATTGTCCAGCAGTTGTTGGGCGGTGGCGATGGGCATGTAAACGAAGGCGTCATCCTGGCTGTTGGTCTGTCCGATGACCCCGCTGACGGTGAAGATCGTCTCCACGTTGGGATAACGAAATTCCGCGCCCGGGCCGACCCCGGCGTGTTCGGCCACGTTGTAGCCCAGCAGCACTTCATGGGGGCCGGCGGGGATGGCGCCAATGATCTGCCATTCGGGTTTGATCTCCGGCAGCAGGTCGGTCTCCACCCCATAGATCAGGTCGATCCGTTGATGGTCGGGGTTGGGCAGCTGGGCCACCAGGATGGGGGTGGCCAGGCTGATTCCGTCGGCCTCCCGGATCGCCGCCATCACCCCGGTGTCGAGATATTTGGGGATCACCGCCCCGTGCAGCACCAGGGCCGCCACCTCATGGGCGCAGCCGGAGGGCACCACCATGAAATGGAGGCCGGTGGCGGCCAGCTCGCGGGAGAGACCCTGCTCGAAACCCCGGTTGAAGGAGAGTACCGAAAAGAGTACCCCCACGGCGGCGGCGATCCCCAGCATGGTCAGGAAGCTGCGGGTACGATGGCGCAGCAGGTTCTGGACGGAGAGTTGGAAAAAGCCGCTCATCTGGTCTCCACCCCCTGGGCGATCAACAGGAGGTTGTTCTGAAAGGCGGTGACGGTGCCGGTGGCCATCACCTGGCGGCCGGGCATGGGCGGCAGCTCAAAATTGTTGGTCGAGAGGTCGATATAGATCTGGGCGGTATCGTCCTGGAGGACGAACCAGCAGCCGTTGGACTCGCACTGGGTGTAGACCTTGCCCGCCACCGTGACCGTCTTGCCCATCAGTTGCGGTTGCAGAAAGATATCCTGCACCGCCACCACCGGGGCGGAGGGATCGACTCCGGTGCCGTAGGTTTCCTTGCCGCAGCCGGCCAGGAACAGGGAGGTAAGCAGCAGGGCCAGGCCCGGCAAGGTTTTGAGGGTAATGGCCGATCTTAGCATGATTGGTCTCCAGATGTTGGTTGTTGCGGTTTAGGTCTGCTTTTCGCTCGCCTTTTGCCCCTAACGGGGACACGGCAAAAGGGAAAAAGTTCCCGGGCCCAATGTGGTACCGTGTGGCATAACGATCTGATGGGGTCGAAGGAGGGTGGCCGTTTTTTAGGGAATGAAGTTTCTACCCTGTTCCAGACAGCGGCACAAGCGGCGGTTCAGTTCGGTGAGCCGGGGACGGCTGCTGTCGCTCTCCAGAAAGCGGAGCATGCGACGGGCCAGACAGCCCTGACCGATGATGGTGTCCAGAACCGGCAGATGCTCGGGGGCAATGGCGTGGTTTTGCCGGTGGCGAGCCAGCAGGCGCCGCCAGCATTCGCCGGCCCCCATGGGGCCGGAGCCGCCCAGGCCGAAGAGCTCCAGGTAATCCTGGTGGTCGATCACCGTCTGGTCCGCGGCCCGGACCACCCGGTTGAAGATGGCCGCCAGGTCGGTGGTGGCCCACTGTCGCTGCCTGGCCCCGGTGGCAAAGGTTTCGGCGACCAGCTCCTTGAGGGTGGCCACCAGGAGGGCGGCAATGGCCAGGTCGGCGGCGGGGCACTCCTGGATATCAATGATTCGGATCTCAATGGCGTTACGGTCGAAGCGGGCGATGGCCCCCCGGGCGTTGAGCCATTCATCCCGCAGGACTCCGTCGGGGTCCAGGGGGGCGATATCGTCATAGATCCGCTGCAGGATCTCGCGGCGGTAGGCACTCTGGCTGAACACCGGCTCGGGGATCACCGCTCCGGTCAAGGAGGGCACCCGGGCCGAGTTGGTTTTGTAGTATTCCAGCCGTTGATCCAGGGAGGGCTGGATAACCCCCTCCAGCACCGGGGTGGAGGCGCTCAAGGCCGGGATCAAGGGAAGCAGCACCCGGATGGCGGCGTGCAGCCGGCCGAACTCTTCGTCGCCGGCAAAGGGCAGATTAATATGGCAACTCTGCAGATTGGCCCAGCCATGGCCCCGGCAATCGAAGATCCGGTTGTAATTTTCGTAGATTATATTGTGGTCGTGGGGCCAGAGTTTTATCTCCCGGAAGGGGTCCATCCAAGGGTGGGCGCCGCCGGGCAGCAGCCGGGCCCGGTGGTGGCTGAGGATTTCGTTGATCCGGCCGATATCCTGCTGAAACTCCCCGTTCGCTCTCACCAGGTCGGTAGCCGGTCGGGTGGTTTTCAGCTCGATGACATGCAGGGCCAGCTCGTTGGACCAGGAGATCCCCGGTTTCTCGAACTCACCCTGGTAATTGTCGGTGACCGCATGCAGCACCTGGTCGGCCAGGGGCCGCACCTCGAAGCTGTCGGCGGCGACGATCATGTACTCCAGTTCAATGCCCACCGCGGCAAAAAGGCGCAGGGGCGGGGGAGGGTTGGATTTTGGCATGATTTTCAGCGGGCCTTTTTGCCCTGCTCGATCCGTTCCAGAAAGGTGGCCATGATCCGGCGGTAGAGCTCATCTTTCAAGACATGATCCTCCAGGCCGGCGTCGATGCTGGGGTTGTCGTTGACTTCGATGACGTATACCTGGTTGCCGCTCTGCTTCAGATCCACCCCGTAAAGGCCCTTGCCGATCAATCCCGCCGCCTTGAGGGCGGTTTTCAGGACCCTGGGGGGGACCTCGTCCACCGTCAGGGTGTCGACGTTGCCTTCCCGCTTGCTGCCGTCGGCCTGGCGCTGAATGATCTGCCAGTGATTTTTGGCCATGTAGTACTTGCAGGCGTAGAGGGGCTTGCCGTCCAGGATCCCGATCCGCCAGTCGTACTCGGTGGGCAGGAACTGCTGGGCGATGATCAGGTCCGAATCATTGAGCATCCGGCGGGTCTGGGCCAGGAACTCCTCTTTGGTCGAGACCTTGTGGACCCCCTGGGAAAAAGAGCTGTCCGGTTTTTTCAGAATGCAGGGCAGGCCCAGCTCATCGGGGACCTGCTTGTAGTTTTCCCGGTGGACGATCATGGTCCTGGGCACGGGGATATGGTTGCGTTGCAGCACTTCGGCCAGAAAAACCTTGTTGGTGCATTTGAGGATCGATTCGGGGTCGTCGATCACCACCAGGCCGATGGCCGCCGCCCGCCGGGCGAAGCGATAGGTGTAGTGGTTGACGCTGGTGGTCTCGCGGATAAAGAGGGCGTCATACTCCGCCAGCTGGCTGAAATCCTCCTTGCGGATCAACTCGGCGCTCATCTGCAGGGCGGCCGCCGCCTTGATAAATTTCTTCAGGGCCCGTTCGTTGGAGGGTTGGTCCCCCTCTTCGGGGTTGTGGAGGATGGCGATATCGTAACGGGTATTGACCGGCTTGGGCAAAGACTGGCTGCGGGCGAAAAATTCATTGGCCACTTCGATGACGAAAGGGCGGTGCTGGTCGGGGATGTCGTTGCCGGCGATGGAGTGGATGCTCTGCAGCACCCACTTTTTCTGATAGACGAATTCGGCCCGCAGCAATGGCGAATGAAAGGTGCGAAAAAGTTTGGCGCTTAGCCGGTCGTAGTGTTTGGCCAGGTTTTTCCCGAAATAGATGCTCAGGGTAAAACGTTCCGACTGGATATGCCCCAGGCTCTTCTGGATCAGTTCGTCGAGGTCGTCGGAGACGAAGCGCACCATGGTCTGCAGCTTCATGTCCTGAATGGCGGCCAGGCGGGGGATCGGTTTATGGCCCCGGGCTTCGGCCAGCAGCGAGACATAGTAGCCCACGGTCTGGTAGCGGTAGGAGCGGCAAAGGTTGAACACCTTGGTGTGCCGCAGGTTGGTGAAGGAGGGGTCGGTCAGGTACCGGCGGGCCGGGACCACCTCCACCCCCTTGAGGTCCAGGGGCCAGCTTTTGGGATTATCGACGATAACCAGCGTGGTGCGCATCATGTTTCCCTCGCTTCGGTTGCCTATGGTTTGGTGAGGATCAGCAGGTTGGCGTCGTAGGTGGTGATGCCCAGGAGGATCGCCCCCACCAGCCGATCCAGTCCCACCTCGTAATAGTGTCCCCCGGCTCCCAGCGGATTTTGGCGGAGGGGGTCGGCCACCCGCACCTGGCGGTTGGAGCGATCATAGCCGCACAATACCACGAAATGGCCGGCCGGACTGCCGGCAATATCGTCGTACTCCATGGCCGGATGGTCCGGTCGGGGTTGATGCTCCCGGGGGCAATGGTAGAGGTAGGTGGCGGAAAGGCCGCAAAGAATGGGTTTACCCTGCTTGAGGTAATGGCGAAGAAGGCTGCCGTTAAGATCGCGGAAACGGATCTCGCCGCCCAATTGCAGATATTCCAGGTAGGCCCGGGTGGCCACCGTCAGTTTCGGCTTTTTTTTCACCTTCAGCTGCCGGCCTAGCTTTTCGGCCAGGTCGGCCCGTTCCGGTTCGAACCAGCTGGGGTCAAAAACCCGCAGATTATAGGTGTAGATGGCGGCCCGATAACCCCGCCGCAGGGCGTGGCAGGCCAGCAGCACCTCCAGGGTCCCGCCTCCCTCCAGAATATGGACCTCTTCGATTACCCGCTGCAAAGAGATATCGTCGTCGTAATAACGGTAAACCGCCTGCAGGCAGGTGGGGCCGCAGGTGGCGTCGTCGGGCTGGGCCTGGATATTGAAGCTCAAGCGGTTTTGCATGATTTCCTGCTCATACCGCCGCTGTTGAAAAAATTAAACAGAAAAATATGGGACCGGGTTAAATTCGGCGGCCGGTCGCCAGAAATATATCGCATAATTTACTGTTTTTCGGCTATAAGCCGCCGGTCGTGGGCCCTGGTCGCGCTTGCTGGCACAACCCTTATTTGTGGAAAACGGTATATGGAAACCAACAATCCCTGCTTGAGTTGCGGCGCTTGCTGCGCCTACTATCGGGCCTCCTTTTACTGGGCCGAAACCGATCTGATCACCCCCAACGGAGTGCCGGTGGAACTGACTGAAAAAATGAACGACTTCCGGGAGCTGATGCGGGGGAGCAGCGGTTCGCGTCCCCGTTGCGTGGCCCTGCTGGGGATCATTGGCGGCCGGGTAAGCTGCGAGAGCTATGAGCGGCGGGCCTCGGTCTGCCGGGAGTTCACCCCCTCCTGGTACCATGGTTGCGCCAACCAGCGTTGTGATGATGCCCGTCTGGCCTGGGGGGTATCCCCCCTGCTCCCCGGCAGTTGGGATAACCCCGGGGAGCTTCCCCGGGCCGCTTAAGATTCGGGCCGGGGACGTTCCCTGCGTGCCCGCCAGCGGAGCAGCAGCCATTTTTCCCCCTCCACCAGGAAGAAGACGCTGGCGGCGGCCAGGATCATCAGCGGCCAGTCGCCGGCGGCGACCGGAGCGGTGCCGAAGAGGCGATGCATGAAGGGGGCGTAGGTAAAGAGGGCCTGGAGGAAGATGACTGCCCCGATGGCGATCAGCACGTAACGGTTTTGGTGGAACAGTTTAAGGCTGTCGATCTGACGGTGCAGGGAGCGGGAGTTGAAGAGATAGTAGATCTGGAAGAGGATCAGGGTGTTGACCGCCGTGGTCCGAGCCACCTCGATCTCCACCCCCTGCTCCACCTTCCAGACGAAGAAGTTGAACACTCCCGCCACCATGATCAGGGAAACAAAAAATACCCGCCAGATCAAAAAGCCGTTTAAAACACCCTCCCGGGGGTCGCGGGGCGGCTGTTCCATCACGTCGGGCTCGGCGGGTTCAAAGGCCAGGGCCAGGGCCAGGGTGACGGCGGTGATCATGTTGACCCAGAGAATCTGTACCGGGGTGATGGGCAGGATCTGGCCGGCCATTACGGCGGCGATGATCACCCCGGCCTGGCCGCCGTTGGTGGGCAGAATGAAGGTGATCGACTTGCGGATGTTGTTGTAAACGGTCCGCCCCTCCCCCACCGCGTGGGCGATGGAGGCGAAATTGTCGTCGGTCAGTACGATCTCCGCCGCCTCCTTGGCCACCTCGGTGCCCTTGATTCCCATGGCCACCCCGACGTCGGCCTGTTTGAGGGCCGGGGCGTCGTTGACCCCGTCGCCGGTCATCGCCACCACCTCGCCGGACTCCTGGAGCAGGCGCACCAGGCGCAGCTTGTGTTCCGGGCTGACCCGGGCAAAGACATCGACGGCCAGGGCCTGGCGCTGCAGGGTGGCGTCATCCATCTCCTCGATCTCCTGGCCGGTGACCGCCTGGTCGGTGGCGGCAAACCCCATGCGGCTGGCAATGGCCCGGGCGGTGACGGCGTGATCGCCGGTGATCATCTTGACCCGGATGCCGGCCGTGCGGCACTGGCTGACCGCGGTGATCGCCTCCTCCCGGGGTGGGTCGATGATGCCCACCAGGCCCAGCATGGTCATCCCTTCCTTGACATCGGCAAAATTCAGCTCCCGCTGGCCGCCATCGGGATTTTTCACCGCCAGGGCCAGGAGACGCTGGCCCCGCCCGGCAATCTTCTCCATCCGTTCTTCCCAGAAGGCCCGGTCCAATTCCCGGCGCTCTCCTTCTCGCCACTGGTCGGCGCACATGTTCAGGACCACTTCCGGGGCTCCCTTGAGGTAGATCATGGCCTGGCCCTGGTGATCGTGGTGGAGGGTGGCCATGAATTTGTGTTCCGATTCGAAGGGGATCAGGTCGGTGCGGGGGTATTGGGCGCGCAAAGTTTCCCCTTCCAGGCCCGCTTTCATCGCCATGGTCAACAGGGCCGCCTCGGTGGGGTCGCCGTTGGCCTGCCACTGGTCGTCGGCGGCGGGCACGATCGCGGAATCGTTGCAGAGCATGGCCGCCCGGCAGATTTCGGCCAGGGCGGGAAAATCGTGGGGGTTGATATCCTCGCCTTCACCATTCCCCTCCAGGCTGAACACCCCGCGGGGGGCGTAGCCGATCCCGGATATCGTGAAACCCTGGCGGGCGGTCACCACCTCCTGAACGGTCATCTCGTTTTTGGTCAGGGTGCCGGTTTTGTCGGAGCAGATAATGGTGACCGAGCCCAGGGTCTCCACCGCCGGTAACCGCCGGACGATGGCGTTGCGTCCGGCCATGGCCTGCACCCCCAGGGCCAGGGTGATGGTGATGATCGCCGGCAGGCCTTCGGGAATGGCGGCCACCGCCAGGCCCACCGTGGCCAGAAACATCTCGTCGGCCCTGAAGCCCTTCAGCAGGTAGCCGAAGGCAAAGGTGATTGCGGCCAGGGTAAAGATGGCCACGGTGAGCTTGCGGCCGAAATCGGCCATCTGGACCAGCAAGCGGGTGACCAGCGGCGGCACCTCGGCCAGCATTTTGTTGATTCGGCCCAGTTCGGTCTCATCGCCGGTGGCGGTCACCACCCCGGTGCCCTGGCCGTAGGTAACCAGGGTGCCGGAATAGGCCATGGAACTGCGGTCGCCGATGGCCGCCTCGGTGGCCACCGGCTCACTAGCCTTTTCACTGGGGATCGATTCGCCGGTCAGGGAAGCCTCGTCGATCCGCAACTCCTTCACCTTAAGCAGCCGCAGGTCGGCCGGCACCTTGTCGCCCGATTGCAGGAAAACGATATCGCCGGGCACCAGCTCCTCGGCGGGGATCAGGGCCCGTTTGCCCTCCCGCAGGACCATGGCCTGCTGGGAGAGCATGTTGCGGATCGCCTCCAGGGCCCGCTCCGCCTTGCCCTCCTGGATAAAGCCGATCAGGGCGTTGACCACCACCACCCCGAAGATCACCCCGGCATCCAGCCAGTGGCGCATCAGCATGGTCACCACCGCCGCGCCCAGCAGCACATAGATCAGGACATTGTGAAACTGGAGGAGAAAGCGCAGCAACGGCCCCTTTCTGCGGGGCGGGGTCAGGATGTTGGCCCCGTGGCGCTCCCGCCGCTGTTGCCATTCCGCACCGTCCAGGCCGCTGGCCGGATCAACCTTGAGTTGCTCGACCGCCTGTTGCGCGGTCAGTTCGTACCAGTTGGTCTCCACCGCAGGCTGTTGGGTGGGGGGTGCGTCTTGGGGGGACATCTTGGTTTTCTCCTTAGGTGGCGACCGTTCAGGCGGGCCAGGGGCAGTTATCTATGGTTTCGCTCAGGTGCAGAAAATGGTCCCAGGTAACCAGGCGCTGGGAGACCGGGCACCGCAGGGTGACTTTTTGTTCATCAAGGGCCATCACCTCCCAGTCGCCCCGGCGGGGCCCGGCGGTGATGCGGATTTTTTGTCCAACTTTAAAGGGATAGGGGGTGAAAAAGGTTACAGTTGCAGTGGTCATGGAGTTTTTTCCCTTAAATTTGGTGGTTCATGGCCGTGTCCCAGATAAGCTATTATAGCTCCACTTTCCCGGCCCCGCCCCTTTTTCTCCCAGCGGGAAGCCAGCACCAGCCGCTACCTTTTCAGCTCCTCCAGGGTGGCCTCGGCCACCCCCGGCAGGACCGGCTGGCCGGGGGAGTGCAAGCCCTTGCCGGTGATGATCCGCAGGGTGGTCAGCCGGATCTCCCGACAGCGCACGACGAAACGGCGGATGGCCTTTTCCGCCTCCTCGGCGGTAAGACCATGGAGGTCCAGTTCCTCCTGGGGGGGCGGGTAGCTCCTGAACCTGGCGGCCAGGGAGGGGTGCTCGTGCTGGTCGGCGGCCGGGGCCCGGGCCCCGGCCTGGTCGGGAAGATAGTGTTCGACCACGGCGGCAAAGGCGAAGCCGGAGCGGTTGCTGTTTTTTTTCATCTGGTGGGCGATTGCTTCTGGTTGACCGCCGAAGCGGGAAAGGGTGGACCCTGACCTTTGGGTCACGGCGGCATTTTTTTCAGCTAATGTTTATCATAATGGAAAAACGTGCTAACGGAAAGTGGGAGCTGGTTTTTTTCTCTTTTTTTTTATGGCTCGGGTGATTTGATACTGTTATGATACTCACGCGATTATCAAATCAGAATCGGGGGATTGCATGGGTGCGAAACTTCACTTTTTAGTAACCAGTGAAAGAGGAAAGACCCGATCACTGTCGGTTCGGAAGCGGCGTCTGCTGGCGCTGGCCTGCGCGACGGTGGCCCTGCTGCTGGTCAGTGCGGTGGGGTGGCGGGCATCGGTGGAGAATGTAACCTTACGGGCCCAGAATGCGGCGGTGAAGTATGAGCTGGCCGCGGTGAAGGATAAGCATCGCCAGATGCTGGCCCGGGCCGCCGACCAGGAGGAGGAGCAGCGGGTTCTGCTCGATACCGCCATGGAGGAGTTGCGCCAGCGCAGCGAGGTGATCGAGTCGATCCTCAGTGCGGTGGGGATCGAGCTGGAGACGGGTGATGGCCGCAGCAATACCGGTGGTCCCTATATCGGCCTGGCCGACGAATCTTACGGTGACCTGACTTTCAAGGTCGACCACTACCTCGATTTTATTCAATCGGTACCCTTGGGGACTCCGGTGCCCGGCACCCTGACCTCTCCCTTTGGCCGCCGGGCCGATCCCTTTCACGGCCGCCCGGCCATGCATGACGGTCTGGATATCCACAACCGGGTCGGCACCCGGATCGCCGCTCCGGCCGCGGGCACGGTAACCACCAGTAACTATACCCGGGGCAACGGCAACTATCTGGAGATCGACCACGGCAACGGCTTTCAGACCCGCTATCTCCACCTGCAACGCAGTCTGGTCAAGGCCGGCGAGAAGGTGTTACGGGGCCAGGAGATCGCCTTGCTGGGCAATACCGGCCGCAGCACCGGGCCCCATCTTCACTACACCATCCTGTATAACGGCAAGGCCATCGATCCTTACCGTTTTGTGCGGGTGGCCTCGGTAATGGCCGGAGATGTTCCGGCCCGTGGCGGGGCGGTTCGCGGCCAGGAAGTCCGGTAGGGGCTGTCCCTGCGGGTTGGGTGGATTCCGCTCTCCCAGCTTATCAAATAACTGTGGGTGAAAGGATTATGGCTTTCTGGAGAAAAGATAAGGGGGAAGGCGCGGATGTGGCGGTGACCAGCCTGATCGGCCAGGATATGGAGCTGGTCGGGGATATCTCCTTCAAGGGCAAGCTGCGGTTGGATGGCCGGATCAAGGGCAATGTCCGGGGGGATTATCTGATTTTGGGTGAAGCTGGGGTGGTGGTTGGCGACATCCTGGTCAATACCTTTGTCTGCTCCGGGCGGGTGGAAGGCAACGTCAACGTCAAAAAGTTTCAGATTTCCCACAAGGGGGCGATCAACGGCAAGGTTGAGGCCACTGACCTGGAGGTGGAATCCGGTGCCGCCCTGAGCGGCGAGATCAAGTCTCGGAGCAAGGAACTGCGGCTGGTTCCCGGTTCCTCCATTCCCAAGGAGGAGTGGGACGCCCAGGTGCAGGAGGCTGCCGCCCACGCTGCCTCCACGGCCAAGAAGGGGCCCGGTTCGGCCGATTCCGCCGCCAGTCCGGCGGCGTCGCCGGCCGCTTCCTCCCCGGCGCCGGCCGGTACCCCCCGCAAGCAGGCCGCCGCCACCGGCTGATTTTTTCCGGACCAACCAGAGCTCTTCCGGGCCCCGGAGTTCCGTCTCCGCGGCCCTTTTTTTATCCCTCCAGGGCCGAGGTGGTTTGGTCGTAAAACTCCAGCACCTTGTCTTTGCGATCGGATTCCATGTGGGCGATGGCGGTGCGCGGGTGCTGGTTCATCACCCCGGTCACCATGTAAGGGATGAAGTAGCCCCAGTCGATCTTTTCCCGCCAGGGGAGGATATCCTCCTCGATCACCTTGATCAGGGGGCGGACCTTGAACTTGGGGTTTTTGAGGAAGGAGATCAGCAGCTCCAGCGGGCAGTTACCGGCGCCTCGCCCGATCCCGTAGAGGGTGGCGTCCAGGAAGTTGATGCCGCTGATGATCGAGGTGATGGTGTTGGCAAAAGCCAGCTGTTGGTTGTTGTGGGCGTGGATGCCGATGGTTTTGCCGGGCAGTCGCTCCATGTACTGTTTGGTCAGCACCTCGATATCCTCGGAGTAGAAGGCCCCGAAGCTGTCCACCAGATAGATCACCGGCACCCGGCTTTTACCCAGGTCATCAAGGGCTTCATTGAGGTCGCGGGGGCCCACGGTGGAGACCGCCATCAGGTTGATGGTGGTCTCATAGCCTTTGTCCTGGCAGTGGTGGGCCAGGGCAATGGCCGCGTCCACCTGGTGGACGTAGCAGGCAATCCTGATCATATCCAGCGAACTCTCGCTCTTGGGTAGAATATCCTCCTGTTCGATCCGGCCGATGTCGGCCATGGCCGACAGCTTGATCCTCTTCTCCTCTCCCAGTAAGACCCTTTGCAGGTCGGCCTCGCCGCAAAAACGCCAGGGGCCGACTTCACTCCGGCTGAAGGCCGATTCCGAGCTGAGGTAGCCGATCTCCATGTAATCCACCCTGGCCTCACAGAGGGCCAGGTAGACATTGCGGACGAACTTGTCGTCGAAGTGCCATTTGTTCATCAGGCCACCATCGCGGACGGTGCAGTCGATTACCTTGATTTCCGGTCGATACATAGCATTTACCTGTGGGTTGCCGAGTTGGGAGGGGGCGAACGGTTTGGCCTTTGGGTCCAACCGCCAGCTGCTTAAACGGGGGAATGATACCCAATGGCGGAGCGTGGTGCAACTTCAATACGTTAACCATGCAACTCCCGGCCGCCCGCTGATTGCAGGCGGGCAATAAACTCCCGGATATTTGCATCAATAGCGGTAAGATCCTGTTCCGCCAGGGCCCTGGTGCCGAATAGGCTGCCGCCGACCCCCACCGCCGCCGCCCCGGCCGCCAGGTATTCTCCGGCGTTGTGGCTGGTAACACCTCCCACCGCCACCAGGGGAATCTGTTCGAAGGGGCCGCGGAGATCGGCAATATAGCGGGGACCTCCCAGGGCGCCGCAGGGGAAGACCTTGACCATCTCGGCTCCGGCGACAAAGGCGCGGTAAACTTCGCTGGGGGTAAGCGCGCCGCTGATGATCGGCACCCGTTGATCATTGGCGAAACCGATCACCTCCCGGTCACAGTTGGGACTGACCAGAAACATGGCCCCGGCCGCCACCGCCCGTTGGGCTTCCGCCAGGTTGCGGATGGTACCCATGCCCAGCAGTTTGTTGCCGGCCACCCCGGGGCGGAACCGGGCCACCATGCGCTCGGCTCCCGGAGTGTTGCTGGTCACCTCCAGGGCCTGCAGGCCGGCGGCAAAAGCCACCCCCAGCAGCTCGCCGAAGAAATCTTCCTCCACTCCCCGCAGGATGCCGATCACCGGTGTTGAGAGTTGCAGCATCTTGAAATTCCCCATCACGACATATCAGTAATTAAGGGCTAAAGCCCGGGAGCGGGCCGAGTGGGTCAATACCCCCACCGGGTCGACATAATCGTAAACCCTGGGCCGCTTGCCGGCGGCCGGGCGCAGAATGCGGCCCACCACCTGGAGCAGGCGACCGCTGAACTTGATGGGGGTGGTCAGAAAGAGGCTGTCCAGGCCGGGGCAGTCAAAACCCTCGCCGATCAGCTGGACGGTGGAGAGCAGGACCCGGACCTCCCCCCGCTGCAGGGCGTTGACCAGCTCGGTCCGCTCCTCGGCGGGGGTGGCGCCGGTCAGCACCCGGGCGGCTACGCCCAGCGTCTTGAGCAGCTCCGCCAGCTCCTCGCAATGGTGGACCCGGTCGCTGACCACCAGGATGGTGCCGTTGCTCCGGCCGGCCCCCCCGGCGTTTTCCCCTTGGCGGTCGCCCTGTTCCGTTCGGGAGGCGGCAATGGGCGGCAAAACCCCCGCCTCCCGGGCGATATCTTCGGCAATCTGCCGGTTTCTGGTCTTGTCGGCGGTAAGGGCCTGGATCAGGGCCTGGTAGTTGCCGCGATAGGGGTAGCGAAAGGAGGTGGAGCGCTGAATCAATTCCGCCTTGAGGATCGCCCCGCTGCGCTGGAGATCGTCGGTGTCGATTCGATGGACCCGGTCGCCCAGATAGAAGTTGATCAGGTTGGTCAGGCCGTCGCGGCGGAAGGCGGTGGCCGACAGCCCCAGCATGTAGCGGCAGTCGAAACGGGTTACCACCTCGGTGAAGAGGGCGGCGGGTACCCGGTGGCACTCATCGACACAGAGCTGCCCGAAGCGCTCGGTCAATTCGTCAAGCCGGCGGCGGGCCGAGTTGACGATGGCCACGGTCAATGGTTTGATCCGGTGGTGGCCATCCCCCAGCAGGCCGGCCTCCACCGCGAGAAACTCCTCGATCCGCTCCGCCCACTGATAGAGCAGTTCCTTGGTGTGGACCAGGACGATGGTGGGCTGGCGGCGGGCGGCGAAGACCGCGCAGGCGATCACCGTTTTGCCGGAACCGGTGCCCGCTTCCAGCACCCCGAAGTCCCGCTGGCAGACGGCGGTCAGGGCTTGCTGCTGGTAAGGGCGCAACTCCCCTTGAAAATGGAGGTCGATGGGGGGGCAGAGCCGGCGCAGATCATTAATTTCCGGGGCGGGTTTTCCGGCTTGCCCGCAGAGTAAAAGGGCCCGGCGGGCAAACCCCCGGGGAAACTCAAGTCCGGCGGAACTCTCCTGATAAAATTGCAGCCGGGGTTGCAGCTGTTTGCCGATCCAGCGCCCGTACTTGCGGGCGTCCCGATACTTGGGGTTTTCCAGGGTTAGCTCCTGCTTGAGGATCGCCAGCAGTTCCCGGTCGGCGCCGCTCAGTCGGGCCTGGTGATCCACGGCCAGTCGCATGGTGTTTTTTTCTTGGCTCATCCGTAGTTGGTCGTTGAAAGTTGTTTGCCTCAGGATGCTTGAGGGGAGATTTTTTTTCAACAAGAAGTTGCCCGGCTTACCCCTTGCCAAAAGAGAGAAGACAAGGGTAGTATGGCTAGTTTAGTGTTTGGCCGCCAAGACAAATCCAGGGGGTATAATTCCATGAGCAACGAGCCTGACAAGATTATCTATTCGATGATCAAGGTAAGCAAATTCTACGACAAGAAGCCGATCCTCAAGGATATCAGCCTCTCCTACTTCTACGGGGCCAAGATCGGAGTGCTCGGCATGAACGGTTCCGGCAAGTCCTCGCTGCTGCGCATTCTGGCCGGCGAGGATAAGGAGTTCAACGGCGAGACCCATGTCTCCCCGGGCTATACGGTGGGCTACCTCCCCCAGGAGCCGCGCCTGGATGACTCCTGCACGGTCCGTCAGATCGTGGAGCAGGGAGTGCAGGAAACCGTCGATCTGGTCAACGAATTCAACGAAATCAACTTGAAATTCGCCGAACCGATGGATGACGCGGCCATGGACAAGCTGATCGCCCGCCAGGCCCAGGTCCAGGAGAAGCTTGACGCCTTGGATGCCTGGGACCTCGACGCCCGGCTGGAGATGGCCATGGACGCCCTTCGTTGTCCCCCCTCGGAGACTCCGGTCAAGGTCCTTTCCGGCGGGGAGAAGCGGCGGGTGGCCCTCTGCCGCCTGCTCCTCCAGAAACCGGACATCCTGCTGCTGGACGAACCCACCAACCATCTCGATGCCGAGACGGTGGCCTGGCTGGAACATCACCTCCAGCGATATCCCGGCACGGTGATCGCGGTTACCCATGACCGTTATTTCCTCGACAATGTGGCCGGCTGGATCCTGGAACTGGATCGGGGCCATGGCATCCCCTGGAAAGGCAACTACTCCTCCTGGCTGGAACAGAAGGGTAAAAGGCTGGCCCAGGAGGAGAAGCAGGAGAGTGACCGCCAGAAGACCCTGGCCCGGGAGTTGGAATGGATCAGGATGAGTCCCAAGGGGCGGCACGCCAAGGCCAAGTCCCGGATCAAGGCCTACGAAGAGCTGCTGGGGCAGGAGGGGGAAAAACGGACCAAGGATCTGGAGATCTATATTCCCCCCGGCCCCCGGTTGGGCAAGACGGTGATCGAGGCCGACAAGCTGGCCAAGTCTTTCGGCGACCGGCTGCTGTTTGAAAACCTCTCCTTCTCCTTGCCGCCGGGGGGGATTGTCGGGGTGATCGGCCCCAACGGGGCCGGCAAGAGTACCCTCTTCAAGCTGATCACCGGCCAGGAGCAGCCCGATGCCGGTACCATCCGTATCGCCGATGCGGTGAAGCTGGCGGCGGTGGATCAGAGTCGGGACGTTCTTGATCCCGAGGAGACCATCTGGCAGGCGATCACCGAGGGGCAGGAGAGCATCACCCTGGGCAACCGCGAGGTCAATTCCCGGGCCTACGTGGCCCGCTTTAACTTTTCCGGCAGCGAACAGCAGCGCAAGGTGGGGGTGATGTCCGGCGGCCAGCGCAACCGGGTCCATCTGGCCCGGATGCTGAAATCGGGGGCTAACGTGCTGTTGCTGGATGAGCCGACCAACGATCTTGACGTCAACACCCTGCGGGCCCTGGAGGAGGCGTTGGAGAATTTCGCCGGCTGCGCGGTGGTGATCAGCCATGACCGCTGGTTTCTCGATCGAATCGCCACCCATATGCTGGCCTTCGAGGGGGATTCCCAGGTGGTCTGGTTCGATGGCAATTACACCGAATACGAGGAGGATCGGCGCCGGCGTTTGGGGGCCGAGGCCGATCAGCCCCACCGGATCAAATATCGCCACCTTACCCGGGCCTGATGACGATTCGCCGCAAAATATTTCTGGCGTGCCTGGCGGTGGCGGCGGCCATTGCCCTGGCGGTACTGCTGGATTTTGGCGGCCGCTGGCCGACGGCGGCAGTGGCACTGCTCGCCGGGGTGGGGCTGGCGTCTTACCTCAGTCGGTTGATCGGCGGCTCCCTGCGTGAGGTCGATGAACGCTTACGCACCGAGCAACGTTTGCGGGACAGCGAAGGGCGGCTCTCCTCCATTCTGCAAAGCCTGGGGGCCGGGGTGATCGCCACCGACCAGCAGGGTCGGGTGGCCTTCCTTAACCCGGTGGCGGAACGCCTCACCGGCTGGGATCTGGTCGACGCCCTCAATCAGCCGGTTATTGAGGTGCTGGACCTGTTGGATGAAGCCACCGCCCGGCCCCTGGAGAACCCTTTGGCCCGGGTGCTGGAAGAGGGGGAGATCATTGACTGGGGCAACCATATCCTGTTGCGCTCCCGGATTGGCGCCTCCTGTCCGGTGGCCTGTACCGTGGCTCCCATTGTCAGCTTTGTCGGGATCATCGGCGCGGTTTTTGTCTTTCGTGATACCAGCAAGGAGCGGGAGGCCCAGCACAATCTGCTGGTCGCCAAGGAGGAGGCGGAGCGGGCTTCCCGGGCCAAAAGTGAGTTTTTGGCCGGAATGAGTCATGAGATTCGCACCCCCCTCACCGCCATTCTGGGGATGGCTGATCTGCTGGAGCAAACCGGCTTGAACCCGGATCAGCGCCGTTATGTGAGGATCTCCCGGGCCGCCGGTGAAAACCTGCTGGATCTGATCAACGGAATTCTCGATCTCTCCAAGATCGAAGCCGGTAAGCTGGAAGTGGAGGTGGTGGAGTTTGATCTGGATCGGCTGGTGCGGCAGCTTTGTGAAATCATGGCCCTGCGGGCCAACCAGAAAGAGCTGGAGTTTGTCTGCCGCTCCTCCTGGCCCACTCCCTGTCCGGTGCTGGGTGATCCCACCCGGATTCGGCAGGTACTGGTGAACCTGATCGGCAACGCGATCAAGTTCACCGAAGAGGGTCGGGTGATCGTGGAAACCGCCTGTCTGTCGGCGGATGGTTCCCCCGCTCTCGAAGATCCCCAATGGGCGCTTTTCCGTTTTATGGTCAAGGACACCGGGATCGGGATCGCCCCGGAGAAACAGGAGTTGGTTTTCGAGGATTTTGCCCAGGCCGATTCCTCCACCACCCGCCGTTATGGCGGCACCGGCCTGGGACTGGCGATCTCCCGGAAGCTGGTGCACCTGATGGGGGGGCGGATTGGTCTGGTCAGCCGGGAGGGGGAGGGCAGTATTTTCACGGTGGAACTGCCCCTCTCCTTTCAAGGGGCGGAGGTCTTGGGTGGCCGGGAGCCGGCCCCGACCCAAGAGCTTAAGTCGAGCAACGGGTCAGAATCGGGGCGGCTGGATATTCTGCTGGCCGAGGATTCGCCGGATAACCGACTACTCTTCAGCGCCTACCTGAAAGGGACCGGCCATCGCCTGGACCTTGCGGCCAACGGCTATGAAGCGGTGGAAAAGATGATGCATGGCCGCTATGATCTGGTGCTGATGGATATCCAGATGCCGGAGATGGACGGCTATGCGGCCACCCGGGCCATTCGGGCCTGGGAGGAGCGCCTGGGCCGGCCCCGCACCCCGATTCTGGCCCTGACGGCCCACGCCTTTCAAGAAGATATCCGCAAGAGTCGGGAGGCCGGCTGCGACTCCCACCTGGTCAAGCCGATCAAGCTGGGTGATTTTCTGCGGGCGGTTAACCGCTACTTGCCGACCAAGGGCGGGAAGAAAACTGCTGACGCCCCCGAGACCTTGGCGGTGGAGGATTTTATCACTGATCTTGTTCCCGATTACCTGCGCAAGGTGGCCGACGATTTGAATGGCATCGAAACGGCCCTGAGCCGGGACGACTGGGAGCAGGTCCGGCTGCTGGCCCATACCCTGAAGGGCAGCGGCGGGGGCTACGGCTTTGAGCGGTTAAGCTCGCTGGCCGCCGAGTTGGAGGAGGCCGGCGGAGAGCCGGACAAGGAGGCGGCCGCGGCCGCCCTGGCGGCGATGCGACTTTATCTTGACAGGGTTTCTCTGCCGCGTGGTATAAAAAACGCGGTTTCCTGATTTTTTGATGGTGAGGTTCTGAGCGGTTGGCGACGAGGGTTGCGGAATGGGTAAGGGCTCGATACTGATTGTTGATGATGCGCCGGAAAGCCGCATTCTGTTGCGGCGAATGCTGGCTGGCTGCGGCTATGGCGCGATTTACGAAGCGGACGGAGCCGCTGCGGTCTTTGCCTTTTTCGGCCTGGATGCCGATGGGGGCGGGGAGCCTTTGGATCACCTCGATCTTGACCTGATCCTGCTGGATATCGTCATGCCCGGGCTGGATGGCATTGAGGTTTGTCGCCGCCTCAAGGGGGTGGAGGTCCTGCGGGATATCCCCATCATCATGGTCACGGCGGCCAACACCGACAGCAATCTGCGGGCCGTGTTCGAGATCGGGGCCATGGACTATCTCCACAAGCCGGTGAAGAGGGTGGAGCTCTGCGCCCGGGTGAAGTCGGCCCTGCGCTTAAAGGAGGAGATGGATCGCCGGCTGGCTTTGACCCGGGAGTTGGAGCAGGCCAACCAGCGCCTGCGGCGCATGGCCATGGTGGATGGTCTGACCGGGATCGCCAACCGCCGCTGCTTCGATGAGTTTCTCGACCGGGAGTGGCGGCGCTGCCAGCGCGATGGCTGGTCGATAGCGGTCTGCCTGGCCGATATCGACTTCTTCAAACTCTACAACGATATCTATGGCCATCTCCAGGGCGATGATGTGTTGAAACAGGTGGCGGCGCTCTTTCAGCAGGCGGTCAATCGTCCCGGGGATCTGGTGGCCCGTTTCGGTGGCGAGGAGTTTGTCTTTGTTCTCTCGGGGGCCGATGCCGAGGGGGCCGGCAGGATCGCCCAGCGGGCCATGGACCTGGTGGCCGGGGCGGCCATTCCCCATCTCCACTCCCCAGTCAGCGAATACCTCACGGTCTGTTTCGGAGTTTCCGCCACCACTCCCCGGCCTGGAACTTATCCCCGTCTTCTGCTCGACTGCGCCGACAAGGCGTTGTATGATGCCAAACAAACCCGGGGCAATCGGGTGGTAACCCTGTTGCCCTCCGCCGATGATTCCCGTTAACCACGGAGAGTAAGCCATGAAATACCTGCGTACAATTTTGTTGGCCCTGGCCCTGCTGGTTTCGCCTGGAGCCGCCCATGCCCTTGGGTTGGAGGTGGCGGTGGGGGGCTGGTGGCAGGATCCCTCGGGTTATATCAGCTATGAGGCCGTCGGGGTCGGGGACCGTCTGGACCTGGAGCGTGATGCCGGCTACGGCAAGGAATTTCGCCCCACCGGGCGGGTCAAGATCGATATGCCCTTGATTATCCCCAATATTTACTTGATGGCCACCCCCATGGAGTTTTCCGGGACCGGCAGCAAGGCCACCACCTTCACCTTTGGTGATCGGACCTTCGCCGCCGATATTCCCTTTACCTCGGAATCCAAGCTGGATCATTACGATGTGGCCCTCTATTACGGGGTGCCGGTGCTGGGTTTGGCCACCCTGGGTACGGTCAATGTCGATCTGGGGATCAACGTGCGGTTTCTTGAGGTGGACGCTGTTGTGCGGCAGGGTAATGACAGCTACGCCTACAGTACCAGCCTGGCGGTGCCGATGGTTTATGTGGGGGTGCAGATTACCCCGGGGAAGCGGTTTGCTCTGGAGCTGGAAGGGCGGGCCATCTCTTACAGCAGCAACCGTTATGTCGATCTGCTGGCTCGGCTGAAGGTTCAGGCCTATGGTCCGCTTTATATGGCCGGCGGTTGGCGGCAGCAGGATATCAAGATCGATGCCAGTGGGGTTGAGGCCGACTTCAAGGTGGGCGGACCATTTCTGGAGACCGGATTTGCCTTTTAGCTCCGGCGGGTTGGGGTTTGGCCGGGCCGAGGTTCCGGGCATGAAAAAAGGGGTTACGAAATTAATCGTAACCCCTTGATTTTACTGGTGGGCCGTCGGGGGCTCGAACCCCAAACCTACTGATTAAGAGTCAGTTGCTCTACCAGTTGAGCTAACGGCCCTTCGCGAACCGGTCAAGCCGCGAAGCGGTTTATTTAGCATACCATAGTTAACCCGTCAAGCATGAAGAGGGAATAAAATGGCCAAGGTTTTGATTATTGGAGCCGGTGGGGTGGGCGGCGTGGTGGCCCATAAATGCGCCCAGGTGCCGGAGGTTTTCACGGAGATCGTGCTGGCCAGCCGCACGGTGAGCAAATGTGAGGCCATTGCCGCCTCGATCAAGGAACGTACCGGCCGTCAGATCGAGGTGGCCCGGGTCGATGCCGATCGGGTGCCGGAGCTGGTGGCCCTGATCAACCGGGTCAAGCCGGAGCTGGTCCTCAACCTGGCCTTGCCCTACCAGGATTTGACCATTATGGACGCCTGCCTGGAGTGCGGGGTCGATTATCTCGACACCGCCAACTATGAACCCCCCGACGAGGCCAAGTTCAGCTACTCCTGGCAATGGCCCTACCATGACCGCTTCAAGGCCCAAAACCTGATGGCCCTGCTGGGCAGCGGCTTCGATCCGGGGGTGACCAACGTTTATGCCGCCTACGCCGCCAAACACTATTTCGATGAGATCCATTACATCGACATCCTTGATGCCAACGCCGGCGATCATGGCCATCCCTTTGCCACCAACTTCAATCCCGAGATCAATATCCGGGAGGTGACCGCCAAGGGGCGCTACTGGGAGGAGGGGCAGTGGCGGGAGACCGAGCCGCTGAGCATTAAGCAGAGCTTTGATTTTCCCCAGATCGGTCCCAAAAACGCCTATCTGATGTACCATGAGGAACTGGAATCCCTGGTCAAGAATATCAAGGGATTGAAAAGAATCCGCTTCTGGATGACCTTTTCCGACAACTACCTCAAACATCTGGAAGTGCTGCAGAACGTGGGGATGACCGGCATCGAGCCGGTAATGTTCCAGGGTCGCGAGATTGTGCCGATCCAGTTCCTTAAGGCACTGCTGCCCGATCCCGCCTCTTTGGGGCCGCGGACCAAGGGCAAGACCTGTATCGGCAACGTGATGGAAGGGGTCAAGGATGGCAAGCCCCGCAAGATCTACATCTACAATATCTGCGATCACGAGGAGTGCTACCGTGAGGTGGGCAGCCAGGCGATCTCCTACACCACCGGGGTGCCGGCGATGATCGGGGCGATGATGATTCTGCAGGGTCACTGGAAAAAGGCCGGGGTGTTCAATATGGAGCAGCTCGACCCTGATCCCTTCATGGAAAAGCTCAATCTCCACGGCTTGCCCTGGGAAGTGCGGGAGTTGCCGGTTTAATCATGACCAGCGCGGAATTTCCCTTTGCCGGGCGGGCGCCCAGCCCTTGCTACGTCTGTGACACCGGCAAGCTGGCGGCCAATCTGGCCAAGCTCGATTTGGTCCAGCAGCGGACCGGGGCCAAAATCATCCTGGCCTTCAAGGGCTTTGCCATGTGGCGGCTCTTTGGTCAGATCCGGCAGGTTTTGCCCGGGGCCACCGCCAGCTCCCTGGATGAGGCCCGGCTGGCCCGCGAGGAGTTCGGCGGTGAGGTTCATGTTTACTGCCCGGCCTACCGGGAGGACGAGTTCGCCGAGATGCTGGGCTACGCCGATCATCTGGTCTTCAACTCCTTTAACCAGTGGCAACAGTTCCGGGAGCGGGTGGCCGCCTGTCCCCGTCCCATCTCCTGCGGCATTCGGGTCAACCCCCAGTACTCCGAGGTGGAGGTCGATCTCTACAACCCCTGTGGCCGCTACTCCCGGCTGGGGGTCACCCGGGAACAGTTCCGACCGGAACTGCTGGCGGGGATCAGCGGCCTGCACTTTCACGCCCTCTGCGAGCAAAATGCCGACGCCCTAGCCGGTACCCTGGCCGCCTTCCACGAAAAGTTCGGGGAGTTCATGGCGGGGATGAAGTGGCTCAACCTGGGCGGCGGCCACCATATCACCCGGCCCGACTATGATCTCGACCTGCTCTGCCGGTTGATCGACGATGCTCGGCAGCGTTACGGGGTCCAGGTTTACCTGGAGCCGGGGGAGGCGATCGCCCTCAATATCGGGGTGCTGGTGGCCACCGTGCTCGACATTGTTGAAAACGAGATTAAGATCGCCATCCTCGACACTTCGGCGGCCACCCATATGCCCGATGTGCTGGAGATGCCCTACCGGCCTCACCTCTTCGGGGCCGGTGAGCCGGGCCAGTATCCCCATACCTACCGCCTGGGGGGCCTGAGTTGCCTGGCCGGCGACATCATCGGTGACTATTCGTTTCCCCAGCCCCTCCAACCTGGTCAGCGGCTGATCTTCGGCGATATGGCCCACTACACCATGGTCAAGAACACCACCTTCAACGGGGTGCGCCTGCCCAGCATCGCCATCTACGATCCCGCCGCTGACCAGCTGGAGGTGGTCCGCCGCTTCAGCTACGAAGATTACCGCAATCGCCTCTCCTGATCGGCTTAGAAGGCCAGGCCCAGCGAAATTCCGCCATAGACGAACTCCGACTTCTCCTTGTCGATGGCGGCCAGGTTGGCGGCTCGCAACTCATCCTTGGCTTTGCTGCTGAGGGCAAAGGAGTAGGAGATGATCGGGGTGATGGTGAAATTGTCGCCCACCGGCACCGAGATGGAGGCGGAGAGCAGGCCGTCGTGCATGGCCTTGTAATCATCACTGTTCACATAGCTGGCCTGGGCCGCCAGATCCAGGCTCAGGTCGCCCCCCAGGGGCAGGCTGTGGCCGATGCCCAGGGTGACGTACCAGCCGGGGTAGGAGGCGAAATCCCGATAGACGGTGAGGGTCGGCTCCAGCAGGGTGTCGTAGGTGGCCCCCAGATAGATCTCCTGGGAGTCGTCCGCGCCCTCCAGGCCGTAGTAGATGTAGCCGGTGCTGAAGGCAAAATCGGCCAGCTCCCAGTCGTAGGCCAGGGTGAGATCGGTTTCGTTCCAGGTGGCCTTCTCCCCACCCCAGGGGTCGGTGTCCAGGTTGCCCCAGATATTGGCGGAAAAGCCCCGCCAACCCATGGTCATGGAGGGTTGCACCACCACACTGTTGCGGCTGAAGGCGTAGCCGCGCCAGATATACTGGCTGTAGCTGTCCACCGTAAATTCGGCATAGGCCTCATCATCGGCGGCCATGGCGCCGGTGGCGACGATCCCACAGCCCATCAGGCCCAAAGCGATTCCCTTAAGATAACCTTTTACTTTCATTTTTTCTGCTCCCTGTGGTGAAATTGATTTTTCAGGACCGACACCACTGCTGCGGTGCGTGCCGGGACGCTGGCTTGGCGGGTGAGCACTACACGATCTGTGCCAGAACCACTGCTTTTAGCTTTTTGTCTGTTATAACAGGTGGATATTGGTGGGGATTGGGAGGGAGGGCTGGCGGAGGCCGGGGGGGCGAAGTTGCAATTTTGTCACGTTTTGGTTTGGCGGCCTTCCGGTAATTGCAAAATTGTAAGACGGCCCGCCTCGGCAGGTCAGGGCAGGGGTGGCAGGTCCCGTTTGGTCGAATTGAGCCGGGGCAGAGCCACCAGCAGGGTCATGGACCTGGGGGCCAGGGGAAAGCTTTCCCCCGGTTGCAGGAAGCGCCCGGAGGCCGGCTCGTCGCCGCCGGGCCAGAAGGTATCCATTTCCACCTGCCAGAGTTTGGCTGGGGGCAGGTCGGGGAGGGTGAAAGAGATCTCCTCGTGGTGGGCGTTGAGCAGCAGCAGGAATGAGTCATCCACCACCGGTCGTCCTCGCTCATCCTCCTCGGCCATGGCCTGACCGGCCAGAAAGAGCCCCAGGCAGCGGGCAAAATCCTGACTCCACTGTTCATCGCTCATCTCGCTGCCGGATGGAGTCAGCCAGACGATATCCTTGATCCCGGAGCCTTTCAGCTGGCGGCCCTGAAAAAAACGGCGCCGCCGGAACACCCGGTGCCGCTTGTTCAGCAGGATCAGGCGGCGGGTGAAGGCCAGCAGGCGGCCCTGTTCTTCCGTCAGCTCCCAGTTCAGCCAGCTTATCTCGTTATCCTGGCAGTAAGCGTTGTTGTTGCCCTGCTGGGTGCGGCCCAGCTCATCCCCGGCATTCAGCATGGGTACGCCCTGGGAAAGGAGCAGGGTGGCCAGCAGGTTACGTTGCTGGCGGGCCCGCAGGTCGTTGATCCCGGGATCGTCGCTGGGGCCTTCGGCGCCGCAGTTCCAGCTGCGGTTGTGGCTTTCGCCGTCACGGTTCTCCTCGCCGTTGGCCTCGTTGTGCTTGTCGTTGTAGCTTACCAGGTCGCGGAGGGTGAAACCGTCGTGACAGGTGACGAAGTTGATGCTGGCGTAAGGCCTGCGGCCCCCCTGTTCGTACAGATCGCTGGAGCCGGTGAGCCGGTAGGCCAGATCCCCGATCTTTCCCCCCTCTCCTTGCCAGTAGGAGCGGACCTCGTCCCGGTAGCGGCCGTTCCATTCGGTCCAACCCACCGGGAAATTGCCCACCTGGTAGCCGCCTTCCCCCAGATCCCAGGGCTCGGCGATCAGCTTTACCTGGGAGAGTATCGGATCCTGATGAATGATATCGAAAAAGGCTCCCAAACGGTCCACCTCATGCAGTTCCCGGGCCAGGGCCGAGGCCAGGTCGAAGCGGAAACCGTCCACATGCATCTCCAACACCCAGTAGCGCAGGCTGTCCATGATCAACTGCAACACCCGGGGGTGCTGCATGTTGAGGGTGTTGCCGCAGCCGGTGTAGTCCCGGTAATAACGCGGATTGTCCGGCTCCAGGCGGTAGTAAGCCCGGTTGTCGATGCCCCGGAAGGAGAGGGTGGGGCCCAGATGGCTGCCCTCGGCGGTATGGTTGTACACCACGTCGAGGATCACCTCGATCCCGGCGTTGTGGAACGCCTTGACCATGCTCTTGAACTCGTTGACGCCGTTGCCGGCGCTGTAGCGCTGATCCGGGGCGAAAAAACCGATGCTGTTATATCCCCAGTAGTTGCGCAGCCCCTTTTCCACCAGATGCCGCTCATCCACCAGGGCGTGGACCGGTAGTAGCTCCACCGCCGTGATCCCCAGGCGTTGCAGATAGTCGATTACCGGTTCGCTGGCCAGGGCGGCATAGGTGCCCCGCTGATGCTCGGGGATTTGGGGGTGCAGGCTGGTAAAACCCTTGACATGCAGCTCGTAAATCACCGTGTCATGCCAGGGGACGGCCGGCGGGCGATCGTCGCCCCAGGTAAAGGAGGGATCGATCACTCGGCATTTGGGGAGATAGCGGGCGCTGTCCCGCCGATCGAGCCCCAAGTCTTCCTTGGAGCCCCCGACCCGATAGCCGAACAGGGCATCATGCCAGCGTAACTGGCCGGCCAGATCCTTGGCATAAGGGTCCAGCAGCAGCTTGGCCGGGTTGAAACGATGCCCTTTTTCAGGGGCGTAAGGGCCATGGGCCCGATAGGCGTACAGCCAGCCGGGCCGGGCCTGGGGGAGGTAGCAGTGCCAGACCTGGTCGGTCTGCTCCCGCAGGTTGATGGCGTGGAGCTGTCGTCCCTGCGGGTCAAAGAGGCATAATTCAACCTTACTGGCATTTTCCGAAAAGAGGGAAAAGTTGACCCCCAGCCCATCCCAGGTAGCCCCCAGGGGGTAGGGCCGGCCCGGCCAGGTCGTGATTTGCTGCTTTATCATCTTTCGTCACCTTCCAGGATCAGCCGCTGGCGCTTAAAGCTCAATCCGGTATTTGGCTCCGTGGAGCAGGCCGACAATCAGGGTGAGATATTCGCGCAGGTGGCGGGTCAGCAGGAAATTTTCCCGGACAAACTGGTGGGCCTTGGCCCCCATTTCGGCCATCCGGTCCCGGCGATGGAGCAGATAGCGGATCCGCAGGGCGGCGCCTTCCGGAGTGCTGACCAGAAAACCGGTGTGGTAGTTGACCACCTGCAGGCGGATGCCGCCGGTGTCGCCGCCGATCACCGGTTTACCCTTCCACAGCCCCTCGGTTACCGTCAGCCCGAACCCTTCCTTGGTCGATTTCTGGATCACGATGTCGGCGGCCCGCTGCAGGGCGTTGATGGTACGGTGGGCGTCGGGGGGTAGCAGCAGTACCTTGATATCGGGATCATCCCCGGCGGCGGCCCGGACCTCCTGCAGCACCGCCTCCCCTTCGGGGTCGTCGTCGGCGGTGCCCCCGGCCAGCACCAGCTGCAGACCGGGGGAGAATTTACGGGCCAGGCGATGGGCCTCGATCACCCCCACCGGGTCCTTGAAGCGGTCGAACCGGGAAACCTGGAGCAGCAGGGGCCGGTCGGGGTCCAGCTCAAATTGCCGTCGAACCCCGGTGATTTCCTGCTCCGGCAACTCGATATTCTTCTCACTCAGCGGGTCGATGCTGGGGGGGATGATATATTCCGGGTGGGGCAGGGCCTGGGCGAAATCGGGCAGCGAGAAGACGCTGGCATCATAATCGGCCACCTGTTGGCGGATATAGCGCCAGACCGGCCGGTAGGGGCGGCTGGCGTCGATATGGCAGCGCCAGACCCAGCGCCCCCGCCGGTTGGGGCAGAATTGCATCAGGGCTGCCGGTTGGGGATCGTGGATAAAGACCACCTCCGCTTCCTCCAGCAGGGGGCGCAGTTTTTCGGCGTTCTCCTCGTTGGTCTGTTGATAGGCGGCCATCATCGCCGAGGAAAGGGGAGAGGTCTGGCCCTGCAGGCCATTGTGCATCGCCTTGGTACACTGGTAAAATTCCTGGTTGCCGCTGATCACCTCCCAGCGGGTCTCCAGCCCCAGCTCATTGCTCAGCGGCACCAGTTTTTCCAGGATCTCCGCCACTCCGCCCCCCACCTTGGTGGAGTTGACATGGACCACCTTCATCCCCTTAAGCGGCCGGGTCAGCTGCTCCAGCTGGGAGATGGCGTCCTGGCCCGCCACTTCGGCATAGGCTTGCAGTAAACCGCTCATTGGCTTTCCTCCTGGCACTGTTGACAGATCCGGGCCATCTCAGCGCGTACCTGGCTGAGGCTGGAGAAAAAGGGGTCGATGGCGGCCAGCCGCCGTCCCAGTTCGGCGTAATGCTCGCCGAACCCGGCCAGCCAGAAGCGGAAATCGTCGGAGCCATCGGCCAGGCGGCGGCGGGCGTCGATAAAGTGGTAGAAGATGGTGCCGGTGGCCGATTCCGGCAGCACCGCCGCCAGCTCCTCCGGCTGGGTCAAGCGTTTGCCGGTGTCGAAGATCACCAGTTGCGAACGCAGAAACTCGAAAGGGCGGGAGGCCCGCAACCAGTGAACGGACTCGCTGCTGTCCAGCCGCGTCTCGATGCAATCCAGCAGCTCCCGGCGCAACTCCTCCATATCGCGCAGCTCCACCGGATCGATCACCGACAGCTGCTCGGCCAGCACCGGCTCCCGCAGGTGATGGCGGCACCAGGAGGCGAAATCGTTGTTGAACTCCCGCTCTTCAAAACGGGCCCCCAGCAGCCCGCTCCAGAAGTGGTGATAGATGCTGTCGGCGGAGACTTCGCAGATGTGATCGCGCAATTCACTTAAGGTAACGGCCTTGCGGCCGGTGGCGATGGCGATCAGGGCGCAGTCTTTAAGGGAAAAGGGTTCGGCTTGGTTCATGGGCGGCCTCCTTTGGCGGTTCCTTCCAGTATGGGATTTGGCTGCCGAAGATGTCAAGGTGAAGATGTCAGGATGGCCGTGCCGTACCCGGGCAGGGTGCAGGTGTCATCGGCAAGGGTGCAGGCGGGGTGCGAGGCCAGCAGCAGGCGGTGGCGGGCGGCCGGCGCGGGCAGGGGAAGGCGGCGGGGTTGGGCGGCGAAGTTGCAGAGCAGGGTCAGCGGACCGCGTTGCAGGCGCAGCCACTGTTGCTCGTGGGAGAAATCGACCCGCAGCCGGTCCAGGCGGCCGTCATTGAGGGCCGGCGT
Source organism: Desulfurivibrio modestus (assembly GCF_044068625.1). NCBI lineage: Bacteria > Pseudomonadati > Thermodesulfobacteriota > Desulfobulbia > Desulfobulbales > Desulfobulbaceae > Desulfurivibrio > Desulfurivibrio modestus. The sequence continues at coordinate 211,880 of NZ_JBIPKH010000003.1, forward strand.
GGTTCGCCGCAGCCGGATCAACCGGCGGTACCAGGCCAGTAGTTCAGCCTGTTGTTCGCCGGTCGGTTCCGACCAGTCGAGTTTGGAGGCGGCAAAGGTGATCGGGTCCTGGGGATCGGGGATCTCCTCCGGCTGCCAACCGAAGGCGGCGAACTCCCGCCGGCGGCCATGGCGCACCGCCGCCGCCAGCTCGGGATCATCATGGGCGGTGAAATAGAGGAAGGGGGTGGCAGCCCCCCACTCCTCGCCCTGGAAGAGCAGGGGAACAAAGGGGGCGGTCAGCAGCAGGGCCGCCCCCAGCTTGAGCTGCTCCCGGTTGAGCAGTTGCGAGAGCCGCTCGCCTTGGGCCCGGTTGCCCACCTGGTCATGGTTTTGGAGGCAGGCCACCTGCCGATGGCCGCTGAGATCGGCGGCCGGCCGGCCATGGCGGCGGCGGCGATAAGCCGAGTAGCAGCCGTCGTAAACCTGGCCCCGGCCCAAAACCTTGGCCAGCGGCGCCAGACCGCCGAAATCGGCGTAATAACCCTGGCTTTCGCCGGTCAGGGCGCTATGCAGCGCGTGGTGGAAATCTTCGTTCCACATGGCGTCCAGGCCATAACCCCCGGCCGCCGGGGGGCGCACCAGCCGGGGATCGTTGAGGTCGCTTTCGGCGATCACCACCAGATGGCGGCCCAGCGCCGCTTCCAGCTCTTTGACCTCGGCAGTCAACTGTTCGAGAAAATGGTGGGCCGAGCTGTCGAAGATGGCATGCACCGCGTCCAGTCGCAGGCCGTCGCAATGGTAATCCCGCAGCCACATCAGGGCGTTGTCGATGAAGAAGCGGCGAACCGGCTCGCTCTCCGGCCCGTCGAAATTGACCGCCTCCCCCCACGGGGTCCGGTAACGGTCGGTGAAGTAGGGGCCGAAACGGCCCAGGTAGTTGCCGGCCGGCCCCAGGTGGTTGTAAACCACATCCAGCAGCACCGCCAGGCCCCGGCCATGGCAGGCATCCACCAGGGTTTTCAGCTCTTCCGGAGAGCCGTAAGCGTGATGGGGGGCGTAGAGATCGACCCCGTCGTAGCCCCAGCCCCGGGCCCCGGAAAACTCCGCCACCGGCATCAGTTCGAGATGGGTGATGCCCAGCTCCAGCAGATGATCCAGCCGTTCGATCGCTGCCGTAAAGGTGCCCTGGGGGGTGAAGGTGCCGATATGGAGTTCGTAGATCACCGCCGCCGCCAGGGGCGGGGCCTGCCAGCCCCGGTCGTGCCAGGCAAAACGGTCGTGATCCAGCCGGCGGGAGGGTCCGTCGATCCCGTCGGGCTGCCAGGGGGAGCGGGGGTCGGGAAAGGGCCCCTGGCCGTCCAGCAGCAGGGCGTAATCCTCGCCATGTTTCGGCGATTCCACTGCCCGCCACCAGCCGCCCGCCTCGGCGGCCATCGCCTGCCGTCGCCCACCGCTGAGCAGCTCCACCTTTTCGGCTTTGGGCGCCCAGACCCGGCAGGGACCGTCTCCGGAGGCAAGGGCGACGGCTGTTGGTCGGCAAGGAGGTTTCATCACTTCTCCGGCGGAGTTTCCGGGGGTAGATGCTGTTGAAGATCCATGCCATCATGGAGCAATCTCAAAACATCAATGAACTGTTCAGTCCGGGAGGCTCGGAAAACGACAAAATGACGACCGCGCCGCCCCCGTCGGGCGACATGGAGAGTATGGATGCCGGGCCCGATCTCCTCGCGGGGCCGGGCGCCGACGATATTCGGCCCACCGCGCAAAGCCTCAATGGCTGTTGCCAGGGTCCTGGCGTATGTTCCGGCTTGCCGCCGGCCGAAGTTGGCGGCGGTCCAGCGGATAATTTGCTGAAAATCGTCTTCGGCCGCCCGGGTCAGCCGGATAATCCAGGGTCGACTCATCGGGTTCCGGTTGCCTGTTCGGCCAGCGAGGCGAGGTGCCCATGCAGCCGGTCGTGATCGGTAAAGGTGCGGTAGCGGCCGGCTTCCATATCGGCTACCCCGGCTTGGGCCGCTTCGCGCAATGCGGCCAGCCTGGCCTCATTCTCCTTTTCCCGCCACTCGATGAGCCGCAGGGCTTCGCGCAGCACTTCGCTGGCATTCTGGTAACGCCCGGAGTTGACAAGTTTTTCCACAAAAAGACTTTGATGAGTGGTTAAGACCACATTTCGTGTGGGCATGGCGCACCTCCGCTTTGTTTGCTGCTTACTGAAAACTTCAATTCCATTGGCAGTATATGCCAATGGCGGGGGCGGGTCAAGTCGGCTGTTTTTCCAGCAAACCCACCGGGAAACAGCCCAGCAGTGCCGCCACCCGGCGGGGGCCGCCGACAAAATCTTCGCCGGTCAGCAGGTTGTGCCAGCTGCCGGGGGGCAGGGTCAGGCGGGTATCCCGCCAGGCGCCGCGCAGGCCCAGCACCAGGCGGGGGGCCAGGGCGATCACCGCCTCGCCGCGCAGGCAGGCCACCAGGTGTTGCCCCTTTTTGCCGGTGGCATTCAGCGGCCGGTAACCGCCCCGGGACCCGAACAGCTCGCTGCGCCGCCGCCGCAGATGCAGGCCCTGGCGCAGCAGCCAGAGCTTGGGTAGCCCCTCATCCATCCGGGCCATGATCTGCTCGGGGTTTAGCGTGGGCAACCGGGCCAGCAGCCTTTGCCGGTGGGCGAAATCCACCGGCCGGCGGTTGTCCGGGTCCACCAGGCTTAAGTCCCACAACTCGGAGCCCTGGTAGATGTCGGGCACCCCGGGGTAAACCAGCCGCAGCAGGGTCTGGCTCAGCCCGTTGATCCGCCCGGCCGGGATCAGGGGGGCCAGAAACTGCTCCAGCTCGGCCCGGAAACGCTCATCGGCCAGCAGGGTCAGGGCGAACTCCCGCACCGCCTTCTCGTAGCCGGAGTCGGGCCGGGTCCAGGAGGTGCGGAGTTTGGCCTCCCGCAGGGCCTTTTCCAGGTAGGGGGTCAGCCGCTCTTTCGTCAGGGGCCAGGCCCCCACCAGGGTCTGATAGATAAAATACTCCACGTTGGCCTCGGGCAGGCCCTCGCGGCGATATTTTTTATGCTGCCGCGACCAGCGGGCCACCAGTCGCCGCCAGCGGGTCGGAATCTCGCTGAGCAGGGCCAGCCGGGCCCGGCAATCCTCGCCCCGCTTGGTATCGTGGGTGCTGCCGGCCAGCATGCTCAAGGGTCGGCGGGCCAGGGCCTCGGCGGCCCGGCGGTGAAATTCCGCCGGCAGTACCCCGAAACGGCCGGGATCGCCCCCCACCTCGTTTAAGCAGAGCAGCCGGTGGTGGCGGTAAAAGGCGGTATCCTCCACCCCCTTGGCCATGGCCGGGCCGGTGAACTGCTGGAAGCGCAGGGCCAACTCACCCTCCAGTTCGCCGCCGAGCTCCAGGCCCAGGATTTTGCCCAGAAAACGCAGCAGTTCGGGGTCCAGTTCGGGATTGTCGGTCGCCGCCACCGCCTGGCGGATATGGTGGCGATCCGTTTTGCTCGCCAGCCGCCGGGTCTTGTCGCTTTTGCCCTTAGTCGTCGGCTGAATGCTCACATAGCTGCGGTAAACGGGGAAGTTGGCGGCCAACTGGCGCAGGGCCTCGTGCAGTTCGTGGCGGGTGTAGTCGCGATGGCGGCGATGGCGCTCGCAGACCGCCACCAGCAGGGCGGTGAGCCGGTTCAACTCGCTGCCCAGCAGCTCGGTGATCACCTGGCGCTTGCACTCCCGGGCCAGGGCCGGAAAATCGGCGCTCTCGCCGGTGAACTCACGGTAAAACGCGGTCAGCTCGGCTTCGCCGGCCGGATCGATCAGCAGGCCGCCCACCAGATTGATAAAGTCGTAGCCGGTGGTGCCGTTGACCGGCCAGTCGGCGGGCAGCTCCTCGCCCGGCTCGAGAATCTTTTCCAGCCAGATCAGGGCCTCGGGACACTGTTGGCGCAAACGGCGGCAATACTCGGCCGGATCGCGCAGGCCGTCGGGATGGTCGATCCTTAGCCCCTGGACGCTGCCCTCCCGCACCCAGGCCAGGGGCAGGGCGTGGGTGGCGGCGAAGACCTCCTCGTTTTCGATCCGCAAGCCGGCCAGGGAGTTGATATCGAAGAAACGGCGATAACCAAGATCACGGCCGGCGGTGCGCCAGAGGGCCAGGCGGTAGTTCTGGTTATCGAGCAGGGCGTCCAGGGCGTCGGGGTCGCGGTTGAGTCGCGCCACCTCGGCGGCGATGGCCGCCCGGGGGGACAGTAAGCGATCATTGGGAGTGGATCCGGGGGGCAGGTGGCCGCCGTGCTCCTGCTCCGGGGTCGGAGGGTGGCGGCAGAGGCGGGCCAGCAGTTGCTGGATCACCATCTTGTCCCGGTGGCGGCGGTTGACGGTCCGGCGACCGCTCACCGTCGGCCGGGGCAGACGGGCGCAGGAATCGGCGATAAACCCCAGCAGCTCGGAGCTGCAGGCCTCGGCGGCGGCGGTCAGCAGCCCGGCCAGGCTGGCCGGATCGATGGGAAAGGTGTGCTCGTGGTAATGGAGGGTAAAGGCGCCGTCGGCCTGGGCCAGCCGCAGTTCTCCAGCCTCCAGCACCCGGCCGTAGTGGTCGCCCAGCACCGGCAGCAGCACCTTGTTGGGCCAGCGATCCTCCGAGGATTCCCAGTCCACGTCGAAGAAGGCGGCCCAGGGGCTGGAAGGGCCGTTTTCCAGCACATCCCACCACCAGGGATTCTGCCGCCCGGCAATGGCCATATGGTTGGGCACCAGGTCGATAACCCGGCCCAGGCCGGCCCGACGCAGCACCCGCTGCAGGCGGCGGTGCTGCCGCTCGCCGCCCAGTTCGGTGTTGACCCGACCGGGATCGACCACATCATAACCATGGCTGCTGCCGGCGGCGGCCTGCAGGCAGGGCGAGGTATAAAGATGACTGACCCCCAGCTCGGCCAGGTAGGGCACCAGCTCGGCGGCGGCGGCAAAGCCGAACTCCGCTCGCAACTGCACCCGGTAGGTGGCAACGGGGTTCAGCCCGGCCCGGTCCATTTTGCTGGTAGCCTTGCTGGTGGAGTGGTCCATAACTCCAACTATAGATGCAGATTTTTTCGTTGACAAGCGCTTCGTTGGCCGGTGGGGAACAGGATCCCTTAGGCCGACGGATTGCGGCGGAAAATCTGGTACTGGTCAGGCACGCCGGTTTTGCTATCACCTTCCCGGATCGTCCGGGTGGTGGAGCGGGAGTTGGTCGGGCGACCCCCTTACAGGTATATCTCCTGCGCCCTTAAAATAATCCTGGGGTCCGGTGCCGGGGCTCGTCAGGCCGCCAGCTTTGTCGCCGCCGCCAGCGCGGCGGCGAACCCGGGGGCCGAGCGGGCGATCACTTCGTCCCCGACGCAGAAAGCCAGGCGGAAATAACCAGGCAGACCGAAGCCGCGGCCCGGTACCCCCAGGATCTTCTGCTCGGCCAGCAGGCCGACAAACCGGGCGTCATCGGCCAGGGGGGATTTGGGGAAGAGGTAGAAGGCCCCCTTGGGGGGCACGAACTGGTAGCCCGCCTCGCGCAACACCTGGCAGAAGAGCTGGCGGCGACGGGTGTAGATGCTGGTGTCCACCGTCACCCCCTGCAATTGGGCGACCACCTTCTGCATCAGGGCCGGGGCGTTGACGAAACCCAGAATGCGGTTGGCCAGGGTCATGGCGTCGATCAGCGCTTTTTTGTCGACGATCTCGGGATGGACGGCGATATAGCCGATGCGCTCCCCCGGCAGGGAGAGGTCCTTGGAGTAGGAGGAGACCACCAGACTGTTACGATAAGCTTTGAAAACACTGGGCACCGAATGGCCGTCGTAAACGATCTTGCGATAGGGTTCGTCGGCGATCAGGTAGATGGGCTGGTCGGCCCGTTCCAGAATTTCCGCCAGTCCCTTAAGCTCCGCCGCCGAGTAGATCTGGCCGGTGGGGTTGTTGGGGCTGTTGATGATGATCGCCTTGGTGGCGGAGCCTATCGCCGCCGCCACCGCCTCCAGGTCCAGGCTGAAATCATCGCGGGTGTTGACCACCTTGCTGGTGCCGCCGTGGTTGTCCACGTAAAAGTTGTATTCGACAAAGAAGGGGGCCAGGATGATCACTTCATCGCCGGGGTCCAGCAGCGCTTTCAGGACCACGTTGAGGCCGCCGGCGGCGCCGCAGGTCATCAGCATCTCCCCCTCGCCCACCGTCAGTTCCTGTTCCCGGGAGATCTGGGCGGCCACCGCGGCCCGCACCGTGGGGTAACCGCCGTTGGGCATGTAGCTGTGGGCGCCGGGGCCTTCCGCGCCGGCCACTTCTCGCAGCACCTCGCTGAAGCGGGGGGGCGGCGGCAGGTCGGGATTGCCCAGGCTGAAGTCGCAGACATTACCGGCTCCATGCTGAGCCTTGAGCCTGGCCCCCTCTTCAAACATCTTGCGGATCCAGGAAGAGCGTTCGGCAAAGGCGAGCATTTTTCGGGAAATGGCCATGGGGGTTGTTCCTCCGCTGATTTTCTTTGGTGTCAAGTGGGTGGTTAAGTCGAGGACCGGGCTTACGGTTGGGGGCTGGGCCGCCCCGTTTTTTGCCCAGCCGGTCATGGCTCTTTCTTCTTGGTGAGGCGGTGCGGCCAACCGCCACTATAGGAGGGAGGTTTTCTGGTTGGCAAGCTAAAAAGCCAAGAGAGGGGATATCTTGCGATAAAACTGTTTTAAACCTTTTTTATTCTTGTTTTTTTACCATAAAACTGCTTATAATCTGTCTTATGAACGAGGAGAGAGGGCACTATTTGCGCCAGTTGGGGATGCTTTATCGTCGGCTGCGGATCGAGCGCAAACTCCGGCAACGGGACGTGGCTGTCCGGTTGGGAGTTTCGGTGGATACGGTGCGGGCCATGGAGCGCGGCGCCGGTTCCGTGGCCATCGAGACCTGGCTGGCCCTGGCCGAGTTGCTGGGGGTGGCCCGCCCCTGGGAGAAGCTGCTCCAGGTTCCGGTGGACCCCTTTGAGGAGTATGATCGCAAGCGCAAGGAAGAGGCATGGCTGGAAAAGACCCGGGTAAGGCGATAGCCGACGAGCTGCACCTTTACGTCCGGGCGGTGATGCCGGGGGGGGAGGTGGTGCCGGTGGGCCGACTGTTGGGGCGCAACCTTAGGCATCCCGGCGGCCGGGAAGGTTTCTTCCGCTATGATCAAGGCTACCTGGCCCGGCCCGAGGCCTACCCCCTGGATCCGGTCCATCTGCCCCTGGCCGATGAGGTTTATGGCGCCAGTGATCGGGAGAGCGGGCTCCACGGGGTGTTTCAGGATTCCCTGCCCGACGGCTGGGGGCGGATCATCCTGGCCAAACGGGCCGGGATTCATCGGCAGCGTTTCGCCGGGGCCCATCTGCTGGCGGCCTTGGGCAACGGCGGTCTGGGGAGGCTGCTCTACCTGGAAGCGGAGCGGCGGCGGCCCTCACCGGCCGACGCCAGCATCGACTTTGCCGAGATTACCCGGGTCCTGGCCGAGGCCGCCCGCCATGAAAGCGATCTTGATACCGAGGCGGCGGAGCTGCGGCGCCTGCTGGCCTGCGGCAGTTCCGCCGGCGGGGCCCGGCCCAAAGTGCTGACCGCCAAGGATGGCCGCCACTGGCTGGCAAAATTCAGTTCGATCCGTGATCCCCATCCCGAGCTTTTTGTGGCCCTGGAAGAGGCGGGCCTGAAACTGGCCGGGCTGGCCGGCCTGGAGGTCCCGGCCATCGAGCGGGTCGAGGTCGGCGGCCGTAGTCTATTGCTGGTG